>JAIUMY010000001.1 GCA_022565335.1 Opitutales bacterium
GGCTCAGACACAACAAATCCCGGAGGGAGCCACATGCCAGGTCCCGTAGGGACCGACCGAGGGTAGGCGTGGACGAAAGTCCTCGTTCTCGTATATCCCCTCCCATCGTCTCGCAGAGCGAGACCAGTATGGCTGGCGAATGGCCTTATTTGGTTTCACTGTACCCACTGATTTACCGGAGGAAGCATTCCACTAAGTTCTCCCCTGCCAAGGATTCCCCTTGAAGACCACGCCGATATCGCTTTTTTCTAAAGTGTGAATAGTCCGCTTATTCGTCTTTTCGATTTTTCCTTTGCTTTGGTTGGCCTCGTAGCCGGTTTTCCATTGTTGCTTATGCTCTACCTCTTCGGACTGCTGGACACGGGCAAGCCACTCTTCCGCCAAACCCGGGTCGGGCGCAACCAGACCCCTTTCGTATTATGGAAATTTCGTACGATGAAGCAGAACACCGAGAGTGTTGCCTCGCATTTGGTAGATCCCGCCGCGATCACTTCCTTCGGTAAACTACTCCGTAAAACCAAACTCGATGAAGTCCCCCAACTTTGGAATGTCCTCAAGGGGGAAATGAGTCTGGTTGGCCCCCGTCCCTGCCTTTTTTCTCAAAAAGATCTCATCACCGAACGCCAAAACCAAAAGGTCTTCGAAGTTCGCCCCGGCGTTACCGGATTGGCGCAAATTCAAAATGTCGATATGTCGCGGCCCAAGGAATTGGCGCGCCTGGATGCCCAAATGATTCGGTATTTCCACCTCCCGGATTATTTTCGCTTCATTGTTCTCACTTTGTTTGGCCGCGGCCATGGGGATGCCGTCACTATCGGCCCGGACCGTATCTACCTCTCCCCACCCCACCTTTCGGGGGAGGAGAACGAATACCTGCAGGATGCCTTGAAAAGTAATTGGGTTGGCCCGGTGGGTCCACACGTGCGCAAATTCGAAAAAGAAATCGCCAGTCTCCTGCAAGTCGAGAAAGCGGTGGCCGTCAGCTCCGGAACCGCCGCCCTTCATTTGATTCTTCGCGCCTTGCAGGTCGGCCCGGGAGATATCGTGCTCTGCTCAAGTTTCACCTTTGTTGCTTCGGTCAATCCGGTTTTGTATGTCGGGGCTCGCCCCGTCCTCATTGACAGCGAAACCACCAGCTGGAATCTCGATCCCGACCTTCTCGAAAAAGCGATCAACGATCTCAAGACTAAAGGCGAAAAGCCCAAAGCCCTCATCCTCGTTCACCTTTACGGCCAATCGGCTAACCTCGGACGGATCCAGGCCATTTGCGAAAGAGAAAAGATACTGCTCATCGAAGATGCCGCTGAAGCTCTGGGGGCAACCTACCAAAACCGTTGCCCGGGAAGTTTCGGCGTAGCCGGATTTCTCTCTTTTAACGGCAATAAAATCATCACCACCTCGGGTGGGGGAATGATTGTCACCAATGACTCCGAACTCGCAACTCAGACGCGCTACTTGGCCGCCCAGGCGAAAGATCCGGGAGCTTCCTACGAACATTCCGTGATGGGGTATAATTACAGCTTTAGTAATATCCTGGCCGCCCTTGGACGAGCGCAACTGAAAGCGCTGCCCACCCGCGTGCTCGAAAAACGCGAGGTTTTTAAAAGATACCAGGAGGGCCTGGGAGATTTGCCCGGGGTCAGTTTCATGCCGGAAGCCTCCTGGGGCAAATCGACCCGTTGGCTCAGTTGCCTTTTACTCAACCCCAGGGAAGGCGCCCCCAAGCCAATGGAGATCATCGAAGAACTCGAAAAATTCAACATTGAATCCAGACCCCTATGGAAACCCATGCACCAGCAAATCATCTATCAGAATACCCCTTTCTATGGAAATGGGGTTGCCGATGATCTCTACGCCCGCGGGCTTTGCCTGCCCAGTCCGTCCAACCTCTTGCCCGCCCATCAAGACCATATCATTGAAATCGTTCGAAACCTTTTCCAAACCGACCGGAAATCTGCGGAAAAATTTCCGTCTTCAGGGGGATGACGCAATTTTTCACCAGACTGGAACAAGATATGCACAGTTTATTTCGTTAGCGTTTGTTATAGTTAAAGCCTCTCCTATAAGTCAACCTGCTCACAACGAGCTCTCTCCTTACTAGCTTATGAATACTGTAGTCTCCCCCTCTGCTTCCTCCACTGATGTGGAGGGCTCTGTAATTTCCCAGGATCCCTGGCATAAATTTGCCCCCGGCGCCTGGCAGGAAACCATCGACGTGCGGGATTTCATCCTGCAAAACGTCACCCCCTACTCCGGGGACGATACTTTTCTTCGAGGCCCGACCGAGCGTACCACCAAGGTGTGGGACCAAGTGGCGGACCTTATCCAGGAAGAACTAAAGAACGGTGGCTTGCTGGATGCTGATACCTCGATTCCTTCGACCATCGTTTCCCATGGTGCAGGCTATATTGACCAGGATCGCGAGATCATCGTCGGCCTGCAAACCGATGCCCCGCTCAAACGCGCCATCATGCCCCTCGGCGGAATCCGCATGGTGGTTTCTTCCCTCGAAGCCTACGGCAAAACAATTGATCCCGTCACCGATAAGATTTTTACGGACTACCGTAAAACCCACAACGCCGGTGTATTCGATGCCTATACCCCGGAGATTCGGGCCGCCCGAAAATCCGGCATCGTCACCGGCCTTCCTGACGCCTATGGCCGTGGCCGCATCATCGGGGACTACCGCCGGGTCGCCCTCTATGGAATCGACCGCCTGATCAAGGACAAGAAAGCCCAAAAGGCTACCTTGGACGAAGCTCCCATGGACGAGGCCACCATTCGCTTACGGGAGGAAATCAGCGAACAGATGCGCGCCCTCGACGAACTTCGGCAAATGGCCAAAGCCTATGGTTGCGACCTTTCCCGCCCAGCCGCAAATGGTAAGGAGGCCACCCAGTGGACCTATTTCGCCTTCCTCGCGGCGGTGAAGGAACAAAACGGGGCCGCCATGTCCATCGGTCGCATCTCCACCTTCCTCGACATCTACTTTGAAAGAGACATGGCCGAAGGCCTCCTCACCGAAGAAGAAGTTCAGGAAATTATTGATGATCTGGTCGTCAAGCTCCGGATCATTCGCTTCCTTCGCCCTCCGGAATACAACGAACTTTTCTCCGGCGACCCCACCTGGGTCACTGAATCGATCGGCGGCATGGCCTCCGACGGCAGACCGTTGGTTACCAAAAACAGTTTCCGCTTCCTGCAAACGCTGCGCAACCTGGGCCCCGCGCCGGAACCCAATCTGACGATTCTCTGGAGTGAAAAATTGCCCGCCCCCTTCAAGGATTTCTGCAGCCGCATCTCCATTGAAACCAGCTCCATCCAATACGAAAACGACGACGAGATGCGCGAGCTTTACGGGGATGATTACGGCATTGCCTGCTGCGTTTCCGCCATGCGAATCGGCAAGCAAATGCAATTCTTCGGGGCCCGTGCCAACTTGGCCAAAGCCATGCTCTACGCCATCAACGGCGGCAAGGATGAGAAAACCGGCATGCAAGTAGCCCCGGCCCGCGAAGGCATCACCTCCGAATACCTCGACTACGATGAGGTTATGGAAAAATATGATTCCATGCTCGACTGGTTGGCCTCGGTCTATGTCAAGGCGCTGAACATCATCCACTACATGCACGACAAATACGCTTACGAGCGGATTGAAATGGCCCTGCATGACCGCGATGTATTCCGCACCATGGCCTGTGGCGTTGCCGGACTCTCGGTAGTCGCGGACTCCCTGAGTGCGATCAAACATGCCAAAGTGAAGGTCATTCGCGACGAAAACGGACTCGCCACCGACTACGAGATTGAAGGCGATTTTCCGAAATACGGTAACAATGACCCCCAAGTCGATGACCTCGCTGCGGAAATGGTTAGCCGCTTCATGAAAAAGCTTCGCAACCAACCGACCTACCGGGGTTCCGAACCAACCCAGTCGGTGCTCACCATCACCTCCAATGTGGTGTATGGCAAGAAAACCGGCAACACTCCCTGCGGACGCCGCACTGGTGAACCTTTTGCCCCCGGAGCCAACCCCATGCACGGCCGTGATCAAAAAGGCGCCATTGCCTCCATGGCCTCGGTTGCGCAAATCCCGTATTGCGATTCCCTCGACGGCATTTCCTACACCTTCTCGGTCGTTCCCTCGGCCATCGGCAAGGATATCCAGGAACAGGCGCATAACCTGACCGGTATTCTCGACGGGTATTTCGGCGAAACCGGGCACCACATCAACGTCAACGTGCTCGATCGCGAGACCTTGATGGACGCCATGGATCATCCGGAAAAATACCCCCAACTGACCATTCGGGTCTCGGGGTATGCCGTCAACTTCAACAAACTCACCCGGGAACAACAACAAGATGTGATCGACCGGACATTCCATAAGAGTTTGTAATCCCTTTCGGTTGCCGACCCATCCAATTTGAGATGGCGGCAGCCAAAACAGAGAGAGACAATCGTTCTCCGGTTTGGAGAAGGCCGGAGAACACCCCAGCCGGCGGGAAGGAGAGAGCCCGCCGGCCTGGGAGTCTCTGTTTAAAAAACACTTGTCAGTCTCTCTTCACCACCTTTTGCTTTTTCCTTGATTCACATACCCCTCCCCTAACTCCTTCCTGCCTAGATCCGTAACACCCTCGATTCCTTTATAAAAAATGTCCCGCACGCCCGGAGCCCGTTATCAGCAGGAAGTCCTACCCGACATTCTGGCTCGTGTTCCCAATGCCGAAGGAGTGATCCATTCCGTCGAGACCGGAGGGACCGTGGATGGGCCCGGAATCCGTTTTGTCCTTTTTACCTCCGGCTGTCCTTTAGCCTGCCAATACTGTCACAACCCCGATACACGTTTTCAACGCTACGGGAAGAAAACCGACGCCCATACCATCATCCGTGAACTGGCCCGCTACCGACCCTTTCTCAAACGCGCCAACGGCGGCCTGACGATTAGCGGGGGCGAACCCCTGGTACAGCCGGAATTCATCAAAGCCGTCCTGCTCGGAGCCCGCCTCATGGAACTGCATACCGCGCTGGATACCACCGGATACCTGGAAAACCGGGCTACACCGGACATTATGGAACTGGTGGACCTTGTTCTCCTCGACATCAAATCATGGGAACCAACCACCTACCGCAAAGTCACCGGCCGGGACCTTACCCCCACTCTCCGCTTTGCCGAACGCCTCAACCGCGAAAACATTCCGGTTTGGATCCGCTTTGTCCTCGTTCCCGGACTCACTGATGAAGCGAAAAATATTGAAGGGGTCGCCCGATATTGCAGCGATCTGACCAATCTCCAACGTCTGGAGGTTTTGCCTTTTCACAACATGGGCAAATACAAATGGCAGGCGCTGGGGCTCGAATACCATCTCGAGACCACCCCTGAGCCCTCTACCGCCGAAACCGAGGCCGTGAGGGCCGTTTTCGCCCGGCATTGCCCCCATATTCCTATACGCTGAAGCAGTTTTTTTGACCATGTTTGATAAACTCAAAAAAGAACACATCGTCGCCAAGCCGGGCTTTAACCGCTGGAAGGTACCCCCTGCCTCCCTCGCCATCCACCTGTGCATCGGCTCGGTGTACGCTTGGAGCATTTACAATCCCGCCCTCATTTCGGTGCACGGCGTCGCCGACAGTGCCTCCACTGATTGGAGTTTGCGGGAAGTGGTCTGGATTTTCAGCGTCTCCATTGTCTTTCTCGGCCTGGCCGCCGCCTTCGGGGGCAAATGGCTGGAAAGAGTCGGCCCCCGCATGGTCGGTGTGACCGCCGCCTCCTGTTGGGGCGGAGGCTATCTGATCGGGGCCCTCGGAATCTGGACGCACCAGCTTTGGCTGCTCTACCTGGGCTACGGAGCCATCGGCGGCATTGGGCTGGGTCTCGGGTACGTCTCCCCTGTAAGTACCTTGATCCGCTGGTTCCCCGACCGCCGCGGCATGGCCACTGGACTGGCCATCATGGGCTTTGGCGGAGGAGCTCTGATCGGCGCCCCTCTCAAGGAATACCTCTTGCGCGCCTTTTACGAAAGCCCCGAATACCTTGGTCCGGTGGCCGAACAAACCCTCCGCACCGTTGACGGGGTACAGGAAGTCCAAGTCAATGGGGACTGGCAGGAAGCGATTGTTATGGGCACCCGCGGAGCCGCGGAAATGCGCATTCCCGGCGAAGCCGGCGTTTATCTCGCGCAAACCGGAAATTCGGGGGCCTTTGAAACCTTTTTTCTCCTCGGCCTGGCGTACTTTCTCATCATGACCATGGCCGCCTTCGCTTTCCGCGTGCCCGCCGTCGACTGGAAACCGGAAGGCTGGGTGCCCCCTACCGGAGAAAAAGCCTCCAAGAAAATGATGACCCACGCCGATGTCCACATGGACACCGCGCTGAAAACGCCCCAATTTTACCTCCTCTGGATTGTTCTCTGTTTCAATGTGACTGCAGGCATTGGGGTTTTGAGCGTGGCCCGGGATATGATGACCGAGATTTTCGGTGATGCCCTTCCCCATATCGTAACCGGGGGCTTCGCGGCCACCTATGTCGGCGCGATCAGTGTCTTCAATATGATCGGACGCTTCTTCTGGGCCAGCACCTCGGATTATCTGGGACGAAAGACAACCTATAATATCTTCTTCGTGCTGGGCATCCTCCTGTATTTGATCATTCCCTTTCTCGCTTACCAGGTCGGGGTCAATCCAGCGGTAATCTGGCTGGTGCTTTTCTACGCCGTCACGATGCTCATCTTTACCTTGTACGGTGGTGGCTTTGCGACCATCCCCGCCTACCTTGCCGATGTTTTCGGAACCCGCCATGTCGGGGCCATCCACGGACGTTTATTGACCGCCTGGAGCATCGCCGGGGTTTTGGGGCCGGTGGCCATCACTGCCCTGCGGGAAAGATCCCTCCAACGAGCCATCGAAAAAGTCGCCGCCGAAGTGGATCCAACAAAGTTCCAGGCAACCTTCGGAGAATCCGTGGAACAGCTGCCCACCCTCGTGGATCGAGGCACCGTCACCCTCTCCCGCCTGATGGAAATCGCCCCCGAAAGTGTTCGGGACCCCTCCAATACGCTCTATAACACCACCATGTTTCTCATGGCTGGGCTGCTCGTCATCGCCCTCATTTGTAATCTGTGTATGCGTCCGGTCGATCCCCGCCATCATTGGAAAGAAAACGACGGGTAAACATCCCCGTCCCTGCGGGTGAGGCTGTCGTAGCCAACCGTTTGAGCTAGCTGCTGCCATGACAACAGGACTTTTTGGCCGGGGAGGCGGGAGGCTCTGATGCCGGCGGATCCTCCCCCTCATCCTTGCTTTTGGTCCCGAACGATTTATTCAAAAGCAAGGAATTGCTGATTACCGTGAGGGATGAGGCGGTCATGGCAATCACCCCCACCATAGGATGCAACAAGCCGATCGCCGCTACCGGGATCGCCACCACATTATAAATCCAGGCCCAGAACAGGTTTTGGGTAATTTTCCGGAAGGTCGCCCGACTCAGTAAAATCGCTTTCTCCACATCGCGCAGATCCCCTTTCACCAGGGTTACATCGGCAGCCTCGATGGTCACGTCCGCCCCGGCTCCGATAGCCAGCCCAATATCCGCCTGTTTCAGCGCCGCCGCATCATTGATGCCATCCCCCACCATGGCCACCTGGCCGGGATGTTTTTCCTGCAGTTCCTTCAGAACATCGACCTTCCCCTCCGGCAAAACTTCCGCCCGCACCTCATCGATGCCCGTCTCCCTGGCCACCTGTCGGGCCACCCGTTCGTTATCGCCGGTCACCATTACGATGCGTAAACCCATTTGGTGGAATGACCGCACCGCTTCCCGAGAACTCTCTTTTAGCGTATCAGCTACCGCCAGTAAACCGGCCGCCTTTCCATCAATGGCCACCAGCATGACCGTCTTCCCCTCCGATTCCAATTCTTCGGCCTTCTCCAGAAGTTTCCCATCCGAAGCCACCTCTTCCTCTTCCCACAAACGCCGGTTGCCTACCAGCACCGTCTGCTCCCCGACCTTTCCCCGCACCCCGCGGGCGGTCAATGCTTCAAAACCCTCCGGCTCCGTCACCTTCAACTCCCGTTCCCGCGCTCCGGCGACAATGGCCTCGGCCAAAGGGTGTTCGGAGGCGTTTTCCAGCGAGGCCGCAGAGCGCAAAACCTCCTCCTCGGAAAAATCTTCCCCGCTCACCACCTCGGTGAGGGCCGGAGTCCCCTTGGTCAGGGTTCCGGTTTTATCCAAAACCAACCAACGAATATCCCTGAACTTTTGTATGGCTTCCCCCGACCGAATCAAAATCCCCTGCTGCGCGCCCAAACCGGAGCTCACCATCAACGCCGTTGGAGTGGCCAACCCCAAGGCGCAGGGACAGGAGATCACCAGTACTGCTACCCCCGCCAGCAAGGCCAAAGACAGCGTTCCGCGTTCCGGGTCAACCCAGGGGAGGACCCCATCCGCGGCCTCCAATACCGGCATGAGAGCCTGCGGAAAAAGAAGCCAAAAAAGAAAGGTTAACAACGAAAGCCCCAGCACAAAGGGGACAAAATAGGCCGTTATCCGGTCTGCCAATTCCTGCACCGGCACCTTGGACCCCTGCGCCTCTTCGATCAATTTCACCACCTGCGCCAGAAAAGTATCCTTTCCCACCTTGGTGGCCCGCACCTTCAAGCGGCCCTCCTTGTTCAGCGTTGCCCCGAGGACCTCATCCCCGGTCGAACGCTCGACCGGTACCGACTCGCCGGTGGCCAGGGATTCGTCCACATGGCTGGACCCCTCCACCACTTCGCCATCAGTGGGAATTTTCTCGCCTGGCCGGATAATCATCAAGTCACCCTCCTGCAGTTCCTTCACCGGGACTTCGACTGTTTCCCCATCTCGCTCGACCCGGGCAGTCCGGGCACCCATATGCAGAAGCTTACGGATTGCTTGCGAAGCCTTCCCTTTGGCCCGGGTCTCCAGGTAGCGTCCCAGCAAGTGAAAGGCCATGATCGTTGCCGCCATTTCAATGAAAGAGGTCATTGGCGTAAAAAAGCCAACCAGCCCAATCAAATAGGGTGGCAAACTGCCCAGAGAAATCAGCACATCCATATTGGCCGTTCCGTTCAAAAGCGAGCGAAAGGCCGACCGGTGGGTTTCCCAACCAGCATAAAACACCACCGGAATAGCCAAAAGGGCAATGATCGCCAAATACCCGGGAATCGGAACCCAAAGCATATGCGGCATCATGAGAAGCATTATCAGGGTCGTCGGAATGATGGCGATCCACAGGTTTTTCCAGGCCTTGGCCAAATACGCTTCCTCGGCATCTCCCTGGCTCTCCTCTCCCGAGCCCTCTTCTCCCTCCCGATAAATCTCATCAACGTCGTAGCCCGCTTTTTCGATGGTCTCCCGAACCATCTCCACCGATAGCTCTTTGTCCTTCGGGTAAACCACCACCCTCTTGCGGGCGGTATTGGTTTCCACCGACTGGACCTGCGGCAAACGTTCGAGGGATTTTTTTACCAACCCCGCACAGTGGTTACTGCACATACCGGGTACCCCGACGACAAACTCCGACAAATTTTCACTTTTCATACACCCAACCTAACAAAAGCCA
Source organism: Opitutales bacterium (assembly GCA_022565335.1). Lineage (GTDB taxonomy): Bacteria > Verrucomicrobiota > Verrucomicrobiia > Opitutales > T3Sed10-336 > JAIUMY01. Next base: position 9,579 of record JAIUMY010000001.1, read on the forward strand.
GGTCTTGGGGCAATGATCTGCTGAATATCCTGAAAAAGCTCGGGCCGATGGAATGGCACCCGCCTCCCCCAAAAAAGCTCCCTGCGGCGCACTTTCCCCGCGCTCATGGAACTTCTGGTGCTTGCGACTGGGAGTAAGCCAACCTTACCCAAGCCACTTTTCCCAGCAAGTATGAAGGATCAGTTGAACATCCTTCCGCCCCCCAACTTGCCCTGTGGGAAAATTTTTCGGCGAATCCCTTGCGCTGTGCAAAAAGGAAGGAAAATGTTACCATAATGCACCCATTGTGTACCTTTAAGAGATGTTTTTGATTGGGATTCAGAAAAAGAACTCTGATTAAAGGCTGAGCGAGGCCTCAGGATTGTTGCGCGCAGTGATCTCGCCAAGCGGGATCTCCGCTAGCGGCCTGAAAAGGGGCGACATTTCCGTTTTCCGAAGCATTGCGCTCAGGGGCACAAGGCCCCCGTTCGCTTTTTTGCCCCCAAGCAGCCCCCCCCTTTGGCGCATATGCGTCACCCTAAAAGATAGATCGGGCTTTCAGTCCTTACTTTGGTAGCGAAGCGCTTTTAAGAGGAGCAAGGACAGGCGAGAGCCTTGGCGAAAGCGGGCCCAAAAGGCTGAAGGCCCGACCTATTCGGTAGCATCCAAAGCCCTTAGGTTGACGCATATGCGATCAGCGGGAGTGTATAAAAAACATTCTTTTTCCGCTCGGCGGTGCAGAGCTGTGTGCGATCCGTGTCCAGATCCGCGCGAAATTTGCCTATTCGTGCCATATTAAGTTTGCAACTAATTCATTAATAGGATTTAGTGAATAATAATGATCCGCGCATAGATCCGCGCGAAACCCTCTGGTATGAATGTTTATAGCCGAATTTCCGCAATGGAGCCCCTGCTGCCCCGGCAGGGCAGGGCAGAGCTTTCGGAGCTTTCGTCGGAACTCTTGCGGAAGATCGGTCGGCTGTCCGGACAGGTGCATTCACCGGTGGTGAGGGGGAAGCTCGCCGTGCTGCTGCGGTGGATGAACTGCTACTATTCAAATCTGATCGAAGGGCACAAGACGGAGCCCCGGGCAATCGAGCAGGCGCTGCAGGCAGACTACTCGGACGATCCGAAAAAGCGGGAAAATCAGAAATTAAGCCACGCACATATCGAGGTGGAATCCTTGATGGTGGAACGTTTGGAGAATGCTTCCACAGCGATCTACGAACCGGCGTTCCTTCAATGGCTGCATCGCGAGTTTTACGAGCGCCTCCCAGAGTCCATGCGGGTGGCCAAGACCCGAAGCGGGGAGACTTATCGGATCGTCCCCGGGGCGTTACGCGACTTCATGGTGGACGTGGGGCGTCACACGCCCCCGCACTACGGGAGCCTGAGCGCATTTTTGGAGCGCTTTTGTGCCTGCTATGGGGGGCGTGGGATTTACGAGACGGATCGTTTGAGCGCGATCGCGGCGGCGCATCACCGATTGGGGTGGATCCATCCCTTCGGCGACGGAAACGGACGTGTGATGCGGCTATACTCGCAGGCCATGCTGGTGAGGCATAAACTCGACGGGGCAGGGCTGTGGAGTCTCTCGCGCGGACTCGCCCGCCAACGTCAAAATTATTATTCCTATCTTGATCGGGCCGACCAACCGCGACAGGGCGATCGTGACGGGCGGGGCAATCTCACCGACCGGGGCCTGGCAGATTTTTGCACGTTTTTTCTCGAAACGATGCTGGATCAGGTGGACTTCATGAGCGCTCGTCTGGATTTGCCCGGTCTGCGGGCTCGTATTGAGCGCTTCTTTCAGTTTGAGATGATGCACCTGGGCAAGGACGCAGAGTTTCTGATGCGAGTGGTGCGGGCACTGGCGGACGAAGGCGAGTTTCCGCGGGCGCGGGTACAGGTGGTCACCGGGCGCAAGGAAACCTTCTGCCGCCGCATCATCCGATTGGGCCTGGATGAGGGTTTGATCGAGAGTCCGCTGCCAAAAGGAGTCCTGCGCATTTCATTCCCGGCCAAAGTGCTGGATGGCTACTTCCCAAAGCTGTATCTGGACTTGGAGACATGAAAGTAAACCGAAGGTGCAGTTGAACATCCTTCCGCCCCCCAACTTGCCCTGTGGGAAAATTTTTCGGACGGTGATCTTCGGCCAATTTGTCCTCTATGGCGGGACCGCAGTGGCCCTACGCGATGGGCACCGAGAACCCATGGATTTCGATTTTTTCTCGAGTTTGTCTCGACCGGGATCCGGTGATCATCACCCGCAAGCGGGAGCAATCCGTCGTTATGATTTCTCTGGAAGATTATGAAGCCCTCGAGGAAACGGCCTACCTCCTGCGCAGTCCCGCCAACGCGAAACGCTTGGCCGAGTCAATCGAAGCGGCGGAACAAGGGAAGGTTATCGAAAAAACAATTGCCTTGGACGAATGAACGTTACCTTCACCCCGCAAGCTTGGGAGGATTACCTGTATTGGCAGAAAACCGATAAGAAAACCCTAAAGAGAATTCATCTGTTGATTCAGGATATTCAGCGTTCTCCCCATGAAGGTATCGGCAAACCAGAGGCCTTGGAATATAACTTGAGCGGCTACTGGTCCCGCCGGATCACCGAGGAACAGCGGATTGTCTACAAGCCATTCGAACGTGGAATCACCTTTGTCCAGATGCGATACCACTATCAATAAAGGAATCTGATTCTATTTGAAGAAATCCTCCCGAAAGACTAGAAAAGCGTTATGCCCGGAGCTTTTCATATTATGACCAAACCGGTCGGGGCGGCTTGCAATTTGGCTTGTCGTTATTGCTTTTACCTCGAAAAATCGGCCCTCTACCCAAAAAAGGAAGCGAGCCGGATGAAGCCGGAGGTCCTGCGTGAATACATCCGGCAATATATCGAATCACAATCCACCCCGGAGGTAGTCTTCGCCTGGCAGGGCGGCGAACCCACACTGTATGGGCTGGACGGTTTTCGCCGGATCGTTGCCTGGCAGGAGGAATTCGCCGGAGGCAAAAGCATCCGCAACTCCCTCCAAACCAATGGCACCCTCATCAACAAAGAATGGGCAGGCTTTCTGCGGAAACACCAATTTCTGGTCGGCATCAGCATCGACGGGCCAGCCGATTTGCACGATACCTTCCGGGTGGACCGCCGGGGGGGCGCGACCTTTGCCGAGGTATTGCGGGGCCTCAAACTCCTGCGCAAACACCAGGTGGAATTTAACACCCTGACCGTGGTCAATCGCCGCAACGCCCGGCACCCGGACCGGATTTATGACTTTTTGGACAAAATCGGCTCCCGCTTTTGGCAGTTCATTCCCGTAGTGGAGCGAATGCCGACGGACGGCGCCTCCTGCCAGAGCCCGGGCCCCACCCTCTCCCCGGCTCCCTCGCCGGGTCAACCCTCCGACGAACGCGCCAAAGTCACCCCGTGGAGCGTCAACCCCCGGGAATACGGCGACTTCATGTGCCGGATCTTCGACCGCTGGGTGGCCAAGGACGTCGGCCGGATTTTTGTCCAGGCTTTCGATACCGCCTTTGCCCAGTGGCTCGGCCAGCCCTCCCCGCTATGTGTCCACGCCAGGGAATGCGGCAACGCCATGGCGATGGAATACAACGGCGATTTGTATGCCTGCGACCACTACGTCTATCCCGACCACCGGCTGGGCAATCTGATGAAAACCCCTTTATCGGAACTCGCCAAAGACCCGAGGCAAATCGCCTTTGGCCAAGCCAAGGCCACCACCCTTCCGGAGAAATGCCGTCAGTGCCCCTGGCTTTTTGCCTGTGCCGGAGGCTGCCCCAAACAACGTTTTGTTCCGCCCGAAAAAGGGACTCACCCGGAAAACTACCTGTGCGAAGGCTATTTTCATTTTTTTGAACACATCGACCCCGCCATGCGAACCATGGCCGAACTCTACCAGAGAGGTCTGCCTCCAGCCCAGATTATGAAAACCGGAATCTTGTAGCGTCCGCTAATCTTTCCCCGTTCACATCTCTGCCCCATGACCGACAACCACCCCCACTCCCTCCCCTCGGGACAAGCCCCCATCTCCACCGGACACGCGGGACTCGACACCCTGATCGACCGCTTTCGCCTTGGCGATAACGTCGTTTGGCATGTGGATTCGTTGGAGGATTACCGGTATTTTGCCAACTTGTTTGTGCAGGAGGCACGGGCCAAGAAGGCGCGGGTGATCTACATTCGTTTCGGGGAACACGATGAGATTGTTGATTCCTCCCTGGACGGGGTGGAAACCATTCAATTGGACCCTTCCCGGGGCTTTGAACAATGCACCGAAGAGGTGACCATGCTGGCCACCAAAAACGGCGAGGAGGTTTTCTATGTCTTCGATTCCCTCACCGAATTGGTCCGCCCCTGGTCCACCGATGAACTGGTCGCCAACTTCTTTCAAACCGCCTGTCCCCTTTTATTCGAACTTCGCACCATCGCCTTTTTTGCGCTCCAGCGGGGACACCATTCCAATCAGACCATTGCCCGTATCTACAACACTACCCAGGTATTTGTGGAATCGTTTCACCACCAGGGAGAGCGTTACATGAAAATGATCAAGGTCTGGGATCGCTACTCCTCCACCATGTTTTTCACCCAGCGGGTGGTCGGCGATCGCCTCGAACCCGTTTTCGATCAGCTGAAAAACCTGGGGGCCTCGGACGATGTGGAACCCAGCGCGGAATCGCCCTGGGACACCCTGCAAGGGCGCTTGGATCATGTGGAACAAGTTGGCGTTGAGAAAATTCCGCCCGAGGATCTGGCCGCCTTGCGTCATGAATTCTCCCGTCTCCTTATCGGCCGTCACCCGGTTTTCACCCAACTGGCCGACCGGTATTTCACCATTGAATCCCTTTTCTCGATACGCCAAAGGCTGATCGGCAGCGGCCGTATCGGGGGCAAGGCGGTAGGCATGTTACTGGCAAGGGAAATTCTCAAGGATGAGCGCGACGGGCTGCAGGACCCCGGTGTTTTGGCGGATCATGACTCGTTTTATATCGGCTCCGATGTTTTCTATACCTTTATCGTCCGCAATGACCTTTTCCGTCTGCGCCTGGAACGCACCCGAGCCACTCCCGACAAAGACCAATGCCCCGATTTTGAAACCGTGGAGCAACGTTTCCTCGCCGGCTCATTCCCCCCGATGATTGCTTCGGAACTGCGAAGCATGCTCGAATACTTCGGTGAAAATCCCATCATCGTGCGCTCCAGTAGTCTTTTGGAGGATAGTTTCGGCGGAGCTTTTGCCGGCAAATACCGGAGCGAGTTCTGTCCCAACCAAGGTTCCCTGGAACAACGCATGGAGCAGCTTACTCAGGCCATCAAGCTGGTTTATGCCAGTTCCCTCAGCGATGATGCCATTTCCTACCGCCGCCGTCGTAGTCTCGAAGGCAAAGAGGAACTCATGGCTATCCTGGTGCAAAAAGTTGCCGGCACCCGTCATCGACAATACTTTTTTCCTTCCTTGGCCGGAGTCGCCTTATCGCGAAATTTGTATTGCTGGAATGACCGTATCGATCCGCACAAAGGGGTGGTTCGCCTGGTTTTTGGCCTGGGCACACGGGCTGTCGACCGGGTGGGCGGGGATTATCCCCGCCTGATTGCCTGCAGCCACCCACACCTGCGCCCCGAGGTGGGGGCCGAAGCCGCCAAATACTCCCAGCACGAAATGGATGTCCTGGACCTCGAAACCAACACCTTCCGTACCTTGCCCGTGTTTGATGTGGTAGAGAGGGCCCACTATCCGAATTTCCACTACATGGTCTCCATTCGGCATGAGGATTACCTGGAGGATCCCTTCAGCCGTTTTCTCGACCCTAACGCGGAATACAGTCTTTCCTTCAACAACCTTCTTCGCCGCACCTCTTTCGCCCGCCTGGTCTCCGAAGCCTTGCAAGCCCTCGAAAAAGCCTATGGTCATCCGGTGGACGTGGAATTTACCGCCGCCATCGAAAAAGGAGGAGCCTTGCAGTTCAACCTGCTGCAATGTCGTCCCCTCTGGAATGAGAGCAAAGCCAAACCGGTTGAGTTTCCGAAAAACCTTCCTGATGAAAAAGTCCTCTTTACCGCCGACCGGGTCATTACCGGTGGGGTGGTGGAAAATATTCGCTACATCGTTTATATCGATCCCGAGACCTACGATAACATTCCCTACCCGCCCGACCGCAAAATGCTGGGCCGGGTGGTCGGACGCCTCAACAGTCACCCGCTTTTTGCCAAGCACCCTTTCATCCTCATGGGACCCGGCCGTTGGGGCAGCGGCAATGTGGACCTGGGAGTAAATGTCAGTTATGCCGATATCGACAACACCAATGTGTTGATCGAATTATCCACCGAAAGCGAGGGACATTCCCCCGAAGTATCCTACGGGACTCACTTCTTCCAGGACCTGGTAGAGGAGAAAATCATTTATTTACCGGTTTTCACCGAAAAACCAGACTCACGCTTCCAACACAAATTTTTCCTTCAATCGCCCAACCGGTTGGCCGAGCTTCTGCCCGAATACGAAACTCTAACCGAGGCCATCCGGGTAATCGATCTACACGCCGAAAACCAAAACGGCCGCCTCGTCGCCGACGCCCGCAACCAAAAGGCCATCCTGTTTCTGGAATAACAGAGGGGGCAGATTCCCTTTTGTAAAACCTCCGTTTGGGCTTTCATCCTAAATTTGCCTTGGATGAGATGGGAACCACAAGCCCAACAAGAGTGACACAGGTTATTCGCAATGGTGGTCCTCTGAAAAACATTCGACTATTTCCGCCGCGACAATATGGTCACCCTCGAATCCTGACTCCTCAATACAAATAGCCAGTTTTTAACAATGTATCCTCTCCTAAACTACAAAAGACGCGCTCTTCGACGGCCTTCTTGTCCTCGCCGGAAAACCCATCGGGCAAAAAGGCAAAACACGCACTGCCACTACCGGTCATTTGCAGAGTAAGGCCGAATTCCTCGAAAAACTGCCGGCCCAAAACCGGCAACGCGGGGTACTTTTCCGCCACCAATGGATACAAGTCGTTGGGCAGACCCTGAATTTGCTCAACGTTGGCCAAACGTTTCGTTTCCGCGTGACGCCATTTCTCAGGGGAAACCTGGTTGGCTTCCGTGGTTTTCAACGCTTTGTTCCGCCATTTCTGAAAGGCCCACGCCGTGGGAACTGAAAAATAGGGTTTTAAAACCAGTACCCGCTGATGGTGAAGTTTTTGGTACAGGGACTCGGCCAAAGGCTGAAGGATCTCCCCCCTCCCCAAAAAGCCAACTGCCCGACCTTCGGTAAAGAGGGGACAATCCGACCCCAGGGTGGCGGCCATAGCGATCCGTTCGGGCTTGGACAATCGTTCTCCGGACAAAGCCTCCAAACCAAGAAGGGTCTGTACGGCATTACTGCTTCCCCCGCCCAAACCGGCTTCCACGGGCAGGTTTTTTTGCAGATGCAAACGAACCGGCGGGAGCTGCGGGAATTTTTTACGGAAAGCCATAACGGCCCGATAAACCAGATTTGCCTCGTCTGCGGGCAAGTCCGCGCCACTGATCTCCAATTCAACCGGACTCTTGCCCGGTGACCATTCCAGCGAAAGCTCATCCCCCCAATCCAACAGCGCGACCAGGGAGGACAATTCATGAAACCCATCCTCCCGATGCGGTCCGACCCGAAGGGAAAGATTGATTTTTGCCGGACAAAAACGGGTGATCATTCAGCCTCCTTTGCGGTCAGACCAAACGCATCCCGCATGGCCTTGAATTTCAACTCGGTTTCCGCCCACTCGGTATCCGGTTGGGAGTCGGCAACGATCCCGGCCCCGGCAAACAAACGCAATCGGTCCCCCTTTAAAAGAGCCGAGCGAATGGCCACCAGGAAATCCATGCACCCTTTCGGGCCGATCCATCCAAGCGTTCCCGCATAGGGGCCGCGGGCAAAAGTCTCCAACCGGGGAATCGCCGCCAAGGCGGGCGGCAAGGGTTTACCCCCCACCGCCGGGGTGGGATGCAGCCCGTCCAGAACCTCCATCGGGGAAAGCCCCTCTCTTCCCTCCCCATGCACGGGCGTGCGGAGATGATGGACATTGGGCAAGGTGAGAAGTCGCGGCGAAGGCAAGGGTTGGATCATCAGCCCGAGAGTCTTAAAACGCTTGAGAATGGTATCAATCACCAGTTGGTGCTCGTGCCGGTCCTTGATACTTTCCAAAAGCGCGCCTCCGCGCCGGGCATCTTCCACTGCAGTTTTACCGCGGGCGGCCGAACCGGCGATGGCCTCGGTCCGGTACAGATTTCCGTTCACTTGAAGAAGCCGCTCGGGGGTCGCCCCCAGAAAGCTTTCCCCAAGTCCAGCGGAAAAGGAAAAATTAAAACAGACAGGATATTGATTGCGGAGATCATTGAGCGCGGCCAAAGGCGCAATGGGACGGGAAAAGCGAAGGTCCAAGGCCCGCGCCAAAACCACTTTTTCATAATCCCCCCGATGAATCTCTTGCAGCGCCTGGGCCACCGCCTTCCGGTAGGCCTCCGGGCCTCCGGCTTCCTTTTCCTCCACAACCGGTGCCGGGAAGCCTCCATCGGCAGCCGGGGTATGATAACGGAAGCGGGAAAAGGTTTTATGCGCCCGCCAAACCCGCTGCCCTTCTTTGGACAAATCTCCTTCCGGGGTTATGCGCAGGTTGGCCGTAGCAGTACAGACCCCTTGCACCGCCGCAACCTGCCAGCGGGGAATAAAAAAATACCCGCTGGGAAAAGAACTTCCGTCTCCAGGTTCTTCCGCAAAAGTAAACCCTCCAAGGGCATGAGGCCCGCTGAAAGCGAGCCCGGAAGGGCCGGTGTAAATGGTCCGGCGAAAAATATCCTCAGTCCAGACGCCCACTTTGGTGAAGCGGTCTTTTCCGGATACCCTCACCTCTTCTACCACCTCCGCCCCGGCCAAACCGGTTTCGGCGGAGGGCTGCTCCCAGTAAAAATGCGGTTGGGTTTCCTCGTATATGGATTCCAATACCGCCAAGGGGTCCAAATGCGCCACCGGCAACGAGACGGAAACGATTTTCGCCTCCCCATCGGCCTGCGCCATGTCTTGGCAGTCCCGCAGAAACGAAAGGAAATTTTCCTCACTCAAGGAAGAAAACTGTTCCAGCGGAATCGTCTTCACGGAGCTTCATTCGGTTTGGGACGAGGGAAAAGAATGACCGGCTTGCCGATTTCACGACCCGCCAAACGGTCCGACCAGGAGAGATCATCGCCCCATTGCGCCACCAGGTTTTCCCCGAGCAAGTTGCCGACCTTTTCCGCCGTTCCGGGAATCACCGGACTGAGCAGAAGCGCGCTGAGACGAATCCCTTCCACCATGTGAAAGAGGCAGGTGCTGACCAAAGCCTGATCCTCCGGATCCTCGCTCTTGGCGCGTTTCCAGGGAGTGCGCTGCTCGGCATACCGGTTCAATCCGCGGACAAACTGAAAAACCCGCTCCAAGCCACTGTGAAACTGCATCCCCTCAAAAAGCTCGAGGGCTTCCCGGCAAGTGGTTTCCCAATCATCGCGCAGGGTTTGTTCCTCTTCCTTGATCACCGGATCGGTCGGCATAACACCTTTCAAATACCGCTGGCTCATGTTCAGGGCACGGCTTACCAGATTTCCGAAATCGTTGGCCAAGTCGCTGTTGTAACGACTCATAAACAAATCGAGGGAAAAATCGGAATCCTGCCCGACATTCATTTCCCGGGTAACAAAATAACGGAACGCATCAGGCCCGAATTGCTCGATCAGATCGAGGGGGTTCACGATATTGCCGGTGCTTTTGGCCATCTTGGAACCACTCTTGAGCCACCACCCGTGCACCAAAAGATGCTTCGGCGGTTCAATGCCACAGGCCTTCAGCATAATCGGCCAGTAAACGGCATGCGGGGGAATCATAATATCCTTCCCGATAACGTGAAAATCCACCGGCCAGTTTTCGGCAAAACGTTCCTCTCCATATCCCACCGCACTGATATAATTGGTCAGCGCGTCGAACCAAACATAGGTCACATACTCCTCATCAAATGGAAGGGGAATGCCCCATTCGAGCCGTTCTTTGGGACGGGAAATACAGAGATCGTTGATCGGCTCCTTGAGAAATTCCAAAACGTCCTTCTGCCGGTAACGGGGAAAAATAAAATCTTCGCGTTCGCGCAGAAATTCCACCAACCAATCCTGATAGTTGCTCAGACGGAAAAAATAATTTTTCTCGGAAATCTCCACCACTTCGCCGAACTCCTCCGGCCAAGCCCCGTTCACTTTGTCCTTTTCCTGCAAAAACTGCTCCGCCCGGGTGCTGTAAAAGCCCTCGTATTCGGCCTCATAGATCTGGCCCTCATCCCAAAGCTTTTGCAGAAGCGAACGGACGACAACTTTATGGCGCTCCTCGGTCGTCCGAATGTAGTCGTTGTTGCTGATCTTCAAATCGCGACAAAGGCTTTGAAAGTCCCGCGCGGCCTCATCGCAAAGCTCCTGCGGCTCTATCCCCAATTTGCGGGCGGTCTGTTGGACCTTTTGGCCGTGCTCATCCAATCCGGTGAGAAAATGGACCGTATCCCCTTTCAGGCGACGGAAACGAGCCACCACATCGGTCAACACTTTTTCGTAGGCGTGCCCCAAATGCGGTTTGCCGTTGGCATAATCAATTGCAGTCGTGATGTAAAAATTCTTCGGTTTCATGGGTCAAAGTCCTCGCCTGCGGAATCAGCGAAAAAGACCATCAATCTGCCACCCTCCGGTCATCAAGGCAACGGTGTTTTTCCGAAAGGCGCATTCCGGGAAGAACTATGCAAGAAACGGCATTCGCGGCCCGAATGACTGACTTCCCTGGAATTCAGCGTCGCAAACATTAAAGACCCTGACTTGAAAGGGCTCCTCCATTCCCGCAATGCAGCCCCCTGGCGAATTCAATGGGCGGGCTTTATCGAATCCAAGCCAATCCAACGGTTCATCATCGCGGTTATTATTCTTAATGCGGCCATTATGGGAATGGAAACCGACGCGGGTCTTATGCTTTCTTTCGGACCGGGATTGATCCTCATCGATAAGCTTTGCCTTATGATTTTTGTGGTGGAACTTTGTATAAAGCTTGCCGCCTACCGCTCGCTTTTTTGGCGAAATGGTTGGAATATTTTTGACTTTGCCGTAGTCGCCGTCGCACTGATCCCCGGGGCCGGGGTTTGGGCGGTCTTGCGCTCCCTAAGGGTCCTCCGGGTACTGCGACTTTTGACCGTGATTCCCTACCTGCGAAAGGTTGTCGCGGCCTTCCTGCATTCCATTCCGGGGCTCAGCGAAGTGGTTATGGTCATGTGCATCTTTTTCTATACCGCTGCGATTCTGGCGACCAACCTATTCGGACACACCCACCCGGAGTGGTTTGGCTCTATCGGCAAGAGCCTCTTCAGCCTCTTTCAAATCATGACCCTGGAAAGCTGGAGTATGAGCATCGCCCGCCCGGTCATGGAAATTCATCCTTTCGCCTGGGCCTTTTTTATTCCGCTCATCACCATTGCCACTTTTACGATCCTCAATTTGTTCATCGGGATCATCGTCTCAACCATGCAAGAGCTTTCAATCCCCGCCCCGAAGAAGCCGGAAGAGATCCCCGAGACCGAAGCGACTCTCGACGCTATGGAAGCGCAGCTTACCAAACTACGGGAACAACTCGCACAACAAAGCCATCCCGGCCCGCGAAGCACCCATTGAGCGCCCCGGGAGAAATCCCATCATCATCCTTTGGGAAGGATGTCGCAAACCTGTTCCTGCACTCGCTCTGCGAGGCGTTGTGTTGGGGGATACCTCCTTTCCCGTGGGTTGCCACCCACGGCTACCCTCGATTCGCCCCGCTGGGGCTCAGACACAACAGATTCCCGAAGACCACACCTGCCGGGCCCCGTAGGGATCGCCCCGCTGGGGCTCAGGCTCAACAGGTCCCGTAGGGACCGCCCGAGGGTAGGCGTGGACGAAAGTCCACGTTCTCGCATGGTCTCCCTTCCATCGTCTCGCAGAGCGAGACCGGAACGGGGGCTTACAAGGGCGCCTACCCTTTGACCACCAGATTCAGAATCCGACCGGGAACGAAGATCACTTTGACCAATTCCTTGCCTTCGAGATGCTGCGCGACCCGGGGTTGCTCACGGGCGATCGCCAGGACGGCATCCTTATCCGCCGTTTTATCAACCATAGCTTCGCCACGGTATTTCCCGTTGATCTGGAAAACAATCTTCACCTCGTCGGTTTTCACCTTGCTTTCGTCGAAAACGGGCCAACCGGCATAGACCACCGATCCCTCTCCGCCCAAGCGGGCCCAGAGTTCCTCGCCAACATGCGGCGCCAGCGGTGCCACCAAACGAACCAGGTCACAGGCGGTTTCGCGGCTGACCTCGTTTTTACGACCGAGGTGATTCACCAGGATCATCAACTGAGAGAGCGCGGTATTCAGACGAAGGTTCTCAATGTCCTCGGTCACTTTGGCGATGGTCTGGTGGAGAAGGCGTGAAGTCTCGGCATCCTTTTCGGGCCCTTCGTGCAGTTTTCCGGCCAGAGCTCCGTCGGCTCCCACGACTTCGCGCCAGAGCTTTTTGAGGAAACGGGAAACCCCTTCGATTCCCTTGGTATTCCAGGGCTTCATCTGTTCCAATGGCCCAAGGAACATCAAGTAACAGCGCAGGGCGTCGGCCCCATACTGGTCGATAATCTCATCCGGATTGACCACATTGCCGAGGGATTTGGACATTTTCTGCCCATCCTCCCCGAGAATAATCCCCTGGTGGAAAAGCTTGGAAAAAGGTTCTTTCTTCTTGGTAATCCCCAAATCATAGAGGAATTTATGCCAGAAACGCGCATACAAAAGGTGCAGCACGGCATGCTCCGCACCCCCGATGTAGTAATCCGGAACCCCCCAATAGGCTTCTTTCCCGGGCGCCACCAAGGCCTCCTCATTGGTGGGATCGAGGAAACGCAGGTAATACCAGCAAGAGCCCGCCCATTGCGGCATGGTGTTGGTTTCCCGGCGCGCGGGTAGCCAATCCGAATCGTCGGCTTTATCAGGATTCCCGGCCTGAGGGAGGGTTTCCCCGGTCTGCCGGTGCACCCAGACTTCCACCCACTCGGGAATGGTGGCCAGCGGGCTTTCTCCGGTCCCGGAGGGCTGATACGCCGGCACCTCGGGAAGGGTTAAAGGCAGATCCTGCTCGGGGAGGGTGATGGCGTATAGGGCTTGTCCCTCGTGCTCGTAGGAAACCGGGGTTTCCGGCTTCCACTCGGCGGCAACGTTTTGGTAATCTTGCTCGCTGACCCATAGAATGGGAAAAGGCTCGCCCCAGAAACGCTGACGGGAAAACAGCCAATCACGCAGACGGTATTGCACACTCGCCTTCCCCTCCCCTTGGGCGGCCAGATCGGCGGTGATTTTGGCTTTCGCCTCCTCCACCTCCAGGCCGCTGTAGGAGCCCGAGTTGACGAGTTTGCCGGGACCGGAGTACGGCAGAGGCTGAGCCTCATCGTCCCCTCCGCTGATCACGCGGGGAATGGGCAAGTTGTATTGCTCGGCAAACGCAAAATCACGCTCGTCGTGGGCCGGGACCGCCATGATCGCGCCGGTGCCGTAGCTCATCAGAACATAATCAGCCACCCAAATGGGAATCTCCTCGCCATTGACCGGATTGGTGGCGTAACTGCCGGTGAAGACCCCGCTTTTTTCCTTGGCCAGATCAGTCCGGTCCAGGTCGCTTTTGTTGACCGCCTGCTGAATGTAGGCCTCAACTGCCTCTTTGTATTCGTCGGTGGTAAGCTTGCGGCAAAGCGGATGTTCGGGGGCGATGACCATATAAGTGGCCCCAAAGAGCGTGTCCGGACGGGTGGTGAAGACGATCAGCTGGTCGTCAGGAAGGGAAGGCAAAGCAAAGGTTATTTCCGCCCCCTCGGACCGACCGATCCAGGCTTCCTGTTGGCGCTTGGTGCTGTCGGGCCAGTCCAGGCCTTGCAAATCCTCGAGCAAACGGTCGGCGTAGGCGGTGATTTTCAAGACCCATTGGCGGAGATTGCGTCGCTCCACCGGATGGTTCCCGCGCTCGGAAAGACCGTCGATGACCTCTTCGTTGGCCAGCACCGTCCGCAACTCCGGACACCACCAAACCGGGCGCTCATCGACATAGGCGAGCCCCCGCCGGAACAGTTCACGAAAGATCCACTGGGTCCACTTGTAATAGCGGGGATCGGTGGTATCGATTTCCCGGTCCCAGTCATAGGAGAACCCCAGTTCCTTGATCTGCCGCCGGAAGTTGTCGATATTCCTGCGGTTGGTTTCCCGGGGATGCGTACCCGTCTTGATGGCATATTGCTCCGTGGGGAGACCAAAGGCATCCCACCCCATCGGGTGCAGGACGTTGAAGCCCCGGGCACGCTTATAGCGGGCAAGAATATCGGAAGCGGTGTACCCCTCGGGATGCCCAATATGCAAACCCGCCCCGGAGGGATAGGGAAACATGTCGAGAATATAGTATTTCGGCTTGTCGGCGAAATCTTCGGCGCGGAAGGTTTTTTCCGTGTCCCAAATGTTCTGCCAATGTTTTTCAATCTCCGCAGGTGTGTAGTCGGTGCAATTCGTGGCCATGATAGTAAAAAAGCGATCATCTTGAACTGTCCCACTGGGAAGGTCAAAGCGGAAACAACCAAACGGACGATCGAGAATGCCCCCGGGTCACCTTATTCGAATCCCCGGGCCGTGCGATTCTCGCAAATCATTTCCAACCGTTCCCTCATCAGCTTGCCAATGCGAATGGGACAACAGTACTCAGTAATCTGCTCCTTGGCCAATTGCCCGATCCTCCGGGCTTTTGCCGGATCCTTGGCCAAAGAGACCAAATGCTCCACCGCATGATCAACCTTGGGATCCGCCCAAGTACCCCCATATTCGCCATAAAATCCACCTGCCGGCACCGGAATAACGTCGTAATCGACCAGACAAGAATTTTCGTCGGTCATAAAGTCGGTATTGCCGGAATAATTCGTTGCCACCACCGGTTTTCCAAGCGCCATGCATTCGGCCAAATTCAAGCCAAAGCCTTCCGCCCGATGCAAGGAAAGGAAAACATCACAGCGTTTTTGCAGCCAAACCAACTGTGCGCGGGGAACATGCCGGGAGATCACAGTGATTTCCGGACAATCTTTCACTTTCTCCATCAGCCGTTGCCACTCGGGCGAATCCTCGCGCACACTATGGGTTTTGAGAACCAAATGAATATTCGGACAGGATTCCCTCGCTTTTAAACAGGCCTCGAGGCAAGCTTCCGGGTTTTTGCGCTCCATGTAGGAGTTACAATCGTAAATAAAAAGCACCAAAAAACGATTGTTCGGCAACGTAAGCCCTGGAATCTCCTCCTCCGCCCACGGCCTGGGAGGAAGACAAGGGGGAAATTGATGAACGGGAACCGGCGAAACGGCATGAAAGGCTTTGAAGTTAAAGGACGATGCCACCCATAATTCATCGAGCTTTTTTAGTTCGCTGCGAAAGGCCCCGGTGATTTCCGGCAACTCCCAATACCAAAATCCTATATTATAGTATTCTGGCAGACAAAACTCAGGGAGATGCCTTTGCACATAAGTTAATTCGGGGGCATTCACGTGCAGGAGGTTGATCGGGTATTGAAAACCCTCCCGACAATTCGCCTCTTCCTCTGGTTGCGAGCCAGTACTGTTTACCGCCATAGGAGCCACCACTCTTTGGTTGGGGACTTCTGCTGCTTTAAGGCAAGCGACCGAGGACCGCGCGGCCTGAGCCAAACCAAAGTCATGACCAAAAAATCCCACCACATTAACTCCTGGGAAATCCGTTTTTTGGGAGCCCTTTTTATTTCGTTTATCCTCCGCCATCAGGGAGGTCCTCCGCAAAATATTTAGAATCTCCTCCGGACTTGAGGTGGCCAGGGTTTTCTTCCACGCCCGCTTTATCTTTTGCCAGGAAGAAGAGAAGGAATGAACCCATATGGTTTTTCCCCAAAGAGGAATGCCCTCGGAAGATTCATCACAGTAGCCCTCGAGAATCAATTTGTATCGGCCTGGCGGAAGATAGAAAGTCTTTTTAAAACCACACCATTCCTCCGCCTCCAGGGCGGGCCGTAGATGATCCTTAACATCTGGCCGCAATTCGCGCGGAAGCTTTTGCCGGCGCCCGTTGATCGTCAAAACCACGGAGTGCATGGCCTGTCCTTCCAGACCCAAAGCCCACCCCTTGATAGTCATGGACAAAGCCCTCGAATGCCACCTGTCCCAAGGGATTTCATCGAGAGTAAACAGGCACTTGCCGGGGTCCTTCTTCGGAGAGCTTTGATTCATAGAGTGAGCCTTTAAAAACCCAACACTATCTTGAAACCTCACTCGCAGGGAAACAAAAAACGAAGAAAAGCGTTCGAGCCCGACATTCGGCGCTTTGGGGGTTTACTCATTTCCCCATGGCGATCATTCTTGTAACATGATTTTCCGCTGCAAAGCTCCGGTGCGCATTTGCGATTTGGGAGGATGGACCGATACCTGGTTCGCTCAATCCGGGTGCATTCTAAATATTGCCGTCTACCCATGTGTTGAGGTAAGTGTTAAGGTGCGGAAAAGAGTGGAGAACGATTCCCATTTTATTATTCGGGCGGAGAATTATGGCGAAACACTCCACTTTCCCAGGACCGCCAAAGCCGGACAAGACGAAGAAATGTTCGGCAAATACGCTCTCTTGCGGGTTGCCTGTGAGGCGTTTTCCCTTCCCGAGGCTCTTTGCTTTGAAGTTTCCATTTTTTCGGAAGCACCCGCCGGAGCCTCGATCGGAACTTCCGCCTCGGTCTCCGTAGCTATCCTTGGAGCCCTCGATTTATTCGCCCAAAGCCAGGCCTCTCCCTATCAGATTGCGCAGAAAGCGCACCACCTTGAAAGCGAAGTCCTGGGATGGCAGTCAGGTGTTCAGGACCAATTCGCCGCAGTGCATGGGGGAATTTCCTTTATCGAGGTCATTCGATACCCAGATGCCAAAATTTCGCCGGTCGAGATCTCCCCAAGCCTTTTCAATGAGTTGGAATCCCGTTTACTTCTGGTATATCTGGGAAAACCCCATTGCTCCTCCGAGGTGCACAATCGGGTCATTGCTAAAATGCAATCCAACCCCGGCTACCGAAAACATTTGCAAGCATTGGCAGCCTGCGCGGATAAAGGTCGGGAGGCTCTCCTGAAAGGTGATTTGGAGGCTTTCGGTCGAACCATGATTGACAATACCGAGATCCAGCAGTCGATGGATGCCGACCTGGTCGGCACGCAGGCCAGGAAATTGATTTCTCTGGCCAAAGACTTCGGCGCCTGTGGATACAAAGTTAACGGTGCCGGAGGAGATGGAGGATCGATAACCCTCCTCCTGCCGCCTAACCTGGACCTGAAACATAAATGGATGGAAGCCATCAGATCGACGCATCCGGAATTTACCGTAATCAGTGTAAAAATTGCCCCGGTTGGCTTCCAACGCTGGAGGGCATTCTCAGACTTTCGGCCCTCTTAGGCCAAGGAGTCTAAAACCAGCCTTTTTTATTGGTCACATAGGTGGCCACAAATTCCTCATCCGATTTGGTGAGATATAAAATGCCCTCGATCAAACCAATAACGCCCATGATAAAGCCTAAAATACCCAAAGTGAGTACCGTAACCAAAAGCATGATCACGCCTTCTTTGGTATAGCCCAAAATGAATTTGTGAATTCCTAAAGCACCCAAAAGGATCCCTAAAATCCCCGCCGGGATTTTTTTGTCAGCGCCAGGAATGGCTCGGGAAATCGATGTTTCTGGAGGTGGAGTGGGTGGAGTTTGATCGGACATATTTTTTTTGATTGGAGGTTTAGAACAAAGGACAAAAACCTTTTCGCTTATCTTGAGTGAATAAGCAAGTAACATTTGTTGGCTTGGGAATGAATATTCATCAGCATTGGTTCGTTGAAGGCCAAGGCTCACCGGAGTATTTAAGTTTTGAAAGATTCTTTCAATCCGCCTTTCTTTTAGCGTCAGGTTTTGTTATGTTGGGGTTTAGATTTTTCACACCCTCTCTCCTTATGAAAAAGCTAAGCCTCACTCTCCTTGTCTCGCTGGCTATCCTTCCCGGCCTGCACGCCAATGACCCGATACGGATTGATGTACTGGTTCTGCACACCCCCGCGGTAACCGACCATTACAATGGGCCCGAAGGTATCACCGCACACATTCTGGCCACCATGGATGCCAGCAATGCCGCCTTGGAAAACAGTGACATCGACATGATCTGGAATTTGGTCGGCATTGAGGAGGTCGATTATACCGAAAGTTCCACCGATCTTAAGGAAGACCTCGATAATCTCACCGATGCGGAGAACGGTTTGGAAGACGTGCCTAACTTGCGCAATGCTTACGGAGCCGATCTGGTCTCCCTTCTTCGGCGAGGTGCTGCTGGAGGAGCCGCCGGGCTCGCTTGGCGACTCAATGGGAACAATCCCCAAAATGACTTTGGCTACAGTGTTGTCGCCGACAATACCGCCTTGAGCAATTTTACTTTTGCCCACGAGGTGGGGCACAATTTGTCTTCCGGACATCATCGTGGGGATGTCTCGGGAGGTAGTCCTGAGTTGGAGACCTCTTATGGTTATCGGTTCACCGGGACCGACGACAATGACTACCGTACCATCATGGCCACTGGTTTTGACTTCACCCGCATCCCCCACTTTTCCAATCCCCTGGTAAGCTTTGCCGGAACGCCTACCGGTCTTCCGGAAGCCGATCCCGAGGCCGCGGACAATGCCGCCTCCTTTGCTATCGTCGGCCCTCCCATTTCGGATTTCCGCGACGAAGAACCCGCCTTTCCCGAAATTTTCTTCCAACCCCGGGGGACCACCGTGGTATCGGGCAACCAAGCCATTTTGTCTCCCCAAGTCAATGGGCTGCCGCCTCTCAGTCTGGAATGGTTTGAGGGCGAAAGCGGAAATGAGAGCCAACCGGTGGCGGGGGCTAACGACAAAAAATTAACTCTCGACCCGGCCACCGAAACCACTGCCTACTGGCTCAAAGTGACCAATGACGAAGGCACCGCCGAAACCCGGTCCGTCCGGGTCGTCGTTGTCCCTCCGCCAGACGGCCCCTATAGCACGCTGGTGGAACAAGACCAAACTGAATTCGGTTGGTCTTCAAGCACCCTGTGGCAGGAAATGATCTTTCCGTCGGGGTATGTGGATACGATTTCCGTGGACCTGTTTAAAAGTGATAATGGTAATGGCACGGATTACCCTGTGGTGAAAGCTGAATTATCCTTGGATAACTCACAAATCGTTTTTCAAGGATTCATTCATCCGGATGACGTAACACAATTCCTTACGACGATTACCTTGCCCGTCGAATCCCTCGTCCTCCCAAATGAAACTTATCGGCTCACCCTCTCGGTTGACTCCGGAGGGACTGACGGCTCACTTAATTGGCTGGCTGGCCAAGAAGATACGGTCGATGTTTCTTCCGGAATCGGCAATAGTAATCTAAGTGGCGACAGGGCCTTCACGTTCACCGCCACCGGCACCGAAGCCACGACCTTCCACCAATGGGCCTTCAATGAAACTCTCTCTGCGGACCTGGGTGAGGCGGGGGATGTCCTTCAGGACGATGGGGTGACCAATCTCATCCGCTATGCGGTTGGTGGAAACGCTTCCGACAATGCTCTGGACTTACTCCCGGCACTACAGGAGGTAACGACAATCGACAACGAAAAAGTCCTCCCCTTCCGCTTCAGCGAACGGCGGGATATGGCCGATGTGGCCCTGGAGGTCGAGTTCTCCACCGACTTGCAAAATTGGAGCCCCCTCGACCCGGCGCAAATAGTCCATTTAAGCGGCGAGGACACCCCTACCAAACGGGTTTATGAAGCGCGCCTCCCCATCGAAGAGAACGACAGAGCCTTTTTGCGCCTCAACGCCCAAAACCCTCCGGCGGATTGATCCTCCATGTTTTCGAGCCGCTCAACCGTCGTTTTTCTCACCACCCTGGCTATTGTAGTAGTCATCGGATGGTGGATTCAAAGGCTGTCTTCTCCGGACCAGACCGCCACTGATACCGGAGGCGTCCCCTTGGAACAGACTCCCGAGGAAGACCCGAAACGTCCCTCCTCTTCTTCACGTCCGGAAGAAGCCCTGCCACCAACTCTGGACGAAAACGGGCACGAGGCTCCCAGCGCCAAGGAATCAGACGAGGTTCATTCGCATATCATCCGCAGCCGGGAGGGTTTTGCCGAAGTTTCGGTCGCGCATCTCGGCAATCGTTTTCAGGAGGGACAAACTTCCTCCTTCGCCGTACCTCTGTTCCCCGGAGATGACCCCAACGAAATCACCGTTGAAATCCAACGCTATCAAGAGACCCGTTTCGGCGGAGGGGTTTTGCGGGGGACCGTCCCCGGTTACCCCGGAAGCTTGGTCAGCGTCTCCCAGGTAGGCGAGGCCGAAGCCGGCGCCATCCACTTGCCTACCCTCGGAAAAGTTTACGAGATCCGCCCCGGACCCAACGGCACCACCCTCTTCAGTGCCATCGACGCCCGCGAATTGGGAGAATGTCTTCTCTGCCTGGAAGCCAACGATGTACCACCCCCGGAACCGCCCCGTCCCCAACCGTTGCCTTAATCTCACCTGTTATTCCTCCTTCAGAAAGTACGAAAAGCTCAGCGGGACCTTCGCCCTCCCGTTGTGGTGCGTTTCCCGGGAGGGCGAGGGTCTCTCCGAGCCCGAGTGGTTGTTCGCGGTGCGGATTCTTGACGGACGTTCAGCCAACAAGCCGGCACGACTGGGAAAAACGAATCGGTCACCGGGCGAAAGCTCAGCGGGACCTTCGCCCTCCCGTTGAGACGGACTCTATTCCTTTAAGAGGTAAACTATATATTCCGGCTGTTGACTTCTTCATTCATCTACCCCTCACCCACTTCATACCGATAGCCTACTCCGTGGACGGTTAAAAGGAATGTGGGCTCATGGGGTTTCGGTTCTATCTTTTTACGCAATTGCACAATGTGCTGGTCGAGCGTTCGGGTGGTGCCGTAATACCCGATGCCCCAAACCGTATTCAATAAATAGTTACGATCCAAAACCTGTCCGGGATTGGCGGCGAAGGTCTCCAGAAGTTTGACCTCCCGTGCGGTGAGACTCTGCTCCTGCTTGCCGCGTCGATATACGTAACGCCCCAAATCCACCTCGCCTCCGGCAAAAGCCAAAACCCCTTGTGAGGGTTTAAGCGGTTGACCGGATTCCTGATCACAGCGCCGCAAAAGCGCTTCGATTCGGGCCAAAAGAACTTTGCCCGAAAAGGGTTTGGTCACGTAATCATCGCCCCCCAGTCGCAACCCCACCACCTGATCGACTTCCTCCCCTTTCGCGGTCAGAAATAAAACCGGAATATGGGGGTTGGTTTTACGGATTTCCTGACAAACCGCAAACCCGTTTTTCTCGGGCATCATTACATCGAGCAAGACCAGCGAAAACTTGCCTTCGGACCATAAATCAAGCGCTTCCCTACCATTCCGGGCGGCCACCACTTCATAGCCTTCCCCCTCCAGCAGATCAATCAGGCCCTCTCGGAGCGAAAGGTCATCCTCGGCGATTAAAAGGCGTTTTTTCATTTTGTGAATAGTGAAGGATGAAAACCGAACCACCTCCGGGGCGATCCTCGTAAAACAATTCGGCACCAATCCGTTGCGCCATTTCCCGGGCAATGCTCAGACCGATCCCCAGTCCCCCTTGAGCCTGTTCCAGACTCTCATCGCCCCGGGTAAACCGCTCAAACATCCGGTCCTGAAATTCTCCGGGTATCCCCGGCCCGCGGTCCGCGACGGTGATTCGCCAGGACTCCCCGTGCTCCATCGCGCTCAAAACAATCGAGCCTCCGCTGGCCGCATACTTGAAAGCGTTCTCCAACAAATTCTCCAGAATTTGTCGGAGGACGACGGAATCCGTCAGGACGGGGAGCGATTCGGCAGGCGCCTCGGTATGCAAGACCAAACCTGCCCCTTCCGCTTCGGGCCGCTTTTCTTCCACGAACGCAGGCAACCATTGTTGCAAATCGATGATCGTCCCCTCCACCGACGACGTTTTCCCATTTTCGGCCCGGGTCAGCTGCAAAAGGTTATCGACCAAGCGCTCCAGGCGTCCACTCTCCCGCTGCAAAACCCCGGTATAACGTTCCAACTGCTTCTGTGATCGCTGTTTTTCGCCAAGCATTTCCGCGTACAGGCGAATCGAACTTAAGGGTGTGCGGAGTTCGTGGGAGACGTTCGCGACAAAATTGGTTTTCCGCCGGGCCTCCCGCTCGGCCTGCGAGGATTGACGCTGCAAGAGGTGTCCCCCCAAGCCAATGGAAGCCATTACCCCCAACAGGAGAAAACTGCCCAACCAACGAACCAGCGTCGGCGAATAACCGCTTTCGGGCGGGGAGGCCAGAAAACGAATCTGCCAGGAGGACAAATCCCCTCCGGGTGACACGCCTCCCTGCAAGGAATCCTCATTTCCCAGCCGCCTTTCCCGAGGGGCTCCGGAAGAGGAAGCTAAAGACCACTCCACCCCCTCCTCAGCTTGGGGCAAAAGAGCACTCAGTTCATCCCGTAAAACCGCCAAATCAAGAGACAAAAGCTTCACCCCGGCCTCATGTCCATCCTGCCACCAGCCAATGTATTGGCGCTGGCCATCGTTCTCCGACCACATCCAGCCCCCTTCCCCCGAAGCGACCAAAGATTCCCGCCAGCCTCTCTGCCTGGGTTCCTCAACGGAGTCTGCCAACGACTCTGCATGTTCCTCCAAACCCAAGGCCAACTCCTCCTGATCGCTCCGCGCCGAAGGAGCGGGAGCCCGGACCTCCTCTTCCGCAGCATACGGAAGCGATTGTTGCCGGGAAAGAATATTGAGTTGGCGCCGCACCTCAACATTCGCCACTACGTACTCGTCTCCTTCCAATTTACGAACGCTCCGTGCGCGGGCTTCGGGCGCGGCAGGTTCCTCTCCGGCCTCTTCCCGGACCTGCTCTGCAGGCGATTCATCCTCCGGCGCAACACTCTCTTCCCAAGGCGTTTGTTCCGGCCTCCATCCTTTCCGGGTGCCTTCCGGCAACTCTTCTCCGGTTGCCCAGAACCACGCATCCGCCACCAGCGGATTCACTTCTGGAAGCGTCATCAGGCCATCCCGGTCAAGGGTCTGCAAATTTTCCTCAAACCCCTCACGGACCTCTTCAAAGTTCAACCGGATGTTCGAGGCGGAATTGGCCGCCACCTGTTCGAGGGAACTGATTTTGGCCCTCCGCAAATTGGCCCGTTCCTCCTCCATACGGTCCACCTCCCGGTGCAAAAACCCAAGCGAAACCACTCCCAGCAAAAGAGTCGGTCCCAGCAAAAAAATCAAAAAGGGAATAGAGTAACGCATCTCGGACAAACGGTAGTCTAGAACACAGAATCAATTTTCGCACGGTCTTTTTCTGGCGCGCGGAGGAAGTGGTCGGCTTGCGTGTCTGGCTTGAGGTACTCCGTGCAGGGACACGAGGTCCCCGCTTGGCGCAAAAAGCGAACGGGGGCCTCGGAAAAACCCTAGTCTCACATTAGTCGCTGCCCCCAGCGGAGCTGGAATAAACAGGTGAGAGACTGGCGGGGTCGGAGTGTTCCGCGCCGCCGCGAAAGCGGCCGCGCGGGGGTGTGGGGCGTGCTTTACCTGCCTTGAAGCTCTCCGCGCAGGGACACAAGGTCCCCGCTTGGGGTATAAATGCGAACGGGGGCCTTGTGCCCCTGAGCGTAAGATTTCTGAAAACGGAAATGTCGTCCCCTTATCGACAACGAGCGGGGACTTTATGTCCCTGCGCGCAACACTCCCGAAGCCACGGAAACACCCTGGTCTCACATTAGCGTGGCCCCCAGCGGAGCTGGAATAGGCAAATATGCGACTCGCGGTGTGGTAAGGCGTGTTGTTATCCCTGGCTTGAAGCACTCCGCGCAGGGACACGAGGTCCCCGCTTTGCGCAAAAAGCGAACGGGGGCCTTCGCCTCTGTCGGAACAATCCTGCCCTGTCTGCTTCGGTTTCATCGGTCTGCGGAGATCTTCAACACTTGCTCAATCTCCGTTATTTCGGCAAGCCAAAGGCCCATATGCCCGAAGCCTTTTCCTTCTTCAAAGGAGAGTGTTCCGACGATCATCACAAACTCCTCATCGGGGAACTCAATGTTCTCGCGGCCCTCTCGAACAGACCCGACCCAAAGGGCTTGCTTGGTATTTAAGATCGCCGCGTCCTCACGCGAAAGATACAAGCCGCTTTCTTCG
Source organism: Opitutales bacterium (assembly GCA_022565335.1). Classification (GTDB taxonomy): domain Bacteria; phylum Verrucomicrobiota; class Verrucomicrobiia; order Opitutales; family T3Sed10-336; genus JAIUMY01. The sequence goes on from JAIUMY010000001.1 coordinate 33,884, forward strand.
AAGCCTCTCCGAAGAAAGCCTTTCAGTAAGATTCGCTTTCCATCGTATCCTTCGGGATTCGATACGACCCGGACAAGAGATGTCGAAATCACGCCATCCCGAACCATGTTATCACCCAACAAAGTGAATGGGATAAAAAGCAATAGAAGTAGAATTTTCGTTTTCATAATGATTTATTCCGTACCGATGAATCATTCTTTACCTTTTCGCCCAACCGACTGTTGATTGCGAATTTGGTAGGCATCGGTTTGGCGGCGAAGCATTTCTTCGCGAGTATAGGAGCGCATCCGCAGAACCTTCTCTTCGGCTGCGGCCTGCTCTTCCAACTCCAGGACAACGTCAGCCGACAAACCCATACTGGGGGCTGCCGCGGCCGCAGTGCCCCAAACCTCGGCGGCTTCGGTATTTTTTCCGCTCCGTACCAGAGTCAAGGCTTGTTCCTGCAATTCCGCCTGCCAGAGGGCGGCAAAGGATTTTTGCACGTCTTCATCAGTGGCTTTTTCGACCTCTTCGGCATCGCGGGAATACCGGATCTGCCGGTTCGCCCGGTTTTGCCCGGTGGTTCCGTCGGACACGACCCGATACGTCACTTCCGCCGAAAGGAGATCCTGCAGATCCCCCTCTTGGCCAGCCGGAACCACAACTTCCATGAGATTGTGTTTGCGCAGGCCCGCCCCGAGATCATGGAAGTGAATCTCCAGATACCCGTCCTTTTCTTCTACCGGACGCCCCAAATGCCGACGGATTTCAATTCCATCGGGAAGCTGGATCCGCAAGCGAACCCCTTGGGCCACGGTGCTGACCAAATGACCGATCTCCTCCTCGAAAATCTTGGCCAAAACCTCCGGGCGATCGACGAAGTAATTGTTTCCTTCGGCCGCGCCTGCCAAAGCGGCGAGCAATTGTTCGTTGTAATCTTGTCCCAGGCCAATGGTCGAAACAACAATGCCATTTTGGGAAAACTGCCGTCCCAGTTCGGCAAAAGCCTCGTCACTGCGGGGCCCGACATTGGCCAGTCCGTCGGAAAGCAAGACCGCCCGGTGCAGATAGCGATCCGAATCATGCGTTTGCAACTGCGCCAGCGCCTCGGTCATCCCGCCATGGATATTGGTCGTTCCGCCCGCCCGGATTCCGGAAATGATTTCCTCCACCCGGGACAGGTCTTCAATCGGCCCGGCGGGGATCAGCGTTTTCACCTCCCGGTCGAAAACCACCAGCGAGAAAATATCCTCACTGCCCAAACGGCGCACCGCTTCCAAGGCCCCTTTGCGGGCATAACGAATCCGGTCACCACTCATAGAGCCCGATTTGTCGATGACCAGGGATAAATTCACCGGGGGACGATCCGCTTCCGGCAATTCCGCTCCCTCGACCTCTACTTTAATAAGAACGGTTTGCTCTTCACCCACCGGAACCACCGGTCGATCGGGCGAGAGATGAATGCGCACCGTTTCTCCGGCGGAAAGAATGCTTCCCGCCAGGAGAGCAAATAAACAAGACAATAGATACTGTGTTTTCATAAGGACAATGTTTTGAGGGTTTACAAATCAGAGGATCATCCCTCTGTTGTCCGCATCCTAAAACAAATCCTCGATGCAGTTGTCATCCCCGCGCAAAAGCTTTGTCAGAAGAATGTCAGGTGATCGGAAGAAACCCTTTTGCCGCCTCAGTGCAGGTACGTCAATTTAAGGACTCAAGCTACCGAATAGATCGGGCCTCCAGCCCTCTGGGGGGGATGGATCCATTGGTTCCTTGGGCTCTGCCCAAGGCTGGGGTTATATTGGGCCTTTGGCCCTGAAAGCGGTCAACCCGATAACGAAATTCAGTCGTCACATTCGAAAAGTTCTGACTGACCATCCTCCAGTATTGATGTATTATCCACAACCGGTTCGAGCCCGGCGGCGCGGGCGCGGGCGATGGCTTTTGCGGAGGCGCGTCGCAGGGCCGCTTCGGCACCAATAAAATCGGGTATGTTGAGGGGCTGCACCCGACCTGATTGATCGGAACGGTCAGGATAGGGAGAAGCGTCTTCCATCAAGTTTGAGTCAGAAGGGTTTTCGCCGGTTTCGATCAGCATTGGTGGCGTTTTCAAAGCATCGTAGAGAGCCCATTGATTCACCAGTTTGAGGTAGAGATTCTGGAGATTTTCCCATCCACGGGCATAGCGGCGGCGAATCGTCTCTTGGGGAATCGCATGCCCTCCCAGGGCCACCCGCTGGGCGACCCGGCGTACGGCAAAGTCCGGGTCCGGGAGTTTCAAAAAACAGAGCCGCACTTGGTATCCGGCCGACTTCCACAGGGGAATCATCCGAACATAACTGCGGTTGGCAAGGGTTGTTTCAATGCCAAAGCTTTTCCCGGAGGCGGCCAACTCCTTGATTCTTTGCAACATGATTCGTCCGGCCATAAAAGCCACCTTTTCCGGTTGAAATGGACTGATCCCCGCCGCGATTAGGTCAGCATTGACGAACTCGAGGCAAACGGCTTCGTTCGGCAGGAATTCTTCTGCGAAAGTCGTCTTTCCCGCGCCATTGGGTCCGGCAATGATGAGGATTTTTTTCACACGAAAGTAAGGCTTGGTATCGTTATTTGCTGGTGGAAATGAGAGCTTATTATAAGGCTTCAAATTGTAGAAGCTTATTTTTGTGTTTGGCAAACTGGTTTAGCTCTGCCCTTTGTAACTATGGGGCAATGATCTGCACGCGCCCAGCTGCGAGTTCGGTGAAATGGTTTATGTTATAGGTATAGATGCGTTTACACCCTCCTTTGAGGGCTGCGGAAAGATAGAGCGCATCGTAAATTTGTCCGCTTACGCAGCCCAAATCCGCGCAGAGACGAATGGCGGCTATGTAATCTTCCTGGGAAAGTTCCAGAACGTGCAATAGATTGTGGAAATTCGCCTCGATCAATCTTGCCGCCTCAGGTCCTGAAATGCGTCGGGGCAGGGGCAAGGCAGTGAGCGTAGCATAACACTCGGCCAGAGTATGGGTGCTGCAACAAGGTCGATTCCCTCCTTTCAGCTCTCGTACAAATCGCGCATGGGCCGCAGCGTGGTTTGACAGTTGCTCCGTGACAACAGGAACGAGAACCGAGGTATCGAAGAATACGGAATTCACTTTAGGTCTTCTCCCCTGCCCCGGACAATTCCTGTAGAGAACGGTTCACCCGTTGCTGATTGATGAAGGCCGTCGCATCCAAGTCAGCAGTGTTGTCCGCTTGTTGCACCAACACCCCCTCTTTGTCGATCAGGCGGCCCGTCGGCTGCGGAACACGCAAACGTAGCCCTTCGTGATCAGAAAGAATTTCAACGGTCACCCCTCCACGTAGATGGTGCTCATCGCGCAGACGTTTGGGAATCACCAGCCGCCCCGCACTGTCTATGGTAGTTTTCATGGTAAAATGGTAATTTAAATGGCATTGTTCTGTCAAGGGAATCGCACGTCGTCCTGGTTCTCGGGCTTTTCTTCCAGGGGACCATCGGGCTGGGAGCAGGGATTTGTGAAACGGATCAGCGAGCCCGCCAGACAATTCGGGACACCCAAAGATCCGGGGTGAGATAATTTTTCTAAAAATCTTTCATAAGTAAATTATCAATAGTAGCTTATGGAATAATATGCCTCGGATGATTCCATGTGTAATCGTTGGCTGTCCTTTATTACCCCAACGATAGATAGCGATCGACCTGGAGCAATTGGTCTCTCCCGGGATAAACCCGGTCATCGACGAAATACAGGCAAATTAGCTTGACTAGGTCTGACCTAGCAGGTATGTTTGAATGTATGAAAACAGTTAACCTCTACGAAGCGAAGACGCATCTGTCTAAATTGGTCGCCGGGGTCGAAGCAGAGGGAGAGCCGGTTGTTCTCTGTCGGAACGGAGTGCCTGTTGCGGACCTTGTGAGGCACAAGCCCTCGGCGGCGGACGTTGAGCCGGATCCGGAACTGGCGGGTGCGCGGTATGTGGGCGATCCATGTGCGCCCTTGGATGAATCGGACTGGCCGGAGGCGTTGCGTTGATTTTGCTCGATACCCATACCTTTGTCTGGTGGGTCTCGGACCGGAGGCAGTTATCGAAGGCGGCCCGGGCCGCTCTGGAAGATGAGACCAGCCAACTTCATATTTCGGTCGTATCGGCATGGGAAATCGCTCTTCTCCAGAAGAAAAACCGCCTGAGGTTGCCGGTGCCGGTGCCCGACTTCATGCAACGAGGCTTGGCTCGTCACGGAATTCATGAATTACCGCTACTGCGCCGAACCGTTCTGACGGCTGTCAATCTCCCGGATATTCACAATGACCCCTTTGATCGCATTCTCGTCGCCGAGGCAATTCAAGGTCGCCTGACCATCGTGACCAAGGATTCTGTCATTCCCGAATATCCGGATGCGATTACCATTTGGTGAAGACCAACGGTGATCTTCCGGTAAGCCGAAAAAATGTGATTCAGTGTTGTAATATGGGTATTCGCTGGCAAACAAAGAAACGATACGAGAGCGGTTTTACCTAAAAAGCTCCCCTCCTGCCAAGGAGGGTGTTGTGCCGCTCAAAAGAAAAAGCCCTGTTCGTAATCGTTGGGTGTCCTTTATTTGCTTGCCCACGATTATTGGAGAGATTGGCGGGCCTCGAGTATGTGTTGCTGAGTGGAAAGCAGTAGTCGGGTAAGGCGGGCGCGGGTAGTGGCGCGCCATTCGGGGGTGACGAGCTTTTCTTCATCCGCAGAATCAAGGCCACGCAGGGCATCCCGCAGGTAGCGACGCGCTTTTTTGAGAAAAACGAGCACACTGGGAGCCATCAATTCATGGGGCGGCCACTCTCCGTCCCGCATGCAACCATTCAGCGCCCCCGCCAATTTGCCGGAGGCGAAGAGCACGCCGTCGGCGATTTCCCAGAGCGGGTGCTCCACGGACATCCCCTCCGGCAAAAACCCTTCCTCTCGCAATTCGACGGCAAATTCCCGGCACTCGGTTACCAGGGGGTGATCCTTTGATTGTTCCTCCTTCCAACTTTCCGCAGCGCCCTCTTCCAATGCCTCCTGACCCGCCGCATTGACTTCCTCGATCCACTCCCGCTGGGTGGCTTCTTCCTCGGGGGTGGGAGGGAGAGGTTCGGGTTCCCCCCGTTCCCTACGGAGGCGAGCCGATTCCTCCTCGTAGATGCGTTTCCAGTCGTCGGTTCCTTCTTTCTCCATGCGATGTCCGATGCGGTCATTGAGCAAATCCATCCGGGCGGCCTCGGCATCCATGGCCGCCTCCTCCGGCGGAACTTCCTCGCGGTCATCATCGGATTGAAGGATCGCTTCCTTTTCCAGTGCCGCCGTGGCGTTGCCAAAAAAGTCGGCCAGTCCTTTTTGCCCGCGCTCGGCTTGCTCCCGCAAATCCTCCTCAGTGATTTGCCACAGCGGCCCCTCCACCCATTCCACCTCATAGCCAATGCCCTCAATAACGACTCGCCCGTTCAAATGTCGATACCATTCCAGGTAGAGGCAATTCGCCCAACGATACGCCTTGGAGCGGGCCTCCTCATCCATTTTAAGAAATGTCTCCACCGGAACCAGCAAGTCCTTGACCCGGTGCGAGGCGGTCATATCTCCTGCCAGGCCCCTTTGCTCAGGGGGGAATTCCTCCAGCGGCCCGGGCTGGGCGCGGGGATTGGTGAAACGGATCAGCGAACCTGCCAGATCAGGATGGGCATTTCCCTCCAAATCCAAAACGATCCGTCCACTTCCATTCGCCAATTCCAGAAAACCCGTCACCCGTCCTTTGGTTCGATTGTCAATCTCCCCGGAGATCACCTGTTCAGAAATACGCCATGCCATAAGGAAAGGAGAAAATTTCCTGAAGTTGTCGTCAAGCCAGCTTTAAGTGCGGCCACTAGCGGAGCTGCAATATACGGTAAGCCACGGAGGAGGTCGGAGTGTTCCTCGCAGCCGCTTCCGCCTTCGCTAAAGCTACGGCGCGACAGGGAAAGCGGCCGCGCGGTGTGGTGGGGGGTACTTTACGTTCCTGGCTTAAAGCCCTCCGCGCAGGGACACAAGGTCCCCGCTTGGGGCTAAAAGCGAACGGGGGCCTTGTGCCCCTGAGCGCAAGATTTCTGAAAGCGGAAATGTCGCCCCTATTCGACAGCAAGCGGGGACTTTACTTCTGTTGAGCCCCAGCGAAATCCCGCCTTAGCGGGGCGCGCAACACTCCTCGATCCCCCGAAAACACCCCAGTCTCACATTAGTGGTACGGGCGGAAATTCGGTTTCTTCGCTGGTCGCATCACCGTAACGTGCTTGTTCTTCCTCCACCGTATCAACGATTTTCCGGGCGATACCCGGCCCGATGCCGGGGAGGGATTGAAGGACGCAACGCTGGCGGGTGGATCGGCGTTTGGCCTTGATTTGACGGGTGGGTATCCAGCCGTCATTTTGGGCACGGATGAGTTGTTGGCCTTCATAAACAACAAGTCGGGCGGTTTTTTCGGCATCATTGGAGCGCAACACGGGGATATCAAAGACGAGCATCAGGGAAATCAGAGCTCCTTGCAGGGCGGGGCGCTTGATTTTGAGGGATTTCCAGTCTTCGGCGGTTCCTTCGATGATATAGGCGGGCCGGAGGGGCGATTGCACTAAACGGGAGGCCTGCGAAAAAAGGCTAGTTGTGATCGAGCAAGACGATTGAGACCATGCAGATATGTCTTGCATTTTAAGTATGAATTCTTACTATTAAAGTATGAATGCTATTGTTTCCGAAAAAGGTCAGGTGACTATCCCCAAGGATTTGAGGGATAAACTTGGACTGCGGGCCGGTTCCATTCTGCGGTTTTCCGATGAGAACGGGATTCTGCAGGCCCGTAAATTTCAAAAAGAGGACCCGATGCGCAAGTGGCGGGGACGCGGGAAAATCCCGGGTGGGCTCTCTGTGGACGATTACCTAAAGCAATGTCGCGATGCGCACCGCCGTTGACAGTTCCGTCCTGCTCGACGTATTAACCGACGATCCGGCCTTTGCCGAAACGTCGGAAGCCGCATTGAGGAAGGCCATGGCGGAGGGTGTTTTGATGGTTTGTGAGACCGTCGTGGCGGAAATTTTGCCGGTGCTCGGGGAGGAAGCACTGGGAGCGTTTTTCGAAGACTGGGGTATCCAGTTCGCCGCCGGAGACTTGGTCAGTGCGCGGTTAGCCGGGAGCCATTTTGCTCGTTACCTTCAACGAACTCCCCAAAAGCAGATCGTGGTTCCCGACTTCCTGATCGGTGCCCATGCCCAAGTCCACAGTGATCGACTCCTCGCCCGCGACCGTGGGTACCTCCGCGAGTATTTCAAGGAGCTTACCGTCTGGATCCCGTAAAACCTGGCGCTTGAATCCAATTTCAGCGGTTGTTTGGGAGGTTTTGTTGATCTTAAACATTTTTTTGGGGACATGCTTGGCTACTCGGGGAGCGGGCTGCGTATCGGGGCATTAGTACCGCCACCAGTAAAGCTGGAATATACCGTAAGCGACGGAGGAGGTCGGAGTGTTCCGCGCAGGCGCCAAGGCGGCCGCGCGGGGAGGTGCGGGAGAAGTCGGCGGTCCGAAACCAGAAGTGTTTCGAGCAGGGGCACAAGGCCCCCGCTCAGGGTAAATTGATCGAACGGACGAGTGGGAGGCAAATTCAAACCAACGAGACTAGGCACAAGGCCCCCGCTCGGGGTAAATTGATCGAACGGGGGCTTTACGCACTGTTCGAAATGTTTGGGAAAATGGAAATATCGTTATAAGTAAAAAGCGATCGGGGATCCCGCTTAGCGGGATCCCCGATCGCAAAACTCCTCGAAACCCCGGAAAAGCCTTACTCTCAGGGCAGGAATTAAAAAGATCCTCGGTCCTACGCTGGCAAGGTATGTATCTTAATCGCCGCCGCAATGATCGCCTGAGCCCATTCCGGCGCACCGGAGAGGTCGGCGGGGGCGGTGATTTTGCGGTTCTTCATTTCGAGCAATAGCACCGGCCTAGGCGCCTTACCCAGGGCGGGGTCCGCTTCGGCGGAGTTGTCATAAACCCGCAGATGATGGATCACCGGTAGCAGGCGGATCAGATTGCGGCGGCTGCCGTCCCAGCGCTCGCGGATTTTTTCTTCGGGAATGTCGTGGCCACCACCCGCGACCCGGGCCCGAACCCGGCGGAGGTGCAACTCGGGGCTTTCCAGTCCGCAAAACCAGAGATGCAGTCGATGTCCGCTACGGGCGGCATCCAGCAATAGCCGGGGAATGGTTCGACCTCCGAGAGTGGTTTCAAAAAGATAATCCTTCCCTTCCCGGAGGGCTTGTTCGAGAAGCGACTTTCCTATCTGCCAGGCGTACCCATTCGCCAAGGCGGGCGAGATGGCGGGATGCAGGGCGAGGATCTTGCGGGCGATGGTGTCGGGGTTGTAAACCACCGAACCCTGGGCGTTGAAAATCCTTTCCCCGATACTCGACTTCCCCGCTCCGTTTACGCCCGCGAGGACATAGAGTTGTGGATGTTTTTTAGTCTTTTTGCCCACGAGCCCGGCCCTCCTCTTTTAAAAACCCTTCCATCGCCGCTTTCCCGAGTTCTTCTGGTTTCGCATTGAAAGCCCGCTCCGCCGCTGCTTTCTGTGCAGGCTCCTGCATCTTTTCCAACATGCCTTGGTACTCCTTGTGCATCTCGGCCAGCCAGTCCCCCCCCTCCCCGGCGATTAGCCGCTTATATTCCTCAATGGAAAGCATAACCGCCCGCGGTTTGTCATGCCGGGTAATGGTAATCGCGCCATGGGCAACCACCTGATCCAGAACATCGGCCGCCGAATTTTTGAGCGCCGTGGCGGTGACCGGAGGAAGCTCCTCGACTTTCATCGAAGAAGGAGAAGAAAGAGGGTATTTTTTTGCCATAATCAATAATTTAGCCATTTTAGCTAATTTGTCAATAGGCAGTACTTATACCCCACCCGGAATCATTGCCGGTTCGGTTTTTCAAAAACCTCATCTCGACACACTGATTGATACGTTTTGGAGGATCCCTTCAAGTATCTCAGAAACGGTTGACCGCCCGAGTGCGTCGGCATTGGCCGCCCACTCATCCCTCAGGCTTGGCCGCCATTCTCCTCGGCGCAAGGATTGTAACGTGGACCAACCTTCATCCCGTAAAAAGCCTTCCCTGCCCAACGCATTGAACAACGCCAAGGCTTCCTCTATCAGTTCATCCTGAGAATCATCCTGAGTAAGAAAATGCCTCACCTCCGCCAAATCGAGCAAGGCGTTGGCCCGCAACAAACGGAATTCGACATCCTGCTCAAAACCAGCCAACTCCTGACGGGACGCCCGGTCAAAAATAGTCAAAACTTCTTCAGCGTGCTCCCACCACTCGCTTTTAAGATACATGTGCCCCAAATGGCCCCAAGCGAAAAGCGCATCTTCCTGTACCGCAGCATCATCGATATATTTATGTAAAAGGGTTGCCGCTTTATTCTGCGCGGCCAGGGCCGCTGCCGGAGATTGACCATAGTGATGTATATCATGCGCGAGATGACGCATGAGATTACCCCGTATCTGGACTCTTCGGGCCTCACGCAAAGCGATCTCCGCCTGATTACTCACCAACTCTTCACCAATCTGGGTAAAGGAATTCCGGATTCCTTGCCAGTTCTGCCGTTCGCTCGCCGAACCATACTCATGCAAAAGCTTTTCCACCCGTTCAAAATGCTCTTCCAGCCCATCAGCATCATCAATCATAAAACGAGCCAACGCCTCTTCCGCAGCATAAAAAGAGAGCATAAAAGAGGAAGGGAAATCCGCTATCGAAACGTCCATCAGATATGGTTGCCACCGACGCGCCTTTTCCATAAAACGAAGAGCCTCTTCAAATTCCAGATCAACCAAATGACTCTGGGCAACGGTTTGCCAGGAAATCGATAAAATTGTCGCAGTCCATCGATCAAAAGCACCGTCCATCGCCACCATCAATTCATCTTCCACCAACTGATACAAACCAAGAGCCTTTTCTGCCTCTCCCACATGCCTTAGCGTATCAGCCCATTTTAACCGCGCCACCCGCAAACGTTCCTCATCCTCAGGATTATCGCCAAACTCGACCAACTTCTTCATGGTTTCAAGAAACCTCTGATAATGTTCTTCGGCTATCGCTTTCTCATAGGAAAAATAAAGGCTGCCAAACATTTCCTCGAGAAAGGCAACCTGCCGCCAAGCCGCCTTCTTCATTTGCCTATGGCCACTTTCTTGAAAAAGGCGAGCCGCTTCATGGGTGGCATCCAAACTCTGGGAAAAGGCCTCAAGGGCTTCACCACGAGGCAATCCGAGTCCCTTGCCCATTAAACCGTAACTCATAAACCAAAACCAGTCCGCATCCCTATCCTCCTCCGGCCGCTTCGACAATTCCTCCACCGTCCGCGTGAAAAGAATACTTTTATCCTCTTCAGCCAAGTAACCCGATCCGTACAGTAAATTATTCCAAAAAGCTACATCGTCCGGCCAGGAACTCTCCCGCAGGATTGTCCAAGCACGATCCCTTTCTTCCTCATTTCCCACCTCCAACGACTCTGCCGCATGAAAGAGAATGCCTGGTTCTGACTCCACCGGCACCTCCACTTCCAGCAAAAATTGCAAACGCTCTTCCGGATCAAGGTCCACCCAATACACCTCACCCTCCTCCGGCGCGACCTCTGCACTACCAGCGTCATCCTTACCCCAACCGACCATGATCAAACTCATCCACGTTACCACGCCCAGACATCCAACATTTCGTTTCATCCGTCATAGTAAAATAGTTACTCCCGTCCAATGCCAACCCAAATCTTCTGAACTGTTCAAGAACAAGAAAAGATTTACCCCGATTCCTTTTAATTTTTAGTTAAAAAATACCCCCAAGAGCTCATGTTTGGTATAGCCCGATCATACCGCCAAGAATATTTTTTTGTGCCGTAACCCTGTTTTTATTGATTGCGAGCAAGATAAACATTGATTCTACTAAATGAAGCTATTTTCGTGAAACCATCCGCTACTTTTACTTTTTTGCCTCTCGCCGTTATCGAATCTCTCCTTCAATCCAAGCCTTGGTAACCAACTAAATCCCATGAATGACTCTCCCCGCAAACAAACGGATGCCCATCGATGGGTAGAAATTCAAAAAACCGCAGAAGAGACCATTCGTTTGGGGAGAGCCCGGACCGTTTTCCAAAAGGCGATTTGGCTACTCGCTCTACCTTGCCTTGGTATCGTGGGCTTTTCCCTCACCGGGATCCTGGCCTCGGAGATTTTATGGCTCTTCTTCTATTTTGCCCTTTCGAGCGCTGTCGGAGCACCGGTCCTGGCTTACCTTTGGCCCGTATCGGACCGGCAAATCTGGAACTTCCTGGACCGCCATAGCCCCCTGCCCGACCTGGCGGTCTCGGCCGCTGAATTTCTCCGGGAAACCCCTTCGCTCCTGGCAAAGGAGACCATTCGCCGGGCCATTCACCACTTTTCCGCCCAGCCTCTGCGAAACCACCCCAACAGCCCAGCAATTTCCCTCGCTACCAAGGCCTGCGCCCTCAGCCTCTTGCTCGCCCTGGCCCTCTTCCCCTTCATCGCCATCGATCCGGCTTTACCGGAGCTTTCCGCCGAGGAACAACAACACCGCCAAAACGTCGAGGAACTGGCCAACTACTATTCTCTCTGGCAAGACATGTCCGCTGATTTCGACTCGGAGGATTGGGAGAACCTGGAAATTTTTCTGCAAAATCTCAGCGAGGATTTGGATCCGGAACAAACCGATGTCCGCGAACTTTTCCGCCAAATCCAGCAAATTGAGGAGCGCCTGGCCAATCTCACCGCACAACTAACCTCATCAAACTTGCAAGAGGTTGCGGCAACCTTGGCACGGGAATTTCGGGATCGAAGCGGCTGGGAAGAAGTGGCCAACGCCTTTGCCCAAGATGATTTTTCCGCTTCCGCCGAGGCTTTACAAGAACAGAGTCACCAGTTACGCCAAGCCGAGGCCGAAAGGGAGGCCGATTTTCCCCTTTCCGATGAGGATGCCAGCATTTTCGACCTGGCCGCAGACCTCAGCGAGCAAGCCGGCGAACAAGAATGGGCGGACCTTTTTCGCGAGGCTTCTGAATCCATTCGCAATGAGGATATCGATGGATTTTGTGACGCCATCGAGAAAATGGCCGCCCTCTGTGAGGCTGAAGAAGAAAAACGCCAACAACAGGAAGCGGCCCGCAGTATGGCCAGCCAGTTGGAGGAAAACCAGCAAGCACTGGCTGAACAACGGCAGATGGCCCAAGCCCAGGATCCCCGACAACAAGGGGAAGACCTCCTTGCCCAGCTATCCTCTGGAGATCAGGAAGGAGACGGCATTGGCCAGGGAAGTGATGATTCGCTCGGATGGGGCGACCGTTCCTTCGACACCGAATATTTCACCGAACACCTGCAGGGGATGATTTCCAGCGAAGGGGAAAGCGAGGAACGCACCATTGCCGGGCAAGAATCCTCAAGCTCGTCCCGCCAAGGTCATCGCAATATCGATCCCTCCGAATTCTCCGAACTGTCCCGTGAGGCGATTGAAAACGAAAACATTCCCCTCGCCCACCGCGAATCCGTGCGTCGCTATTTTGAAGGCATCCGGCCCTCTTCCTCCAACGATTAAAAAAAACATGCCCGTCGATACCACCCCTACCCCCCTCCCTCCGGAGATCGAAAATGAACTGGAAACCTTTCGCCAGCGTTTTCTCCACCTCGAAGCTGAAGTGGCCAAAATCATGGTCGGGCAAGAGGATATTGTCCGCAACACCCTAACCGCCATCCTCGCCGGTGGACATGTTCTCCTGGAAGGGGTGCCCGGCTTGGGAAAAACGTTACTGGTCAAAACCATCTCCGAGGCCCTCGATCTCAACTTCGGACGCGTTCAGTTTACCCCCGATGTGATGCCCGCCGATCTCATCGGCACCAAAATGTTTGTCGATGAGGGGCCGGGCAAATCCCGTTTTGAATTCTCCCGCGGCCCTCTTTTCACCAATCTCCTGCTCGGCGATGAGATTAACCGCGCCTCTCCCAAAACCCAATCCGCCCTCCTCGAAGCCATGCAGGAACGGGCCGTCACCGTCGGCGGGGAAACCCATATTCTCGAAGCGCCCTTTTTTGTTCTGGCCACCCAGAACCCGCTGGAACAGGAAGGCACCTACCCCCTTCCTGAAGCCCAACTGGACCGTTTTCTCTTTAAACTGGAAGTCCCCTACCCCTCCTTTGATGAGTTTGACAACATCCTCGAACGCACCACCGGAGAAGCCGCCACCACCCTGACTCCGGTTTTCGATGGCCATGAACTCACCCGTATGAGCCGATTGGCGAGAAAAATCCCAGTCCCCCCGACGGTGCGCCGACGCGTGGTGGAACTCATCATGGCCACCCATCCGGAAACCGAGTTTGCCACCGACGAAGTGAAAAAATGGGTACGCTTTGGTGCCAGCCCCAGAGCCGGACAGGCTTGTCTCCTGGCCGCTAAGATTCGCGCCATCCGCGAAGGCCGGGTCTATGTCGCCACCGAAGACATCCTCGCCTATGCGGTCCCTATCCTAAACCATCGGGTCCTCCTCAATTTCGAAGCTCAGGCGGATGGTGTATCCACCACCCATATCCTGAAGAATTTGATCAATACCAAAAAGGACCAGTGGAAAAACGCCTGAGTTGAAGCATCTACGCGGATTCCCTACTGATGGCCCCTCCGATTGACAAAACTCTCTTCGACGACGACTTTTTGCGTCGCTTGCAAGGGTTGGCCCTTTTGGCCCGGCAGTTGGCCCGACAACAAAATCTGGCCCAACGAAGATCCTCCCAGCGCGGGGCCAATGTCGAATTCGCCGAATACCGTCCCTTTCAACCGGGAGACGATTGGAAGCATATCGATTGGAATGCCTATGCCCGCTGGCGCACCTTGGTTCTCAAACTCTATGTCGAGGAAAAGGACCTTCCCGTTCATCTGTTACTCGACAATTCCCTCTCCATGGACTGGGGCGAACCGCGGAAATTTGACCAAGCCCGGCGTCTTGCCGCGGGACTGGCCTATCTGGCCCTGGACCGGCACGACCGCACTTCCCTGGTCCCGCTTGCCGGAAGCGACTCTGCCGGATTGGGAACAGTTCGCGGGATGGGCCGGTTCTACGGAATCCTCGGCCAACTCTCCGCCCTGCAAACCAACGATCCCGGACGGGGCTTGGAAGAAATGACCGACCACTGGCTTCGCCGCCGCCCGGAAACCGGGATCACCATCGTCCTTTCCGACTTGTGGGGCAAAAACTACCCCGATGCCCAGAAAATGATCGACCGCCTCCGCTATGCCCGCCACGAGATGATGGTAGTGCAAACCATCGACCCCTCGGAAATGAGTCCGGGCGATGTCGGGGAATTCATGTTACACGACCGGGAAGGTGGCCAAACCCGCCGCATCACCATCGACCAGCGGGAAAAGGAACGCTTCCGCCAACGGGTGAATGATTATCAGAAAAAGCTCCAACGCTTTTGCCGGAGCAAGCAAATCACCTTGCTGACGGCAGAAACGCATCAATCGGCCATTGACATTCTTTCGGTGGCCCTTCGTGAACAAGCCATGATTTCCGCATAATGAGCCTTCTTTGGTCAACCGCATGGGCTCTGATGTTGCTCGCTTTGGTGCCGGTCCTCTTCTACTTGTTCCGGCAACTACCACGGAAACGAACCGTTTCCACCCTTCTTTTCTGGGAACTCCCGGCCCCCGAGGAAACAGAAACCCGCCGTTGGCACCGCCTCCGCCGATGGATCTCCCTTCTCTTACAGATACTTTTCGTTTTACTCCTCTGCCTGGCCCTCGGACAACCCGTTTGGAAAGCCTGGCAAGACACCCCTCCGGCCACCGTTTTTGTTCTCGATGCCTCGCCTTCCATGGCCACCGCCAATGGAACCAACGCTTCACCCTGGGAGGAAGCTTTAGCGCAATTGCACCAACGGTTCGGCCAACTTCGCGCCAACGAGGAAGTTTCCGTCATTCTCGCCACTCCTGAACCACACGTCCTGTTGGAGTGGAACAATCACCCCCGTCGGGCGCAGGAAGCCCTGAACCAAGCCGAGCTGGCCCCCACCGCCGCCGCTTGGCCGGAGACTTTACGCCTCGCCCGAAACCTTCGCCAAAGCCGTCCGGAAAGCGAAGTGGTGGTTCTCTCCAACCTTGTTTGGGCCGAATGGCCGGAAGAGGAATGGGAAGAAGAGTACCAACTCCTCACACTACCCATTGACCCTTTTCACAACACCGGAATTACCCGTTTCGCCGCCCGGCGCTCCCTGTTTGCCCCCGGCGAGTATACCGTCTCCGCCGAAATCCTGCACGCGGGAGACGCCCCTTTTCGCGGCGAAGCCCTTTTATATCGGGATGAGGCGCTGCATGATTTGCGCAGTGTGGAATTGGAACCGGGGGAGGAATGGACTCATCAGTGGAACGGAAACTCCGCCGAGACCCATGCCTTTCAACTCGTCTTGGAACCCAACCAGAACGAACCCCCGCAATCCTTATCCTCCGATCTTCAAGCCGATCTCTCTCTGCCCGCTTTCCCCAGTCTGGAAGTGGCCTTTCATGGCACCCCTCACCCGTTTTTGATCGCCGCCTTCCGCGCTCAACCAAGTTTGCACTGGTCCTCCGACACGAACGGCTCCCCGGATCTGACCGTGTACTACCAATCCGTTCCCGCCGAATTCGAATCCCGCCCCGACCCCCCGGTCCTCCTTATACAGCCTCCGGAAAACGGCTTTTGGGGCGAACGCGGCTCCCCGGTGGAACGTCCGGTGGTGCTCCACCAAAAACAGGATCACCCTCTTTTGAGCCATGTTGACCTCAGCCTGCTGCGCTTACAACAAACGTCCCATTGGACGCCCCCTCCCGCCACCGAAATCTTTCTGGAAAGCCGCGAGGCCCCGCTGCTCTTTGGACGATGGGACGCACGTCAAAAATGGCTGGTCCTGCCCTTCGCCCTCGAAGAATCGGATTTTGCCCTGCGGGCCGCCTTCCCGATTTTTGTCGGCAACTTACTGCAAACCCTCCGGCCCGCCCAGGATCCGATTATCAGCCAACTCCCCGGCCCCGTCTCCACGAGGGGTTCTTCCCTGACTCCCCCATCCGAAGTTCGCACCATCGCCGAACCAACCACTCTTTCCTGGTTTCATCGGTTTCCCCTCTGGCAGTTTGTCCTCCTCCTCGGACTGGCCTGGCTCTTCGTCGAATGGTGGACCTATTCCCGCCGGCACACCGAATAAACGATGGTTCCTCTTTTCTCCCAGTTTTTCGGCTTCACCGGCCTGCTCCCGGAAATCATTCATCCGGGGTGGATCTGGCTGGTCCTCTTCCTGCCGTTCTTATGGCTTTGGGCCCGTAGATCCCTTGACCCCCTTTCTCCCCTTCGCCGAACCCTGGCCCTGATCGTTCGCTCGGCTCTGGTTCTTCTTCTCCTGGCCGCCCTGCTGGACCCGCGTATCGAAAGATCCACCGACCAAGACAATTTCCTCTGGCTGGTTGATGTCAGTGACAGCCTCGGCGACAACGCCTGGCAAGCGTATCAGGACCTTCCGGAATCCTGGCGGGAATTGCCCGGCCAGCACCAATTGCTCCTCTTCGCCGGCGAGACGCAGTGGTTCTCCGACGCTTCCGGGCCGGAACATTTCTTCCGCGACCCCCTCGATCCCCGGCGAACCGACCTCGCCAATGCCTTGCGCATGGCCGAAGCCACCCGCAATGGCCAGGCCCGCAATCACCTTATCCTTCTTTCCGACGGCCGCCCCCTCGACGCCGACTGGACTTCCCTCGCCCAACGCTTCAGCGAACGCTCCCTCCCCATTCATACCTACACCGTGGATCCACCCGATGACCCGGAAGTGCTTGTGCGCTCTCTCCGGGCACCCTCCCATGTCCGCCAAAGTGAGCCCTTCTCGTTACGCGCCGAAGTCGTCAGCAACCGGGAACAGGAAGCCCGTGTCCGCCTGTATCGCAGCGGCGCCCTGGTCTATGAGAAAAAACAACTCCTCGAAAACGGAACCACCGTTTTCACCATGGACCAAACCATCGAGAGGGAAAACCTCGCCGAATTCTCCTTTTGGGTAGATGCGCCCGAGGACACCCATCTCGATAATAACCAACGCTCGGTTTTTGTCCACGCCCAGGGCGCCTCCCGGATTTTGCTTTTGACCGATGAGCCGCGCCATGCCCGCTATCTTTCCCTCGCTCTCCAGCAAGAGGGCATACAGCTGGACACCCGGCCCGCCGAAGGAGCACCCTCTTCGTTGGGGGATTTACAAAATTACGATTTACTCATTCTCGACAACATCCCCGCCACCGCCCTGCAAACCGAACAACTGGAACTCATCCGCTCCTACATTATGGATTTTGGCGGAGGGCTTCTGATGTTGGGCGGCGACCAATCCTTTGGTCTCGGCGGCTATCACCGCAGCCCCCTCCGCGATGTCCTGCCCCTCTACACCGACTACCAGGACGAAGAAGAGTCCCCCTCCGTGGCCTTGGCTCTGGTTCTCGACAAAAGCGGCAGCATGAGTGGCGAACGTATCGAAATGGCCCGCGCCGCCGCCATTGGCGCGGTTGAGCTTCTCACCCCTACAGATTTTGCCGGAGTGATTGCCTTTGACGGAGAAGCCCGGTGGGTCGCCGAAATGCAACCTCTCACCGATCCCTACCGCCTAAACCAGTTAATCGAATCCATCGAAGCCGGCGGCGGCACCAATCTGGCCCCCGGCATGCAAATGGCCCTCGATGGTCTGCGCCGAACGCCAGCCCGGATTAAACACGCAATCATTCTCTCGGACGGACATTCCGTTCCGGGCGAATTCAACGAAATCGCCAGCCGCATGGCCCGCGAAAACATATCCGTGAGCACCGTTGGGGTAGGCCAAGGCGTCGATGTCGAACTGCTGCGGGAAATCGCCCGCCTCGGGCAGGGACGTTATTACTATACCGAAAGCAATCGGGATATCCCGCAAATCATGGCCCAGGAAACCATGACCGCTACCGGCTCGGCCATCCAGGAGCTGCCCTTTGCCCCGGTCATCAACCAGTCGGCGGATTTTCTCGCCGGCATCGATATGGGCCGCGCCCCTTTTCTTTATGGATATGTCCGCACCATGGCCCGCGAGACCGCCAATACCTGGCTGCTTACCGAGGACGGCCACCCGCTCTTTGCCAGTTGGCGCTACGGGCTGGGACAAGTCGGGGCTTTCACCTCCGATGCCCGCAACCGCTGGGCCCTGGAATGGTTGCGCTGGCCCGCCTACTCCCGCTTTTGGGCGCAAACGATTCGCCACCTCCAACGCTCTCCCTCGGAAAACCAATTCTCCATCGACTGGGAGCAACAGGAAAATGGATACCACCTGACCATCGAAACCATCAGTGAATCCGGTCGCTGGCTGGACCATCGGGTCGAAGGCCGTATCCTCGCCCTGCGCGAAGATGGCAACCGCCAAACCGTCCCAACCGAATCCGTGGCCCCGGGCCGCCACCACGCCTTCATCTCCGACACCACCTCCACTGCCCAGCATTTGGATATCCGTTTTATCGATACGGTCGAGAACCGTGAGCGCAATCATCAGTTTCTCACCCTTCACCCGTCTTTTTCCGACGAGTACCTGCTTCGTCCGGCAGACCATGACTTTATGGCCCAGCTGAGTCAGCAAACCGGAGGCACCGTTCTCAACGAGGAACAAACCCTCCCCGCCTGGACCCGAACCGACGACCGCACCGCGACCCGCTCCCAAGCCCTCTGGCCCTGGCTGGTCGCCCTGGCCCTTCTCCTCTTTTTCCTCGACCTCGCCCTCAAACGCTGGCCCGACCCCAACGCCGCCCCCGGCCTGGTCCGCTTTCCCTTCCCCACTCGCAAACCATCGAAATGATGAGAAAGCGAACCCTACTCCCCCTCCTTCTTACCCTTTTATTTCTCCCGTCTCTCTTCGCCGACGAGGCTCTCCCCGGGGATATTCAACGCTACGAGCAAATGCTCCTGCAAGCCCCCGGTCCAAGCCCGGCCTTTGATCGGGTGTATCAACACTACCAAAACCAACGCCACCTCGACGGTCTGCAACAGCGCTGGGAAGAAGCCCTCGCCGACGAACCCGAGCAAGCCGCCGCCTACCATTTCCTCCTCGGCTTACTGGCCGAACAACGTTCCGACCTCTCCCAAGCCCGCCAACACCTTACACAGGCGACCGAGACCGACCCCCAACTCTCCACCGCTTTCCAACGCCTTGCCGAAATCCATCTCCGCACAGGGGCTCTCAATGAAGCCGTGACCGCCTATGAGAATGCCCTTAGAGGCCCTCTTTCGGCTAACGAGGAACAACAGATTCTTCTCGAGTTGGGAAGAATTCATCTACGTCTAGCCGATCCCGATAGTGCCAAGGGAACCTGGGGGGCTTTGCTCAGGCGTTTTCCCGACGATCCTTATGTCTTCGAGGAGATTGGTGAGGCCTTTCTCTATGCCGGTCAATTTGAAGACTCGCGGGGAATCCTAAGGGCCATGGCGGCCAATCCCTCCACCGATCCCTTTCGCCGCCTGCAAGCGCTTCTGCGGATCGGTGAGACGTATGACTACCAGGGGCACTGGAAGGAGGCTCTGGAATATTTCGAGTCCGTTCTCAACCAAAGCCAACCGGACAGCTGGCTGCAACGCCAGGCTCTGGAAAAAATCGAAGAACTCTACACCCGTGGCGGGCAAACCGAACAGTTCGTTCAATTCCTTGAGAATCGCCTGGACAATCAACCCGACCTCTTTACCGCCCGCCGTTTACAACAGGTGCTGATACGCCTTGGCGAGACCGAACAAGCCCATCAATGGCTACGCCAAATGGCCTCCTGGGCACCCGACAATGATGACCTGCAAGCTGAACTGGCGGCGCTTTTGATAGAGGAAAAACAATGGAACGAGGCGGAGGAAATTCTGCTCCGCCTAACCCGTCGTCATCCGGAGAATTGGCGCTATTGGGAAACTCTCGGCTCTTTCTATCTAAAGCGCAACCAGGACGGTGACCGCCAAAAAGCAACCGAGACGTGGAGCCAACTCGTCGATCCGGACACCACTGCGGTTCACCCGTTTATCCGGCTGGGGGAACTTTATGACCGCTACGGTTGGGAAGAAGAGGCCCTGCAAAGTTTTCAGCAAGGCCTTGCCCGGGATCCCCGGGATTTTTCGTTACGGGAGAAAACAGGGTTGTATCTCATGGACCTTGGACGTGAAGAGGAAGCCTGGAAGGTCCTTCGCGGAGAAAACGACGAGCTTCCCCGCGCCCGTGATTATTACCGTCTCGCCCAACTCAAAGAGCGTTTCGAAAAACCGGACGGGGCTCTTCGCGCACTGCGTCGGGGATTGCAACTGGAACCGCACAACTACCCTCTTTTGCAACGCAAATGGCAGTTCCTCAGCAATGACGACCAATGGGCAGAGGCGCTTACCCTGATTCCCCGGATGGAGAAAGCTCTTCCCAGCGAGCGCCATGCCTCCTCTCTGGACCGGCTCCATCGCCTCACTTTGGTCCGGACTGGCCAACTGGACGAATATTTCGAGGCTCTCACGGCAACCTACGGAAAGTCCGTCGGGACGAATACGCCAATGCCCGAAAGCGATCTGCGCTTTTTCCTTTTCCTCATACCATGGCAAGGGGAAAGCGAAGAAAAAGCAAAGATCATCGATCAAGCTCTCGTCTGGTACCCCGAAGCTCCGTTTGTCTGGGAGGGCCAATACCAAATCGCCCGGGCAGAGGAAGATACCGAAACGATGGAACACGCCTCGCGCGAACTGATCACCCATCGCCCCGGCCGCACCGCTGAATGGCTGAGACGATGGGCACAGGATTTACTCACCCTCAAAGAAAAGGAGCGGGCGTTGAAAGTAGCCGCCGAATGGCAACAGTATCAACCCACGAACCCGGACGTCTATCTGCTCCGGGCCGATATTCTCTACCGCAAAGGTCGGAACGAGGAAGGGAATCACGCCCTGCGGCAAGCCATCCCTTTCAGCAATGAGCCGGAACTCCTGCACCAAAGACTCACCGAGGCCTATGGCGAGCAAGGCCGCTGGCGTGACGCGGCGGAGCTTATGCAGGAAACGTTCGCCGCTCTCCCCTCCCGCTCCCAACGCCTGACCATGCTGGATCGGATGGTCGAGATTCACCCCCTGACCGGAAAGACGGATTCGTTTATGGACCTGTTTTTTCAGCGTTTTCCCGAACTAACGCAAGGCCCCGATTTCCACCTTTACCGCAGCGAGATTTATTATGCCAAAGGAAAACCGGAGGCCGCCCGGCGGGAATTGGAAAGAGCCTCCGCAATGGACCCGGAGGATTCCGCAACGATTGAAGCCTTCATTCGACAAGCCCTCGAGGAGGAGGATCTGGACGAAGCCATTCGCCAAACCCGCAATTTGCTGAGCCAAGCCAGTAGCCCCGAAACTGAATTACAGCTCGCCAAGCGGCTCTTGCAAAACCGCGAGGTGGACGAGGCCCTCACCATTCTCCAACGCCACGGTCGTCTCCTCGCCGGAGACCAGGAGCAGTGGCCCGTCTTTTTGGAGCTCATCCACGACACGCAGGACCGCTTGCAATTGGCCCATATTCTTTATGATCACCGAAACTGGCTGGAGGACTCTTGGTCCGCCAGAATCGCCCTGGCGGAACTCTTTCTGCGCGAAGTTTCCCTGGAAAAAGCCGAAGCGCTCTTTTGGCAAGTCTATGATACCGAACCAAGGGATCGCTTTTCCGAGGAAGAAGAGGCCTTCCCCTCCGGAAATGTGACCTCACGAGGCCATCCGGCTTCACGGGAATTTTATTCAACCACCCGGGCCTTCACCGAGGCTCGTCGGCAAATCACGAACACCCAACGAATTTTCCGAAGCACCCGGGCCCGCCAACGGCCACCCCAAGCGCGAAGCAATCTTTTGGAAACAAACCTTCCTCCCCGCGCCGAAGCCCGTAGCCAAGCCCTGGGTTACCTTATCGGAATCGCCCTGATCCAAGGGGAGGAAGAGGCTTTCATCAACAAGCTGAACGAACACCACCGAGAACGTGACATTCCCCTGCATCATGTCGTGTGGGACAAACTCCGCATCGGCCTTTTCGACGAGGCCTTTTTCGAGACGCTGGATAAAATTATTGCCGACCCGGATTTGGCGAACCCTGATTGGGTGGCTCTTTTCCATCCGTATTTACGGAGAGAATACCACAGCTTGGAAGACTTGGATTTGATCAAGGCATTCACCAAACGCCAAGTGGCCCTCAACGGGACCACCAGAGATTCGCTCTACGAGCACTACTTTCGCGACACCTACGACGAATGGCTTATGGCCGCCTACCATCGCAATTTGTCGGTTTCGGAAGAGGAGATCAATCAAGTCCTCGAAGAAGCGGAGGAAATCCTGGGGAAGGACTCGCGCCACTACCAGCTTTTCGACCGCGCCCGTTTCATCGCGGCCGTGTATCATCAAAATTACGACACGGTTCGAGAGAAAATTCCCGCTGTTCTCGAACAGGCATCCCGCAATAGAGGGAGTCTGGCGGAGCACCTGCTTTACGACTTCATCCGCCTTTCCACCGCTGACCAACACCCTCTTACGCCGGAACAATTGGAGGTTATCCCCTATTTCCTGCCGCACCTGCGGGCGATCCGGGCGCACGACAATCGGAACTATCGGCTCACCGAGGACTATTTTACAATTCCCGTTCTCCACAGCAATGCGGTATCCCCCCCATTGCTGCACCCGTTGTATTTACTCTTTCAACGACACCAACACGAGGGTACGGAGCAAGACCTGATTGAGGCCTTCACCTGGAAACCGGAGTCCTGGCCTTCCGACTCAAGTCGCAGAACCCATCAGATCCTACGTTTTTTTCTCTACCTCTGGTCCGGTGACGAGCAAACCATTCCCTATGGTGAAAAGCTCCTCGCCGAATCGCGCGACCTGGGCGTCAGCCTTAACCTGGCTCTGCTCTATCATGAGAAAGGCAATACCGAGCGGGCGCTCGATCTTTTGCATGAATTTGATTCAACCAATTTTGGCCTCTATCCAACCGTTCAATGGAAAACCATCACGCTGGCCCAGGGAGAGGAAAGATTCCAGCCCATCGCCCGGGCAGCGCTGGAGCGACTGGAGGAAAATTGGTCCAGACACCGGCGACGGCTTTCCGTAAGCCTTGAGGATCTGTATCACAAAGCCGGTTTGGGAGAGGAATGGGACCAAAGGCAGCAGGCGAAAGCCGAGGCCGAAGCCGAAGCCAAAGCCGAGGCGGAAGCCAAAGCACAAAAAAAGAAGGAAGCAGCCCGACCAGAAACGTCGGCCCCTGAAGTCACCTCATCCTCACCATCCCCGCCGGAACCTTTACCGAGACCAACCCGAGAACCGATTGACCTGAGCACCACTCCGGTCTGGGAAAGCGCCCATTCCCGTTTGCGGGAAACCAGCGATCCCATCGAAAGAGTTCGCCTGGCCCGAGAACTTCTGCAAACCGCTCCGCTGGGTTTCAGGGATGAAACCGTTACGGCCAACAACCGTTTACACTATGGCAGCAATACCCACATTCGAAGGTTGCTCGTGGCCAAAATTTATGCCCTGCGGGTCTTGCACCAAGAGAATGAGCGGGAAGCCTTCCTCCAGGAACTCGTGGATCAACACCAGGCACGTCCCACTTCCTTGCCCACCATTGCCCGCATTATCGAAGCAATTGAATTTTCAGACCCTCCTTTACCCAAGGATACATTGCCTTCCGGCAAAGGTCTTGCCCACTACTATCGTGCCGCTCTCAAGGTGCAACCGAATCACTCCTATTTCGAAGAAAGTTTCGGACTCTATGCTCATGCCAACGAAGAATGGGGACAACTGGCGGACTTTTATGCCGACCGGGTGAAGCGTAATCCGTATCTCGTTCTTCAGAACGAAGACCCCAAAATTTTCGAAGCCTATGCCAAAGCTGGCCGGGTCTCCGAGGTGGTCGATCAGTTTCTGGAGAACGAATTATTTCAACTACGTCTTGATCGGCTTGGCTTCGAGAGAATTTTTTTCTTACGCAACAACTTTAGGGAAATCCGCGAGCACTTGGAGAGCCATGGTCTTTACGATGAATTGTTTCCTCTGGAAAAATTTCAAATCCAAGAGCTGAACACCGGGCGGGCTACTTTTTCCTATGTCTGGTTACTGCGTCATGGACAAAACTTTGGTCTTACGGAAAGTGATCACCTGGAAATTCTCCGGACATTCTTCGCCCCCACGCAAATCGTTGATCCACCGATCTACCATACAACAACGAGAAGCACGACCTTTCTCCAATCGTTTTCCGAATGGATGCTTCCTCGAAAATTATGGAAGCAGCATTCCTTTCTGGTGGATCCGTTTCTCCTACTAAGGGAGGCCGAACCAGCCGCGCTGAAGGATTTCTGGGCAGAATGGCAAAACGACTATGGGACCCAAAAAGGACTTTCAGCCGAGGTTTTATTGCAAGGCGCTTTGCTTAGCCACCAACTCGAAGACCCGGCCTTCCCGGAGCTTTTCAAACGACTCGCCCGTCTAGTCCAATACACCTATGGCGAAGAGAACCGAAAGTATTTCCACCAAACCTATTTTCTGCCCTTGTTAAAGACGCCGGGAATCCGTAAGGCCTCTCCCGAACAACGGCATGAATTTGCCCTGGCTTTGCGCCCGAACTCCAGTCGAAGGGGAGCCTTTCAATGGATGACCGGAGAACAACCCTTCCGGGCTCTGCCGGCATGGCAACGTTTGGAAAAGAATCATCTCCTCGGTCAGGAAGAGGAAGCCTATAACCTTTCCCGACATTTGCTTGAGCAATTGATGTCAAACGGCCGCTTTCCACATAACCTGCAAAGGTTGGTTCCCCTCACTCTGACCTATAGTAAACGAAACCTGCGTGAGGAGGCTTTTGAGGATTTATTAAACAAGCTCGCCGAGGTTGATTGGCATAGAGACCCCAATGGCAATTGGATTGATATGGTTCGGTGGGAACGGTCCCGCCTCCTCAACCGCCGCGGGGAAATGGAAAGCCCCTATGTCGCCAAAATGGTCTTTCCCCATCAAACCGGAACAGTCCCCGATTTTACCTATGAGATATCCGGTGTTTATCCCGAAGACCGGTCTTTTGCTTCCCCATACTGGAGAACCAACTGGACCTACGGAGAGCATTTCACCGCGCTGGATGCCAAGTACAATCTTCATGTAACTTTTCACCGTTCTACTGGGGATGACCCTCATCATACGATGGTCATCCTTTCCGCTCCAGCCTCGGGATTTGTTCCTATTCCGACCCCGGAAAGAAACTCTTATATCAAACTCAGTCTGGTCGATCCGGAATCGGGAGAAACCGTTTTCACCCAAAACAAAATGGGCTCGTTGCACCCTTCCGGTCACTCCCTCTGGCGAATCGAGCCAGGTTCCTGGCGCGAGAATGAAGAACTCCAATTGAAAATGCCTCCCTTTGGTCCGAGCGAAGGGACCATCAGCCCCTTTTCCGACCAGCCATCCATGCGGGTTGAGGGATACCATGACGACCGCGGCCAAATCGCCCATTCGCCGATGATTTCGGTGGAACAACAAGATGAGTTATTCGTTTGGAGCCTGATCCGCCGCGACCGTATGGCGTCCAGCAGCACACTGAACATCGTATTCTATGACGAAGAGCTACAAGAGATCGGCCGCCGGGATATAACCAACATCGCGAACTTACCCACCCCGGGGCGGTGGACCGTGGTTCATCAGAGCTATCACCGTCAAGAAGCGAACCGGAGGGGCCAATATCCCGCCAACACGGCCTATGCACAAATCATCGTTTCCGGCCGGGGAGCTTTGTCCATCGCCTACCTCGACCTCATCGCCATTGAGAAAGAGGAGGAATAATCGCCGTTATTCAAAATGATGAAAAGACGAATCCTCGCCGACCACACATCTCCTTTCCGGCTCGACCTTATCGCTTTGGGTGCCATAAAGTAGGCTTTTCTGGAATGCACGAAAAGGAAGCCACAGCTCGGATCAAAATCAACCGCCTCCTCGAAGAAGCGGGCTGGCGCTTTTTCGCTGAAGGCGGACAAATGGCCAATATTCAACTCGAACCTGCCATTCCCATCCAATCCACCGACCTGGAAAATCTCGGCGAGGATTTTGAGAAAACGAAAAAAGGGTTCGTTGATTTTCTCCTCCTCGACTCCAAAGGCTTCCCCCTTCTCGTCCTCGAAGCCAAGGCTGAAGGCAAAAACCCACTGGTGGGCAAGGAACAGGCCCGAAAATATGCCCGCTCCCAAAACTGCCGGTTTGTCATCCTCTCCAACGGCAATCTGCACTACTTTTGGGATCTCGAACGGGGCAACCCCTACCTGATCACCACATTTCCTTCACCGGTTTCCGTCGAGGGCTACCGGCAAACCGTTGCCCCCGACCCCAAACGCCTCGCCGCCGAACCAGTTAAGGACGACTATATTGTTTTGACCCAAAGACCCGGCTATGAGAGCGAGGCCGCCTGGAAGAACGAAACCGAGCGCCCCGACTTTATCCGCGAAAACAAGCTCTGCTTTCTTCGCCCCTACCAACTCAAAGCCCTCCACCGCCTTCAGTCCACCGTCGGCGCTAGCAAGGACCGCTTCCTCTTCGAAATGGCCACCGGCACTGGCAAGACTCTCACCGCTGCCGCCGTCATCAAACTCTTTCTCCGCACCGGCAACGCCCGCCGGGTGCTTTTTCTCGTGGACCGCCTCGAGCTGGAGGACCAGGCCAAAAAAGCCTTCTCCGGCCTTCTCTCCGCTGATTTCCAAACCGTCATCTATAAGGAAAACCGCGACGACTGGCGGAGGGCCGAGATTGTCGTCACCACCGTCCAGTCACTTCTCTTCAATAATAAATTCCAGCGGCTCTTTTCTCCAACCGATTTCGACCTCGTGATTTCCGATGAAGCCCATCGCTCCATCGGCGGTAATGCCCGTGCGGTCTTTGAATACTTTATCGGCTACAAACTGGGGCTCACCGCTACCCCCAGGGACTACCTGCGCAAGTTTGACCCGGACCAAACCACGACCAAAGACCCGCGCGAGACCGAACGTCGCCTTCTCCTCGACACCTACCGCACCTTTGGATGCGAGAGTGGCCAACCAACTTTCCGCTACTCCCTCCTCGATGGGGTCAAAGACGGTTACCTCATCAACCCCACCGTCGTGGATGCCCGCTCTGAGATCAGCACCCAACTCCTTTCCGAAAGCGGCTTTGTCGTTACCGTCACCGACGACACCGGAGAGGACAAAGAAGAGGCCTATCGCCAACGCGAATTCGAAAAACGCTTTTTCTCCGATGCCACCAATCAGGTTTTCTGCAAAGCCTTTCTCGAAAACGCCCTCCGCGATCCGGTCAGCGGCGAAATCGGCAAGTCCATCATCTTCGCCGTCAGCCAAAACCATGCTGCCAAACTCGCCCAAGTGCTCAACGAGATGGCCCACCGCATGTTTCCCGGCAAATACCAGTCCGACTTCGCCGTGCAGGTCACATCCTCCATTCCCGATGCCCAGCAGTTCACCATTAACTTCGCCAACAACAACCTCCTCGGCTCCGGCAACTTCATTCCCGCCTACAAAACGAGCAAGGCCCGCGTCTGCGTCACCGTCGGCATGATGACCACCGGTTACGATTGCACCGACATCCTCAACCTCGGCCTCTTCCGTCCCATCTTCTCGCCCACCGATTTCATCCAGATCAAGGGCCGCGGAACCCGCAAACATAACTTCCTCGAACACCTCTTCGAAGATTCCCTCCGGGACGTTATCACGGAACCAACCAAGACCGCCTTCAAACTCTTCGATTTCTTCGCCAACTGCGAATACTTCGAGGAAGAATTCAACTACGACGAAGTGCTCAAGCTCCCCCCACCCCGGAAGAAAGGGGGCAAGGGCGGTGTCGATGATGGCCCCACCGCCCCCGACGGACTCTACGAGCACCTTGGTGACGACCTCATCGCCACCGTCAAAGAGGAAGCCATCGGCGAAGACGGGATGAAAATCGACCGCATGTTCTTCGAGAAATTCGAAGAAACCGTGCGCGAGGACCCCGAAATCGTCAGCGCCGTCGAAGCCGGCCAGTGGGACCGCGTCATCGACTACGTCAACCGCGAGGTCTTCGACAAACCCGAGGAATACTACAACCTCGAGAAACTCCGCAAAGCCGCCTCCGTGGACCGCCGGGTGACCCTGCGCGAGATTCTGGAAAAAGTCTTCGGACTCATTCCCCGCTTCAAAATGAAGGACGAGTTACTCGAAGAGGAATTCGCCAAATTCGTCACCGACCACACCCCTGACGAGCCGACCACCATCCCTGCCATCAAACACTTTTTCAAAGCCTACCTTACCAGTGGACGCCTCCGCGACATCATTGACCAGCGCCACTACACCGACCTCGCCACCAACCCCGCCTTCTCCACCCGCGACTTCAAAGCCGTCCCGCCCAAATTCCGCACCCTCGTCCCCGAATACATCAAGGACTACGTCAGCCTCAACCAATTCGCAGCGTAGGAGAAATTATGAAGGATGAATTATGAGTTATGAAGTGGTAGATGAAATACCGTGGATGGTTGAGGAGGGACAGCAGGATCTTCGAGGGCGAACGAAGGACTTTGCGCTGCGGGTGATACGGCTGTTTGGGGCACTTCCAAAGTCCACGGAAGCCCAGATTATCGGCAAGCAGGTTCTGCGGTCCGGAACTTCCGTTGGTGCCAACTACCGCGAAGCTTGGCGTGCCCGGTCCAAAGCGGAGTTTCTTGCCAAATTAGGCGACTGCCTGAAGGAACTCGACGAAACAGCCTACTGGCTAGAACTCCTTGTTGATGCAGAAATCGTTCCTGTGGCAAAACTCAATGCCCTCCAGGATGAGACGGACCAACTCCTAGCCATCTTCACCACTATCGCCAAACACACCAAACAAAACCCTTCATAATTCATCCCTCATAATTCATAATTCTTCCATGCTCGACTCTTCCACCAAACGCCGCATCGACACCGCCCGCGACATCCTTGTCGGCAAAGTTCCCGACCCTAAATCGCAGGTCGAGCAGATCACCATTGCCCTGATCTACAAGTTCATGGACGACATGGACGCCGAGGCCGAGGAATTCGGCGGCGAGCGCAAGTTCTTCGCGGGCGAATACGCCCGCTACGGCTGGGCCAAGCTCCTGCGCGGCGGGCTGGGCGGCCACGAGGCCCTCAACCTCTACACCGAGGCCATCGCCAAGATGCCGGAAAACCCCGGCATCCCGCCGCTCTTTCGCGACATCTTCAAGAACGCTTTCCTCCCCTACCGCGACCCCGAAACCCTCCGCGCCTTCCTCAAGATCATCGACGAGTTCGAATACGACCACTCCGAACGCCTCGGCGACGCCTTCGAATACCTCCTCTCCGTCCTCGGTTCCCAGGGCGACGCCGGACAATTCCGCACCCCCCGCCACATCATCGACTTCATCGTCGAACTCCTCGACCCGAAAAAACACGAAACCATTCTCGACCCCGCCTGCGGCACCGCCGGTTTCCTGATTTCGGCTTACAAGCACATCCTCAAAAACAACAGCACCCCCGAGGCGGTTGAAGACAAACCCGTCGATGAAAACGACAAAGCCGCCCTGGACTCCTCCCGCATCCCGCCCGCCCGCGGTGACCTCCTCACCCCCGACGAACGCGCCAACCTCGCCAAAAACATTCGGGGCTACGACATCTCCCCCGACATGGTGCGGCTCTCTCTCGTCAACCTTTACCTCCACGGCTTCAACGACCCGCACATCCACGAATACGACTCCCTCACCAGCCAGGAACGCTGGAACGAGTACTCCGACGTCATCCTCGCCAACCCGCCCTTCATGTCGCCGAAGGGCGGCATCAAGCCCCACAACCGCTTCCCCGTCCAGAGCAAGCGCAGCGAGGTACTCTTCGTCGATTACATCGCCGAGCACCTCACCCCCGGCGGACGAGCCGGGATCATCGTCCCCGAGGGTATCATCTTCCAGGGCCAGACCGCCTACAAAAACCTCCGCAAGATGCTCGTCGAGGACTCCCTCGTCGCCGTCATCTCCCTCCCCGCCGGCGTCTTCCAGCCCTATTCGGGGGTCAAAACCAGCATCCTCATCCTCGACAAAACCCTCGCCAAACAAGCCGACACCATAGCCTTCTTCAAAGTCGAAAACGACGGCTTCGGCCTCGGCGCCCAACGGCGGCCGATTGAGAAGAACGACCTGCCGGATGCCTTGGAGGCAATGAAGAAGTATCAACAGAAGGTTGAAGGTGGACGGATGAAGGATGAAGTGAATCCCCTCAACCCTCAACCTTCATCCCTCATCCTTGTGCCGAAATCAAAGATTTCGGCAAACGGCGAATACAACCTCAGCGGCGAGCGGTATCGGGAGGTGGTGGCGGCAAGCCATTCGTTTCCGATAGTCCCTCTCGGCGAGAAAAGCCTGTTTCGAGTCGAAAGCGGCGGCACCCCAAAGTCTGGAGTTGAAGAGTATTGGAACGACGGCATTCCTTGGGCTACACTTGTCGATCTTCCGGCTACCGACTTTATTTCGGAAATAAGGGCAACCACACGCACGATCTCGGAGAAAGGGCTCCGGGCGTCCTCGGCGAAAATGATTCCGGCAAATTCGGTGATAGTCTCGACTCGTGCAACTATCGGCCGCATCGCCATCAATCGTGTTCCAATTGCAACGAACCAAGGCTTCAAGAACGTCGTGATCGAAAACCCAACTCGGGCTATGCCTGAGTATGTGGCCTTTGCGCTCACCAAACTTGTCCCAACAATGAAAGATTGGGGAACCGGCGGTACCTTCGCAGAGATCTCAAAGACCAAGTTCTGCGAACTCCAAATCCCCCTTCCCCCGCTGGAGGTGCAGAAGGAAATCGTGGCCGAGATCGAAGGCTACCGGAAAGTCATCGACGGCGCCCGCGCCGTCCTCGACAACTACCGCCCCCACATCCCCATCCACCCCGACTGGCCAATGGTGGAGTTGGGGGAGGTGTGTGAACTCTACCAACCAAAGACGATTGGACAGAATGACTTTGTCCCAGATGGACCGTACTTGGTTTTTGGCGCTAATGGTGTCATTGGTCGTTACAATCAATATAACCACGAGCAAGCTGAAGTCATTATTACGTGCCGAGGGGCGACATGTGGCACCGTGAACAAGTCCGAACCGAAATCATGGATAACAGGGAACGCAATGGTTGCAAAACCTAAGAATGCGAAATTATCCAAGGATTTCTTGTTCTCCTTACTGAAAGGGTCCGACTTGAGTCCGACGATTTCTGGGTCGGCGCAACCCCAGATTACACGACAGGGTCTCGCACCTTTCAAAATTCCTCTCCCGCCCCTCGAAACCCAACGTGCTATTGTCGCCGAAATCGAAGCCGAACAAACCCTCGTCAACGCCAACCGCGACCTCATCGCCCGCATGGAAAAGAAAATCCAAGCCACCCTTGCACGGGTATGGGGAGAAGCAGAGAAGGATGATGGTGGAGGGATGAGGGATGAGGGATGAAGGTGCAGTGGCGGAGCCTAGCGGGAAACCCGAACGGATGGTCGCGGAAGCGGCGGCGGGGTATAAAAAAAGTCCATATAATCGAGGAAACTGACTTTAGCTTGACCTTTGAAAACTTAAATATGAACATTAGATCACCGTGGCGAAGCTGAAAAATACCAAGGATTTTATTGTCCTGCTACTGCACGCGCTAGATAAGGCGGAGCAGCCGAACCACCTCATTTCCGGGCAAACGCGGTTGATCGCGCCTATGTTTGTTTGCCCCGAAAACAGATCATTCCAGAGATGCAATCAGAAGCCGAAGATACCGGCATCGGTCTCTTGCGTTCCAAGACAACGAGGCATGGCCGTTTTCCATCGCCGTTCCAGCAAAGGAATCCCCAGTGCTCTCCCCAAAGTTACTGAACGGCCATTGAGCAGTATCTTTGATATCTATGGCGGCAACAACAAATAGAAAGCTATACCGATGGATCACACCCACATTGTTCAATCAAGCGACTTGGACCGTTATGCACCAACGAGGGAAAGCCAAGCGGTAATCCCAGAGTTGGTTTATTGGCTCGTAAAGCAGTCCTGTGCCGATATCACAGCCTGTCGGATTCCTTATGGCGATGCAGTGAACCAACCAGGTTGGGATGGCATGGTTGAATCCGAAGCAGGATTTTTCGAGTTTGTTCCAAAGGGTAAATCGTTTTGGGAAATAGGAACAGGAGCCGATGCACAGAGCAAAGCAACCGAAGATTTTAGAAAGCGAACCCAACAAATGGATGACGAGGAACGTGCGAATTCTTCATTCGTCTTCGTAACCCCCCGCAGGTGGGATGAGCCCGAGCTGACAGCGTGGATAGCACGAAGAAAAGACAAGGGATGGAAGCAGATTCGGGTCATTGATGGCGTCAAACTCGCTGATTGGCTACGAGAACATCCGGCCGTCGGAAAATGGATGGCCAAGAAACTTAATTTAACGACGAACCTCGGTGGGATAGCGACTGCATCCGAACACTGGGACGATATAGTTTCGGAGAGCGCTGGTGACGATCCGCCCTTGCCACCTAAACTATTTACTATCGGAAGGACAGGAGCATCTGATGCATTACAGGCTCTATTCGAGGGAAAAAAACAGGTTCTTATGTTCTTCGCCCAAAGCCCACAGGATGTCGCTGATTTTATCTCGGCCTTTTTGGCTGGATTGGAAACTGAGACGTTTCGAGATTACAACAATAGGTGCCTTTACATAAACGATGAACAGGCGTGGCGTAGCATTGTTGAAACCCGCCTTCCCCACGTTTTGGTTGCTGACTCACGTCTCGGACTGGAGACCGAGGAAGGTGCTACGCTTCAGACAATTGCTCGGCGAAGAGGACATGCTGTGGTTGTCCCACTCTGTGGATATTGGGCAGGTGATAGCCCGGAAACCCTAAAACTACCTAGTCCTTCGCAATCGCAGATTGAGTCAGCCCTCAAAGAATCAGGATACACCGAAATACGTGCCAGAGAACTTGGGAGGATAGGCGGTGATCGAATTTCAGCACTTCTCCGCTACCTGCGAGGCTATGGAAATCTGCCTCCATACGCATCATGGAACAATGCGACTCTAATCGCGCAAGCAGGGCTAGTTGGTAAGTGGGATGGATCCAGCCCCGCAGATCGATCCGCCTTGGAGAAGTTGCTGGGAAAAAGTTATGGGGAGTGGATCGAGATTCTGAGGCCTGACACGCTTCGCTCGGACTCTCCCCTGATTCAACGTGACGAAAAGTGGCGATTTGTTGCGCGCGGCGAGGCGTGGAAGTTTCTTGGAAATCGGATTACGGATGATGACTTAGATAGGTTCCGGATGACAGCGGTTGCTGTTTTGAGTGAGATAGACCCTAAATTTGACCTTCCAAAGGAAGAACGATATGCCGCGAGTATTCATGGGAAAGTGCTCAATCATTCCCACCTGATTAGAAAGGGAATTGCTGAGACGCTAGCTTTGATGGGAAGTTTTCCGACGGCATTGACTTCGTGCAGCGACGGGAAGGCGACAGCCATCGCTGTTCTGGTTGTGCACAAGCTGTTGAACAAGGCGAATTGGGATCGCTGGGCCAGTCTGGATTCAATTATGCCGCTTTTGGCCGAAGCCGCGCCCGACGAGTTTCTCGATGCTGTGGAATCTGTCCTTATCGACCTATCCGACACGCCTTTCCACAAAGTTTATGCAGAAGAGGGAGGCGGTGGATTGGGAAGCTGGAACTATATGAGCGGACTTCTTTGGGCGCTGGAGACCTTGGCGTGGAGTCCCAAATATCTCTCCCGCGTGTCAGTCATCCTAGCTGATATTGCGTCGTTCGATCCCGGGGGAAACTGGACAAATCGCCCTTCAAATTCTTTGGCAGACATTTTCTTGCCGTGGCATTTCCAAACCACTGCGCGATTTGAAAAGCGTAAAGCGGCTGTTGAAGCAGTGATAAAAGAGCATCCGTCGGTGGGCTGGAGGCTTCTCTTGGCATTGTTGCCGCACAACCATGGTTTCACCAGTGGGTGTCATCGCCCTGTCTGGCGGGACTTCATCCCTCGAGACTGGAAAGATGGTGTGCTAAGAAGCGAATATTGGGAGCAGATCACCGCCTACACCGACCTCGCTGTAGCACTAGCTAAGAGTGACTCAGGAAAGCTTTGCGAGCTTATCAAGAGGCTGTCCGATTTGCCAAGGGCGGCGCACGAAAGTCTCCTGGAGCACCTTGCTTCGGACGAGATCGTATCGTTGCCCGAGGAAGATCGCATGCCTCTGTGGGAGAATCTTGATGGGCTGGTTAGAAATCACCGGAAGTTCGCAGATGCTGATTGGGCAATGCCCGAAGAGGTGGTCTGCAAAATTGCCGAAACCGCTAAATTACTCGCACCAGTTTCACCCGCATTTAAATTCCATCACCTATTCAGTGGCAGGGATTTCGACTTGTATGACGAAAAGGGAGATTACGATGAGCAACGAAAGCGGCTCGACGAAGCCCGCCAAACCGCCATTTCTGAGATTTTAGATGCTGATGGAATTGATGCAGCTTTGCAGTTTGCCTCCAAAGTCGACGCTCCTTACGAAGTCGGTCGAGCGCTTGGATTGATCTCTACAGATGAGATAGAGGGGTTAATATTACCAAGTATTTTAGATTCTGAAGACGACATATTAGTTCGAGTTGTCGCCGGATTCATTTGGAGGCGTTTCTGGGAACTCAAAACGGACTGGGTGGATAGAGTTCTTGAACGGGGCTGGTCGGCGGAGCATCAAGCCAAATTCCTGACGTTACTCCCTTTTGAAGAAGCGATATGGGAGCGGGTGTCAACGAAGCTGGGAGCCTCTCACGAGTCGCTGTATTGGAAAAATGCAAGGGTTAATCCTTACGGGCGAGACCGAGATCTATCGTTTGCAATTGAAAAGTTACTCGAATACGGACGCGAAGGGGCAGCAGTTATGTGCGTTGCCCACACAGCAGATGATGAATCACGGTTCGATGAATCGCTAGCCACACGTGCTCTTCTGGCGGTCCTTGAAAATAAGAATGGAATTAAAGAGTTGGACAACTATCAGACCGTCGAATTGATCAAGCATCTTCAGGAGTCCAAAACAGCTGATAAAGATGCCCTTTTCCAAATTGAATGGAATTTTCTCCCTTGGCTGGATAGCTTCTCATCTGGATCGCCAGTTACTTTGGAAAAGCGGCTGGCGTCGGATCCAGCTTTTTTCGCGGAAGCTATTGGTCTCGTGTTCCGCTCTAAGAACGCAAGTGAGGATAGTGAAAACGAGCAAATTGAAAACAAAAAGCATCTTGCCATGAACGCTTACAAACTCCTGACGAATTGGAAGCATTGCCCCGGCATACAAGATGATGGATCGTTTTGCGCCGATGCATTTGATGCATGGCTAAGTGAGACTCGCAGGTTAACCGAGGAGTCGGGCCATGTAGAGGTTGCGCAAATCCAGATTGGTCATGTATTGACATGTGCCCCACCAGATCCCGACGGGCTCTGGATCCACTCTGCGGTAGCTGATGCATTGAACTTTCGCGACACAGGAGAGATGCGATCTGGATTCACAACTCAACTCTTCAATGATCGTGGAGTTCACGGATTCACTCACGGTGAAGAGGAACGACAACTTGCAAAGCAGTATCGGGAGAAAGCCGATGCTCTTGATGCAAGAGCCTACACACGTTTCGCAGCTGCAATGCGTGAGTTCGCTGAACAATACGAACGAGATGCTGAACGCCAAGCTAACCGTGATCCTTTCGAAGATTAACGGAACAAATCTGCAAATACTCACCTGGATCTAGCAAACCCATGCCCTGGCAACAACAGTTCCAAACCGAGCACAGCAATAGCCAGGTGCTTGGCTATCTGGACGCTTCGAGGGAGGCTTTTCGGCGGTATTTCCGGGAGGCGGGTGCCGACGAAGATAAAGACTCCCCACCACAAAGACGCGGAGATCGGAAGGATTTACTTTAAATGAGTCGCTTTCCCTACAACGCTTTCCAGATTGAAGAAATTGTGCAGGTTGAAAAACACCCGCGCGATTGGGAACCGATTGAATTCGAGAAGGGACAACGAGGCAACCAATCCCGCCTCGCTGATGTCCAGTTGCTCCGGGAGGATGCCCGAACCGACCGACTCCGATTGATTATTCGCGCTGGACGGGTGAATCAGCCAGAAACCTTTGCGGCGGCGCTCCTTTTGGAAAACACGAAGATTCGGGGAATCGATTTCCATCCTATGGAGCGACGGAAGTGGTATGGAAAGGTCGCGATCCCAGCTGGCTGGCACCAGGATGTGATCGACCCCAATCTCGATCAGTCCGATTTGAACTACCAGCGCAGATTGCCTGTCGAAGATTTTGAGCCTTACGATTTAGTGGACTTTTTGAAGCGAGTCTCCACCATCTGGAATATCACCTTGCCAAATCAATCCGATTATCTACTATGAGCATCGACAAAACTGAACTCACCAACACCTTGCGCGCTGCGTTCGCGTCCTTTTGGGAGGAACAGCTCCAGGTTGAGGCTGTTGCCGGTGGATTAGCTGTTTCGCCACCGCTGCTTTATGCGGACGGTTGGCAGGTGACCATCTACCTCGAACAACTAACGCCCAAGCAATGGCGGATCACCGACCGGGGAGCGACCTTGGGCAAACTGCTCGATGCCGGACTCCAACCTGACCAGGGAAAGCTGGCAACTTTGATTCAGCGACAAACGTCTTTCTACGGGTTTGACCGTGACGGCCTGCAGTTCGAAAAACTGGTGCGGTTTCCCTTCGAAGTCGCGGAAATACAGATTTTCGCTGAAGGACTGATCGCTCTCTCCCATCAAATGCCAAAGGTCCCCAAGGAAATCATTCCCGGCACGGAACACATGATTGAGGATCGCATTGCCTCGTTTTTCTACAACCGCCGCCTCACCCCGCTCCGGCGGCACAAACTTGCCGGGCAGGTGGAACGGGAGATCACCGTTGATTTTTATCTCGAAGGTCCGCAGCCCTTGGCTCTCCAACCGGTCACCCGGGCGCGGAATCTGCGCCCTTACATGGAACAGTGGGGATGGCGCTGGACCGATCTCAAGAATCGGCATCCCGATATGATCCGCGCCATGATTTACGATCCCGACAACCAGCCTTGGGACGAAGCCTCGCTGAACATCGGCCGGGAGGTTTGCACCATTTTCGCACCTTACCATGAAACCGATGCGGCCTTGAGTGCCGCCTTGACGGCTTGAAATCGATGAGCTTGCTCAATCAACTCCACCAACTGGCCCATGAATGCGCCAACGACAACTGGGATGGCTATGGTGCCGAAGCCGTGAATGCAGCGACTCTGGCGTGTGCGGAGGCGTTTGTCCGGGCTTTGCCCGAGGAAATTCCTTTACCAGAGATTTCCGCAGAGCCGGATGGCGCGATCACATTCGACTGGATGCCGCTTCCAACCAAATCCTTCACCCTCAGTGTTAGCGGAAGCAACCGTCTTGCCTATGCCTGGATCGACGGGACAGACCGAGGACACGCTGCTGTAAAATTTGCCGAGGCAAAGATTCCTTCCTGCGTGCTCACCGAAATTAAACGCCGATGTGTCCTTTCGTGCTGATTCCGAAGAGTTATTTTTGAATCACTGGAGGTGAGAAATTGAGAAGAAATTAATCTAGCCCTTCCTACAAAACACTTTCATCATCCAAATACCGCTTTAACCTAAGCCATATTTTTGTTTTACCTAGTGCCAAGCAATACCTCTCTTTTTGCGTCAATACCTATCATGAAAAACCGTCTCCTTGCTTTTGTGACTCTCTTTCTCGCGCTTTCCCTGCCCGTCCTTGCCGACGAACTCCCGGAACGGGTAGCCCGGTTTGAGCAAATGCTGCTCCGCTCGCCCGGTCCGGGATCGGCCTTTGATGAAGTCCGTTCCCATTTTCAGCGGGAAGAAAGTCTCACCGCCCTGCAGGAACGATGGGAGAACGCCCTGGCCGAAACCCCTTCCGAAGCCGCCACCTACCATTTTCTACTGGGTCTTCTGGCCGACGAACGTCGGCAGCCCCGGGAGGCCCGGGAGCACCTGCAAAAGGCCACCGAGGCAAATCCTCTCCTCGGCCCCGCCTGGAGTGCTCTCGCCGACCTTCTCCTTCGCGAAGGCGCTCTGGACGAAGCCATTGCGGCCTACGAAAAAGCGATCGAGCAACCCCTTGCCCCGCGCGAGGAACAAGAGATTCTCCTTGCCCTGGGTCGGGTCCACCTGCGCCTTTTCGATACCGAGGCCGCCATTGAAACCTGGCAAAACCTGCGTGAACAATACTCGGACGACCCTTTCGTCCTGGAGGAAATTGGCGAAGCCCTTCTACAAGCTGGCGCCTTTGCAGAGGCCCGGAAAACTCTGGGTATGCTCATTGAAAACCCCGACACTGATGCCTTCCGTCGGCTTCAGGCCAACCTTTGGGTAGCAGACACGCACTTGCGCCAAGGACAATGGGACGAAGCGCTCGACGGGTACGCCAAGGTCTTTCATGAAACCCAACCAGGAAGCTGGCTACAGCGACAAGCCCTCTCCAAGGTGGAGGACTTGTTCTTCCGCCGGGGACAAACCGAGGAACTGTTGACCTTTTATCAGGAGGCCCTGGAACAAAACCGGAACCTCTACCTCGCCCGCCGCCTGCAACAACTCTATGAGCGCTTACACCGTCCGGAAGAAGCGAATGACCTCCTGCGGCAAATGGCCCGTTGGGCCCCCGATGACCCCAGAGTCCAAGCTGACCGCGCCCGCCTCTACCAGGAGGAAGGGGATTGGGAGGCCGCTGAGGATCTTTTGCTTACCCTCACCCGTCGCCACTCCCAGGAATGGAGCTACCGGGAAAGTCTGGGCGAACTCTACCTGGAAAGAGCCCATCCCGGGGATCGGCAAAAGGCCGCCGACACATGGGCCGACCTCGCTCCGGAGGAGATCACCGATCCCGGACCGGTCATTCGCTTGGGGGACTTGTACCGACGCTACCAGTGGAACGACGAAGCGCTTGAGACCTACCAGAGAGCCCTCTCCCTGGAAACCCGCAATTTCGCCCTGCGGGAGAAAATTGCCCTCTTTCTCTTCGACCTCGAACGCCACGGGGAAGGCTGGGAAATCCTGCGCGGTTCCGGGGAGGATTTGCCCAGTGCCTCCAATTACCACCGCCTGGCCCGCTTGGAATACCGTCACGATCTGGTGGGGGAAGCCCTCGAAAGCATCCAAAAGGGCCTCGCTCTCGATGAAACTCATTTCCCCCTACTGCGCTTCAAATGGCAAGTTCATAGCGAACAGGAAAGCTGGGAAGAAGCCCTGGCCATCATCCCCGCGATGCAGGAGAATTTGCCCAACGAATTTCACCAACCCAACGTTGACCGCTTGCACCGCCTCTCCCTGGAACAGACCGGACGCTTCGAAGAAACTCTGGAAGACCTGCGCAAAACCTTTGCGTCTTCTATGGAATCCGATGCCCCCATGGAACTGGAAGACTTGCGGTTTTTCCTCTACATGGAAAGTTCGGAAAAGGACCTCGAGGAGCTAACCGAAATCCTTCAACAGGGGCTGGCCTGGCATCCTGAGGCCTTTCCCTTGGTGCACCAGCAATGGGAATTGGCCCGTTCCGCCAATGACCTGGACTTACAGGAAGAAAGCCTTCGCCAGCTTATCGAAATTCGCCCCTCCCGGACCGGAGAATGGCTGCGTCACTTGAGCCAGGCCTTCCGGAGTCATGGCGATGCCGAACGGGCCCGTGAAGTCGCCCGCGAATGGGTGGCCTATCAACCGGCGGACAGCAGTGCCCACCTCTTCCTCGCTGATTTGTTTTATGAATACGGCCAACACGAGGAAGGAAATCAAATCATCGAGCAGGCCCTCGCCCTCGCCTCCGATACCGTCCCCTTGCGACGGCGTATGGCCGAAGCCCTCTCCCGGCAAGGTCGTATGGAAGAAGCCCTGGAAGCCCACCGGGAAAATTTCCAAACTCTCACCTCCCGCTCCGACCGCCTCGGCCTTATTCCGGAAATGGTCGAAGTATATCGCCGAGCCGGTTTTCCCGAACCTATGGACGAATGGTTTTCCCGTCATTTCCCCGATCTACGGGAAACCGCCGACGGCCACTTGTATCGAGGGGAGATTTTCCTGGAACAGGAAGACTACACCGCCGCCCGGCAGGAACTTGAACGCGCCTGGGCGTTGGAGCCGAGCAATTTGAACATTGCCGATTCCCTCGTACGCCTGGCCCTGGAGGAGGAAAACTTCGACGAAGCGGTGCGCCACGGACGCGACGCCTTTGCCATTGATAGCTCCGTGGAAAACGAAATGCGTTTGGCCAACCTTCTTCTCCATACCGAGGAAACCAGCGAAGCTTTCGCCATCATCGCCCGCAACGGGGATCATTTTGTCCGCCATACCCAGGAATGGCCGGAGTTCTTCGCGCTCCTGCGCACCACCGCCAATCGAGACCAATTGGTCCAAATCATCCAAAACCACCTCACCACTACTGAGGACCCCTTCGAAGCCCAGATTGCTCTCGCCGAATTTTTCATCGAGCAAGGGGATTTCCCCCAGGCCTGGGAAATTCTTTGGGAACTGTATCAACAGGAACCGGAGGAAGATATCGGTTTGACTTCTGCCGGAACGGGCGGCTGGTCCGGAATGTACGATTCGGGTGTTTTTGCGGAATACCAGATCACTCGCCAAGCCATCGAAAGCTTCGCCAGCCGTATCGTCAACAACCACCCCCTCTACCAGCAGCAACACCATCATTCCTTTTCCCACCACTCCTATTTCCAGCAAACCAGCATGCCGGACATCAATGAGTATCGCTCTCAGGCCCTGGGCTACCTGGTATCCATTGCCATCGTACAAAATGAGGAAGAATCGTTTCTGGCTCAATGGAACCAAATGTTGCAAGGTCAAGCAACTCACCGGATTTTGGTTGAAAAGCTGAAGATCGACCACTTTGACGATCTCTTCCAAGAAACCCTCCGGGCCGTTGCCGAAGGCGAGCTTTCCCTCCACCCCCATTGGGAGGACTCCCTCTACCAATTACTCCAGATCTATTCGATGCAAGGCCTTTTCGCCAACATCTCCACCGAAGTGAGTGATGACATTCTCGACTCCCTGAGCACCTGGGGCGAGCGAACCCGCTCGGGAATCGGGGCTTTTAGCACCATGATGAAACTGCAGGAATGGTGGCAGCAACTGGAGATGGGAAATTTCAGCCAGGATAAAGAAAAGGTTTTTGCTGAATTGGATGAGTTCATTGAAGAACTCGGCGATGATCTCGACATGCGTTTTCACTTGGATTTCGTTGGCGTCCAACTGGCCCTCGGCTACGAGGATTTTGAAAGAGCCTTGAGCCGATTCCACGCCCTCGATGTCGGCGGAACCCCCTACGCTTCGTATTATCTCCATGGGATCTTGTCGCAAGGCTTGGAGGCGCTGATTTCACTCAACCGTCCCTTCGAAGAAGCGGAAAAGAAATTTTTGCAGGCGATGCTGGGAGATGAAAGAAGTATGGCCAACCCGTTTGGAAACAACTTCCCTCACTTTTCCGACGTCAACGAAATGCGCCTGCCCTTTCATGCCTCGGAAACCATCCCCTCCGACCTCATCAACAATCTGCACCGGCTTCGCAACAGCCAGAAGCAACACGACCAGGACTTTGCCTGGGAACGATTCTTCCAACCAACCGAAGAGGTAGAGCTTTCCCCTGCGCAGGAAAGACATTTCCAAATCCTCGCCTTCTTTTTTGCTCTCTGGGACGAGGACTACCCCCAAGTCCGCTCCCTCGGGCAAACCATTCTGGCCTCCGGCGAGGATGCCGGGATTCGCTTGAACCTCGCTTACCTGTACGAGAAGGAAGGAAATATCCAACAAGCCCTTAGCCTCCTCGACGGAGCTCAGATGAATCGCAACGAGTGGTTCGGCGCTAACCAATGGAAAATTATCCAGTTGGCCTCCACCGACGAAGCCTATTATCCGATTGGACAAATGGCCGTCCGCCGCTTGGCCCGGAACTGGGAACGGCAACACCGGCACCGACTGGGAAACACCCTTGAGGAACTACACCTGAAAGTCGGCATGGCCGAGGAATGGGAACGCCGCCAGGAACAACAGAAAGCGCTTGAGGAAACAACTTCCGAAGCGTCTCGAACTCCCCACTGGAAAGTTTTGCTGGAGGAGTGGAAGGAAAGTGAGGACGAGAAGGAGAAAATCTCTCTCGCCAAGGAAGTTCTGCGCCATGCCCCTCTCGGGTATCGGGAACCTTCCATTCGCCAAAACCGCTCTCTCCATTTTGGCCGAACTTCGGACATCCGCACCCTCCGCAGCGCCAAAGAAGATACCCTTCGCTTTCTCCTGCTCGCCGGAGAATGGGAAGACTATATTGATAGCCTGCGTCAGAGAGCAGAGGACAACCCCTCTTCTCTCGATGCCCTGGCCCGACTCATTGAGGCCCTCGAGTTCACCAACCACGAAACCACCCATCGACATGGCAGGGCCCACCCCCGTACTCCCGAAGATGATCCGAGAGTTGAAATGCGCCTTCGGCTCACCGAAGACGCCTTGGTTGTCGAAAATCGCCCCGTCAATCAGGAACGGTGGAACCCTGTCTCCCACCTGCAGCATGACATTTACCAGGGCGTTTACGGACGAACTCTCAAGGTCGGCCTTCTTCTCAGTGGCGGCGCTCCCGGACAGTCCGCCACTATCGAGATCGAAAATCCGACATTCCTCACGACCGACGGCGAGGAACTTCCTCTCGAAACTCTCCCCCTTGCCCCCTCAGGCGGGAAAGCCGTCACCTACTCCCGGGAAGAAATCACCGAAGGACGACTACGGCTCACCTCCGACGGGGGTCTCCCCGACCGAAGAATGTCTCCCCATGGTCTTTTCCTTGGTGCTGAAAGCGACCGCCTCAGCGAGTTCCGCTTTATTTACAATCCCCTGGACAACGATCAGGATAATGGCGGGCATCTTGGCCTTATGGTCCAAACCCTCGATGAAAGTATCGAGCAGTTGTTCTTTTATTCCGCCCATGTTTTCGGGGATCGAATGTTTACCTATACCCGTATCGAAACTATCACCGACCCCGCCCCCTATTACCGCCAGGCCATCGCTCTTCGCCCGAGCAACGAATACTTCCGCGAAGCCTTTGCCGCCACCCTGCACCGCCAGGACCGGTTTGCCGAAATCATCGAATTCTTCGAGGACCAAGTTCGGGAAAACCCCTATCTGGTTTTACGCGGAGATGACTCCCGTCTCGAAACCGCCTATCATAAAATGGGAAAAATCCCCGGGCTGGTGGACGAATTTTTGCAACACCCCGCCCTCCGCTTTAACCTTAGTCAGATCAGCCAACACCAGAACCAACTCGGCCAAATCCTCGAGGAAGTCGGCGAAAACCTTGCCGAGTTGGGATACCCGGTCGAGGCCGCCCGGGTCCGGGGCCTGGCTCTCGAAATTCTCCCGGTCACCGAAACCATGGAAGCCCGGATAAGCCTGCTCGATGCTCTCAGCAAAGAAGGTTCACTGGACTCCGCCCGTAGCCTTCTACACGGCTTCTTCGAGACTTCCGAGGAGAAAGAGGAAAGTCTGATCCTCATGAGCCAGCGCCACCGTTTTGAACCCGACGAGGGCAATTGGCTCGACCACTTTGACGCCTGGCATCATTACCATAACAATCGACTGCCCTACCCTTTCCGCCTGATCCAAGCCGCACACCCGGACTTGGTGGTTGAATACCATGAAATTTGGCGGGAACGGAATCCGGATTTCACCGCGATCGAAGATCCCGCCGAAGCCCTCCTCGGGGCCATCTTGCATTGGGCCCTGGCCCATCCGGACTTCCCCCAAGCGCTCCTCGCGGTGGGGCGAAACTTTGGTCCCAATGCCCGCCTCTCCACCCAGCGCAAGGAATGGTTTCAACGCACTTTTCACTTCCCTCTCCTGGAATCCCTTCCAGCTTTCCCAACGGAAGAGGAAACCAGAGAAGCCCTATTCACGGCTTTTGGCGGATCCTCGGAAGGCCGTCAGGGGGGACTTTTACAGAGAATGTTCGGAGGTGGCCAAAACACCTCCGATAGCTTCCTGAAATACCGAACCGCCCTCCTGATCAAGGGAATGGACCATGCCTGGGAACATCAGGAAAAGGTCTTCGAGGAAATTATCAGCCAACGAAACCACCTTCATTCTGATCGCCTCGCCTATACCCAGACCCTGGTTCGCGAAGCCGTCAATCGCCTCGAAGCGGAAGCCGTTGAAGATCTGATTCAACAGCTCATGGATTCCTCCAACTTCGCCCGCAACGATCAACAAAAAAATGCCCTGCGCTGGGAACAGGAGCGCTTGCACCTTCGCC
Organism: Opitutales bacterium; assembly: GCA_022565335.1. Lineage (GTDB taxonomy): Bacteria > Verrucomicrobiota > Verrucomicrobiia > Opitutales > T3Sed10-336 > JAIUMY01. The sequence continues at coordinate 78,283 of JAIUMY010000001.1, forward strand.
GGGGAGAGGTACGTAAACCCTACGCAACAGCCTTCCTGGTTCCACCTTCGAAGGAGGGTGAAGAGCCTATCCTCCATTACGCCATTTCCTCAATTCATCCGGAGGACTCCTACCACAACGAAAGCACCGGACGACGGGCCAGACGAAGCTGGTTTTACGGTGAAACGTTCCCTCTTCTGGATGGAAAATTCGACCTGACCATCGAATACCCTTCCCGCGAAAATGAATCTGAAACCCTAAAGGTAACCCTTCCCGCGACTGCATCCAGCGGAGAAGTCACCCTCCCTGACGCCGCCGCCAGAGGAACTATTTTGCTGTCCTTGAAAGATGCTGAATCCGGTGAGGAGGTCTTCACCATGAACCAACAAAATTTTCCTTTCCAGCCCCCCCCTTCCGTTCTTCCTCCTTTGCTCGGGGAAAGCCCGGAAAACGCGGACGGGATTACCTGGGAATGGCTGGGTGTGCCCCCACGGCTAGACTCCCTCCATCATTACGCCGGAGAGGATTCGGTCTTTTTCGCTGGCACCGGTAATGAAAATAATGAAATCGCCCGGAGCAGCCTCATCCCCCTCGGAGACCATCGGCGAGTGACCATTCAAACACTGATGAAACATCGCTCGACCCATCCCAATCCCTTTGTTTTGGTTTTTTATAACGAAAACGGTGAAGAAGTTTTTCAACGAACTCCCAGCTTAAGGTCCAACCCGGAACGATGGATTATTTCGAGAGCAGACTACGAACGCGCCACCGGGGCCTCCCGCTCCCGCAACCAAATCCCACGGGAAGCCACTCATGTGCGGGTCATCATTCGCGCTAATACTCCCCTCAATATCGCCGATCTCTCGCTCTTTCTTTTTTCCAAATAAAAAGGAAGCATTATTTAACACCTAAACTTTTTATAAGAAAGCCACTGCAGACGGTCATGGTAGAGTCATGGATAACCTGAAAACCCATAGCTTCGTTTTGGGAGGCCTTCGAACCGAAATGAGTCTATTGCTTGGAAAAAAGACCAAAACAATCGGGTACGCCAATTGATTGGCAATTTCCGAACGCAAAGGCTCGAATAAAAACACATCGCCTTTATCCGAACCTTGGGATGTTCCAGGATCCTGAGGGAAACCTGTCCCTCCACGGAAGCGGCGCCCACCACTCTACTAGGCCACCTTTTCGGCTATTTAGAAGTTTAGTATTCCCTTACTTTCCTTCGACCAGAGACTCGGAGGCTACGTCATCGAACCACTGCAGAAACAATTCGGTCGTCCGGTCGGTAATAACCACGGGATGAATATGTCGGTACACTTCGAACCGTTGTCCGGCCTCCCGGTCGAAAACCGGAACCAACAGGGGCTTTCGCTCTTTGCCCATGGCCAACAGAAGCGCCCGATTCTCTTCTTCGCGAACGCTGGTTGAAACCACCGCCACGGCTTTGGTCAGGCCCCCTCTACACAGGGTATTAGAGTTGTTGGGATCTCCCCGCAAGAAAGGAATTCCCTGGGATTTCAATTGATGCAATAAAACACCATCCTCCTCAATTACCAAAACTTCCCTACCCTTTTTCATTAACGTCCGGGCCAAGCGATCTCCCGCCTCCCCCATGCCGGCAAAGAGCACCACCCCATCCGCTTCTTCGTGCAAACGGCCCTCTCCCGCCCGACGGGCCCACCAACGGGACAAAGGCGAAAGATGGATCAACGTCCGCACCACGCCTTCCCTCGCCAAAAAAGGAGTCCAGGACATACTGATGATGGTGACCAAGGCGATAAGCGAAAACAACTCCGCCTCGATCTTTCCGTGCAACATCGCGTACAAAGCGACAATCAGGGAAAACTCACTGGTCTGTGCAAGCAATAAGCCCGACTCCAGCGAGGCCCGCGAGGACAATCCCTTGAGCTCGGCCACCACTTTGACCAGCGGCGGGGTAACCACCAGAAGCAAAACCAAAAGCACCACGCCCCCGCCCCACATTTCCACTGGCGGCACTACAATTAGAGAGCCCAGAACGAGAAAGAACAGAGCCACAAAAAAATCATTCATGGAATTGATCAAACCGCGCACCACGCCATTGACCGGAAAACTGGAGAGCGACAAACCCGCCATAAAAGCCCCGACTACCAAAGGAAGCCCCAACCAAAAGGCGGCGGCCATGAACACCGAAAGAACCGTCAAAACGGTGAGCAGCAAAAGCTCCTCGCCCAACTTGCCACGCAAAACCACGATGGGCATTACATAACGGGCCAGAAACCAGCTCAGAAGACCCACCGCAAAGACCCCCACCAGACCGGCCAAGACCTCAGCTACCCCGCTCTCCACCCGCATCAATACAACTAAGCCGATAATCACCAAAAGGTCCTGTAAAACCAGTACCCCGGTCACCAAACGTCCCCCGGAAGTGAACATCTTTTGGTTCATCTTGAGGTGACGGATCACCACCAAAGTCGAACTCGCGGCCACCGCCAGACCGAGAAAGATCGCCACGGGAACCGTTTCGCGCCAATAGATTCCCACCGCAAAGCCGGCCGCGGCCAGCACCGCAAACTGCACCAACCCCACCCAGAGTACCGCCTTTTTGCGATTTCCCGCCCGGCGGGGACTGAGCTCCAGCCCCACCGCAAAGACCACAAAAGCCAACCCCAACTCCAGAATGGCCGTTTGGTAATCAAACCCCGCCATCTCCTCCCCGGGGGCCGTATAGCTGCCGCCCGCCAGAACCACGATCGTTTCCAACCATTCCACAACCCCGCCCACCACCGGCTGCAAAAGCATCCCGGCCAGCAAATACAGGGGAATCAACGGAAAGCGGAGAGCTTTGGAAACAGTCACCGCCATCGCAGCGGCGAACAAAATGAGCGCCAAGCCTATCATTTGCGCAGATCCTCCATTTTCTCCAGAATCTCCTCCTGCATTTTTAACCCGTCAATGAAAGGCGTCATAAGGTAGGAACTATTCAAATCCAACAGGTCGGGAATGATCGACAAATCGAACGCATTGACGACAAAAGGCACCCCGCATTCCTGACAGTGCCAAGCCAGAATAAGATTGGTATCCTCTATTTGCAGGGCACTGATAACCATTTTGGCGGAATCGAGGTTTGCCTCCTCGCGCAAGCTGAGGTCTTCAACATTGCCTATCAAACCCTCCACCCCCAAGCCTTCCAATTTGCCGGGATCGTTGTCGATTCCCAAAACCCTCTCTCCCCTCTCCACCAAAGCTTCGGCGATACGCCGCCCGAGACCATTCATCCCGACAATGGCCACGTGCCCAACCCGCTTTTCCTTTTCCTCCCGATCTTCTCCTTGTCGCGCTTTGAAAGGCGCCAAGAGACGAAGCTTACGGCACCATTCGTAAAGAGGGTCGCTGTAAAGAATCATATAGGCCGAAACGGCAATGGTAATCAGACCGACCGCTGAAATGATCGACATCAGATCAAGACCAATCAGCCCGGCAGCAATTCCCATGTAGGCAAAGATAAAGGAAAACTCACTGATCTGCGCCACCGTCACACTGGTTTTGAAGGCGGTCTTCTCCTTATACTTCATACGGGTGATGATCAGCATGAAAATAAAAGGATTTCCGATCAGCACGAATAAGGAAAGAATCAGCACCGCACCCAAATTCTCAAAGGCGGCGGTAAATTCCATTTGCACCCCCAGGGTCACAAAGAAAACCGCGATGAAGAAATTCATAAGCGGATGAACCCTCCGTTCCAAATCCTTGTGATACGGCAGTTGGGCCAAACTCAGACCGGCCAAAAAAGCACCGATTTCCTCGGAGAGGTTGAGAAATTTGGCCAGCAGAACGATCAGAAAGCACCATGCAAGGCTCCAGATAAAAACAGTCTCCGGTGAACGGGCCGCCCAGGAAAAAGGCTTCGGCAAAATGTACTTGGAAGCCACCAAAACAAAGGCCAGCAGAAAACCCATCCCCACAAAAGCCAGACCGATATCCGCCGCCGTCGTCCACCAAGCCGCCTCCTCAACCACCGCACTTTCCTCCTCGCCCGCCGCTGATCCCAACCCAGCCAGAAAGGTCATGACCAAAATTACCACCAAATCCTGAACCAGAAAAATCCCGATCGCAATACGCCCATAAAGATGGTCGATCTCCCCTTTGAGATCGAGCAATTTGACCACCACCACGGTACTGCTAAAAGTCAGGGCAACGGCCAGAAAGACGCTCTGGATCATGGAAAAACCCAAAAGAAGACAAACCACCAAGCCCCCGGCAGCTGTAAAAAGGACCTGCCCGATCCCGGCAAAAAGCGCGACCTTCCCCACATCACGGATACGGTCAAGGCTCAGTTCCAACCCGACTAAAAACAAAAGAAGGATAATACCCACCTCCGCAATCAATTCCAACGCCTCCTCCATTTCCACCAACCCAAAAATAGGCCCTAAAAGAATTCCGGCGATCATATACATCACCAAGCTGGGGACTTTCAAGGCTCTGCCAAGATAGGCAAAGACGACCCCCGCAAAAAGTATCATCCCCAAATAGCGCAGAAAGGTTTCCTCAAACAATGAGACCTCCTTTCCTTCGATGATTTGGCAGCGTTATGATCATACCCTATATAATTCCTCCTCTACCCTTCAATGCGAGAGGAAAAAAGTATGAATTTCCAGCAAATCCTTTCCATGATCCCCGGCCTAATCGATGGATGTCCCAAGGGGAAAGTAGGAGTTGCAGCTGAACCCAACCACTCACGTCCAAAGAACCCTTTTCCCTCCAAAAAAAAACGCACCCCTCTTCGCCCTTACGTTTTAACCTTTCTTCTTCCCCTCTCACCGGGCCGGATGAAAATCATACACCACAAAGCGCTCCACCAGAGGACGGATCACCTCTTCGACCGCCTGACGATGTAAGGGATGGGGCAAGTATTCGGCATACGCCTCCTCATCGGCGAAGGTGATTACCAACGCGACATCGAAGGAATCGTCAACCACCTCCCGTTCCGAAAGTTTCGGTGGCCCCGCCGTGACCGCAAGAACTCCGGGGATTTCCGCAAAACCATAGGTCGCCTCGATCACTTTTTCCCGGGCCTCGGCGTTCCCCGGTTCCTTGAGCCAAACCACCACCCCGTGCTGAATGGCCGACTCCGGCAAAACCAGACCGGACGAAACATCGTTGGTGCGGTGCTGGCACCCCGAAGTAAAGAGGCCCGCTAAAACCACCAACAAAATGGCCGAGAAAGAATAGATTTTTCGCATGTTGCGATTCAAAAATGAGGGAGGTCCCGAGGTAAACAAAAAAACAGAACCCCGAGAAGTGCCGTCTTTTTGCAAAACATTCCCGATTAATCCTGCAGATGCGCCTGCACGCTGATAACAATATCGACATTGGCTCCCACCGCAGGAGTCCCCCAGGATACCCCATAGTCGGTCCGGTCGATTTGCGTGGTAGCTTCCCATCCGGTTAGAAAAATATCGCCCCGGCCTTCCCCGAATCCGAGCAATTCGGCGTCGAGAGTCACCTCGTGAGTCGTCCCACGAATGGTCAAATCACCAGTGATGTGAAAACGGTCCTCCCCCTGGTCGACCCAAGAGGTGGAGACGAATGTGATCTCGGAATAATTCTCCGCATCGAAAAAATCATCCGAGCGCAAGTGTTCATCCCGGTCACTGTTATTGGTGTCAACACTGGTCACCTGAATCGTCACCTCAGCCAAGCTGTTTTCCAAATTTTTCCGGTCGATATGCAAATCGCCGGAGAATTCACCGAAGCGACCGCTCACCCGATTGACAAAATGACGAATCCGGAAGTCCACACTGGAGTGCACCGGATCGATTTGGTAATGCTCGCGGACATTTTCTTCGGCGTTTTCCCCGCCATGATTATGAGCCTTGGCTTCGGCTGATTGAAAAAAGAAAGCTGCGCCCAACAAGGCCAGCAAACTAGAAGTTTTGATTTTGGTCATCGTTTTCATAATAGAGTGATTGTTAACATTCCCAGTATGCCAACAAAAATAAATTTGTCTAACGGGAGGAAAAGAAATTTCTTATTTTCTCCGCCGCCCACTGGCCGGAAAGAAAAGCCTCCTCCAGACGCGGCGGCCCTCCGAAGGCGTCACCTGCCAAGGCCAAAGCGTGGGTGGGCAGGCTCCATCCCCGCTCTGGATGAGAGACCACCGGACGGGCAAATTTCCAACGCCGCAAGCTGGTTTCCAAGACCTCACAGCCGGCCAACCAGGGGCGGGCGGCAAGGAGCATTTTTTTGACAACCTCATCCGGGGCCTTTTCGAAATTCGCCTCCGCAAAGGTATCGGTGGACAGGATGGTTACGGCGCCCAAGCGGGAACTCACCCCCTTCGCCGCATTGTCAGCCAGCGTCGCGATCTCCGGATGGTCCGAAGGCGCAAAAAACCCGACGGGGGAAAAACGTGGTTGTTGATCCAACAAGGCCATCAGGGCGAAACAGGGGCCGTATTTAATTTTTCGCAAAGGCTCCAAGGAGGCCCGTATTTCTTCTACTCCACACTCTTCCAACAAAGCCAGACTCTGGGGGACCGGAGCAGTGGAAAGCAAAAACGAAGCGCTCAACTCCTCCTTATGCTCGGCAAAGGAGATTCGCCATTTCCCTTTTTCCCATCGAACGGAAGATACCGTATGCTGTCTTCGAATGGGCAAATCCGTTCCCAAATACTTCGCCACTGCGGTCATGCCCTCGGAAACCCGGTACCGGAGATGATCTTTCTCTGGTTGCAGGGAAGCTTCCCCCTGCGCATCGAGGTGATTAAACCAAGGGGCTACCAAATCCCGCTCTTCCCAGTTCCTGACCTCCTCGCGAAAGGGATCGCTGCGCACGGTAAAAAACTGGCAACCGTGATCGAATCGCGCCTCTCCCAGTCTTCTGGTGGCCATGCGCCCCCCGAGACCGCGGCTTTTTTCACAGAGCTGAACACCAAGACCCGCTTTTTGCATTTCCCGGGCCGCGACCAAAGCCGAAAGACCTGCGCCGATAAGGGCTACATCACAAGAACTTTTCGATATATTATCCATACGAAAGGCTACCAGGGAAGAGGGAATCGTCAACTGCTCTTGCCACCGGGAAGGGATTTCGATTTAGTAAGAAACATGAAGAACGACGTCGTGCAGGTTTCGATCAAAGGAGTACTTCCCACATCCAACGGCTGCGCCCTCTTTCTGGGGGATGAGAGCAAAGCCTTCGTCATCTACATTGAGCAGGGCATTGGCAACAGCATCATGATGGCCCTCAACGGAGTGGAAAAAGAAAGACCCCTGACCCACGACTTACTGGACACCCTGTGCAGGGGTTTTCAAATAGAGTTGCAAAGAATCATCATCAACGATGCCAAGGAAGGAACCTTTTTCGCCCGGATGATTCTCTCCATGGAAAATGAGTTGGGCAAAAAGATTATCGAATTGGACGCCCGCCCCAGCGACAGCGTCACTTTGGCGGTTCTCCAAGAGGCGCCAATTTTCGTCTCGCGGGCGGTTTTTGAAGAAGTGGAGGACATGACCGAGGTATTGGAAAAAATTCTCTCCGAGAATAACGACGATGATCCGCCCGGTGAAAACCCTTCCGGAGACAATCCCCAATTTCCTTTTTGAGAAGTCTATCTGCCTGGAATTCTCCATGGACACGCTTTCTTCTTGGCTTTCCCGGGGCTGGCCTGCAAAATAAGAAACTATGCAAATAAATGCTGAACAGAAAGAAGCCGTGGCCCAATGGGTCAAGGAAGGAGTCAAGCCAGCAGAGGTGCAGAAACGTCTGCAAGAAGAATTTGGTGTGGCCATGACCTACATGGATGTGCGTTTTCTCGTCGACGATCTGGAGCTGGAATGGGTCGACCAAAAGGCCCCGCAAGACGAAGCGACCAAACACCTTTCGGCCGACCAAGCGGTTGCTGCGGGAGCCAAGGAGACGTCCCCCGCCGCAGATGCCACTCCCGCCGCCGACGAATTACAACCAGTCGGCAATATCCAGGTCGAGGTCAACAAGGTTACCCAGCCCGGCACCCTGGTCAGTGGCCAAGTGACTTTTAGCGATGGGGTCAAAGCCGAATGGGGACTCGACCAGATGGGCCGAATCATGATGCAACCGGAAAAGGAAGGCTATCAACCGGACCAGGAAGATGTCCAAGCCTTTCAGGAGGAGCTGCAAAAGACCTTGGAAAGCCAGGGAATGTAGCCTTCGGCAGGGCCATGCAAACTCGCTTCTCACCGGCATTTCTCTCGGTTCGACAAGTCCGCTTCCTTTTTTTAGTGGGGATATATACCGGGATCTTTTTCCTGAGCCTGTGGTTTGCCTATCAGCTTCGTTTCGATTTTGAGATCCCCCCGGAGCGGCAGGTCAACTTTTGGAAGACCGCCTCCTGGCTGATCCCCGCCAAGCTGATCGTCCTGTATTTTTTCAAGCAGTATTCCAGTCTGCTTACCTATTTCAGTATTCCCGACCTTTTGCGCATCGTCACGGGACTATTGTTTATCGGGCTTCTTTCCTTGCCTGTGGTGGCCTTGGCCCCTTCAGAGTTCACCCCTCCCCGCTCTATTTTACTGGCGGACTTTGTCTTCAGCGTCGGGGGCCTTTCCGCTTTTCGTTTGGCGCTGCGAAGCTGGAAAGAAAGTATAGACCAACAACGGGACGGTTCCCTCTCTTCCGGTCGACACAGGGTCGCCATTATCGGTGCCGGAGATGTTGGCGCCCAACTGGCCCGGGAACTGAAAATCCGCCATGGCATGGGACGGATCCCGGTGGTTTTTTTTGATGATGATCCCGCCAAGAAGAATTCGCACATTCACCAAATTCCGGTTCTGGGACCATTGACCGACGCTACTTTTCAAAATATCCCCGTCACCTTTGACGAAGCCGTTATCGCCATGCCCAATGCCTCAAGTAAACGCATTGGGGAAATCGTCTCCTTTTTGCAAAAAAAGAAAATTCCTTTCAGCACCGTTCCCTCGACTTTCCAAATCGTTACCAAAAAAGTCAGTGTTTCGAGCCTGCGACCAGTCGAAATTCAAGACCTTCTGGGACGGGAATCCGTTGATCTGCAAACGGAGGACATTGCGCACACCATCAAGCAAAAAGTGGTTCTCGTTACGGGCGCAGGAGGAAGTATCGGCTCCGAACTCTGCCGCCAAATCATTCAATACCAACCTAGTAAACTAGTCATGGTGGATCATTGCGAGGTCCAGTTATTCCCCGTTGAACAGGAACTTTTGGAAAAGGGCTATGGGGGAATTCTCTTCCCCAGGGTGGCTTCCGTAACGGATCCCTGTAGAATGGAGCAGATTTTTTCCCGCTTTTGCCCTCAAGTCATTTTTCATGCCGCGGCGCACAAACACGTTCCGATGATGGAGCGCCAACCCGCCGAGGCCCTGCGCAATAATTTCATCGGGACCAAAATGGTGGCCGATCTCGCCTGCGAACACCAGACCGAGAAGTTCGTTTTGGTTTCCACCGACAAAGCGATCAACCCCACCTCCGTCATGGGAGCCAGTAAACGATTGGCAGAGTTGTATATAACGGCTCGCCAGAACGAAGCCGAAACCAAGACCCGGTTCATGGCGGTTCGTTTTGGGAACGTTTTGGGCTCTTCGGGTAGTGTGGTCCCCATTTTCAAAAAACAAATTGCCGAGGGGGGACCGGTCAGGGTGACACATCCCGAAATCACCCGCTTTTTTATGACCATTCCGGAGGCCGTTGGTTTGATTCTTCAGTGTGGAACCATTGGTCAGGAAGGCGGCGAGGTGTTTATCCTGGATATGGGAAAATCGGTTAAAATTATCGATTTGGCCAAAAAGATGATTGAGCTCAGCGGATTGGAACCGGAGGTCGACATCGAAATTGAATTTACCGGTTTACGCCCCGGGGAAAAACTTTACGAGGAGCTCAGCCATGAAGGAGAGGATAAGGCGAAAACCAGCCATCCCAAGATCTACTGCTTGCGGGACAATGGGGCCTCCTCTTTTGACGGTGAAGAGGTCTACAAGAAGCTTAATAAAAGAATCGGGAAGGCCTCCGTCCAGGAACTCAAAAAACTCATTAAATCGTACATTCCGGAATACCATCCCCACTTGGAAGAGTAATTGGAAACCGGTGGCAATGAAGAAGAATATTCGACCTCCTCTCGCCAGCATCAAGAACCGGTAGGTGGTTCAAAAAAGAGTTTTCCATTCCGGTTCCCGAAAACCGACGGCACCGCCCTTGTTGGTTAAAAGGAAGGGACGCTTGACCAGATTTCCGTTGCTTTCCAGGAGGGCAAAAGCTTCGTCTGTGGACATTTCTGAGAGCTTATCCTTCAACCCAAGAGCCCGGTAATCCATCCCGGAGGTATTGAAAAGCTTACGGATTTCGCCGTTTTTATGCCTGAGCATTTGCGCTAATTCAGATTGCGTCGGCGGGGTTTCCCGAATGGGCTTTTCCTCAAAAGGAAGGCCCTGGCGCCTCAACCAGTCGGTAGCTTTCCGACAAGTGGAGCATTTTTGATAGGTATAGACCGTGGTTCCCATAAATCCGGAAAAAGTTGTTAGAGTGGTCCAAGCTGGGGATTGAGAATGACCTCTTCCATAACAGTGCGGCCATGGAGAATCGAGGCTTGATAAACCACCCGCGCGATATCCTCGGCCGGCATCATGCGCTCCTCGGGCACTCCGGAACCTTCCCACGAGGGGGAAAAGGTGGGCCCGGGCGCAATGAGAGTGACTTTAATCCCGTGCTCCTTCATTTCCTCGCGCAACACTCTGGTGAGACCGGTAACCCCAAATTTGGCGGCGCAATAACCGCTCCCCCCCGGATACCCCTGAAGGCCGGCAATTGATCCCATGTTAAAGATCTGCCCGGTTTTTCTTTGGACCATCCGTGACAGGAAGGCTTTGGTCACCAAAAAGACTGACCGCAGATTGGCCCCATAGAGTTTTTCGAAATCCTCCAAGCTGAAGTCCAAAAAACTATGAGGCACAAAACAGCCTGCATTGTTCACCAATATATCGGGAGTTCCCAGGGAGGAATTTACCTCGCGGGCAAGTTTTTCCACCTCCTCCGGACGGGTCACATCACAGGGGAAAACCTCCGCCCTTACCCCTTTAGCCGCAATCTCGCTCTGAACCTTTTTCAGGTTCTCGCAGTTACGAGCCACCAAGGCAAGATGAACGGAAGGATGTTGGCTAAATTCCCTGGCTATCGCCGCGCCTATTCCCTGGCTCGCCCCGGTGATGAGGATGGTCTTCACTTGATTGGACATAAAATCAGCAAATCAAGTCCCGAAAATCCTCCATGTTTCCGGTAAATCCGCCGGGTATCCCCTTGGCAATCATGGAGACAGCGTCATGGCTATGGAGGGATTCCAAATGCGCACAGGCGATTTCAAAATCGAGAATCCGGGGATCAGCGTCCAATTGCTCGTAGACCAAGCGCGCCGCATCCTCGACAAACTTGATACTGGCTCCGTTCATCTCGGCAAAGGCTTGCTCATCCTCCCGCTTAACCATGACCTGGGTTTCGGTCTGCAAGGCGGTGAGACAATGGCGTTGCAAGTCCTCAATGGGCATTTCCGCCTGCTCGGACAGAGCGACCCGAACACGGGCTTTGCTACGCTGCGAATGCGGAATTGCATAGATATTGCGGACCTCCCGGGCATGCTCCGCTAATTCCGCTGAACAGGGGCAGGCGGAGGAATACACATAGTCGAAATGAATGATTTTTCGAAAGTCCCCATCGCGGTTCAAAATCCCCTCAAAGGCCACATCGTAATACTGATAGCCCTCCAAGTTGCTGCGCAGACTGGTTTGTAGGATGGGATAGGAAAAAGAGAGTTTGATACGGGCATCCAACGAATCGATGGTTTCCCGATAGTGCTCAACAATTTCCTGCAGGATATCCAGAGAGAAAGTGGCGTCCTTGTAGTCATAGAAGGAACGCATAATTCGCGACATATTGATCCCCTTACGGGAGGCTTCCAAGGATACCGTTCCGGTCACACTGACCTCCAATACCAAAGGATCCTGCCCCGGGCGGGCAAACTTGAGAGGCAGACGGAAGTTGGAAATTCCCACCTGTTGGATCCCTACCCGCGCCCCCTGAATATGGGAAGCGGCCGCGTTTTGCATGTCAGGCATACTTTCCCGGTACTCCGGGGAAATCTTAAAATTTTTATCGTAATTTCTAGTCATAAGTACATCCGACAAGGTCTCCGGATGATCGGTTTGGTGCAAATACATTTTAGGTTTGAGTAGTGTAGACATGATGATGGTCCTTACCAAGTTGATTTTTCATTCACCGTAAAATTCAGCAAAGTTTCGCTCTGTTTCATACAAACGTATCCGAAACAATTTTCCTTTCCCCAATCTTTTCTCCAACTGGCGCCAGAAGGCGATCACCAGATTCTCCGCCGAAGGGATAATACCTTTGAGAAAATCGACTTCCAAATTTAAATTCCGATGATCACATTTCTCGACGATCTCCTCGTTGATGACCGTCTTAAGGCGGCCCAAATCAATGACGTAGCCGGTTTGCGGGTCAGGTTCACCCTTTAACGAAACCTCTAGGGTGTAATTGTGTCCATGCCACAGGGCATTGTTACACGACCCGTACTGCTCAGCGTTCCAACTGGATGGGAAATCCGTATTCTCCAAACGATGAGCGGCATTGAAATGCACCTTCCGCGTCACCACAACTTGTCCGGACAGGGATTTGTTGGTCTGGACAGGAGTGGGGATTTCAGAGGGATGTGGCATTATGGACATGGGGAACAGTGAAGGGAAAGACCTTCCGGGGTCAAACGGTCAAGAATATTTTTTAGATTTTTTTTGCGAAAAAGCAATAATAGAAACCCCTGCGCTTACCAAGCTCCCAGGGCAGACCTAAGCCCAGGGAAAGCGGTTTCCCTCGAAACGGTTCGGGATTCAAGGCAAAGCAATACCCTTTCGGGGAGGAAAATACCTCTTTGAAAAAGTCCTGGAACCAAGAATTTTTCATCTTTTGAAAGATTGCGCTTGAAAATAAGCCCTGAAAAGAGGAGAACCATCTCTTTTGATCGTCTGCCGAAGTGCCGGTAACACCTAGAAATTCAACTAATCGTTCATGCAGAGTTTTTCAGAGCAGTGTCTCGACATGGCCCGTTCCATTTTGGGTCATAACCTTAACGCCATCAATCCTGATGGAACCATAAGCCCTATCGAAGGTGAGCCCTCCCGACTAGACGAGTCTGGTCACGCCGCTCTGGCAATTGGTGAGTTCTTTCGGGCCACCGGGGAAACAAACCTGGAGGAATTTGATCTCATCGACCTCTCGGCACGCTGCATCACGCAGCAGGCTTTCCGCGAACCGCCACAGGAAAACGGTCTCGCTTTCGCCGCCCTCGGACTCCTGTCCTTTGGTCCGGCCAAGGAACGCAATCCTGTCTGGGAGCGTCTGGTCGAACAGACCCGGGAACAATTGGACCGCCTTCTTTTGGCGCGCAGCGATTACACCAACCACTGGCAGGCCTTCAACATCGCCAAGGCGGTGACCCGTTTTAGCATGGGGCTTTCCAAGAAGGACGAAACCGGCAAGCTCATCGACCGTTTCCTGGAGCGCATTGGGCAAAAAAGCTCGAACAATTTCTTTGACGACGGCTCCGAAACGATCGGCGGGACTTTCAATATTTACGGGGTTCTCAGTTTTGTCTTCATCCGCCAGGCCTTGCAATTGCATGCCAACCTGAATTTACGTGATCGCAAGCTTCCGAGTTTGCGCACTTTCGGGGAAAAATACCTCAAACTTCTTCCCGACCTGGTTCGTGAGGATGGCTTGGGGTGGAGTTATGGCCGGGGTCTTGGACTCTATGGCCAAATGCACCTGATCAGTTTGATTCTGCAGGGCATGCGTGACGGATGGATCGGAGCCGACAAATGGGAACAATACTCCGATCTCCTGCGTCGTCTTTTCCAATTCTTTTTCGTCAACTTCCTCGATCAGGAAAACGGCTATGTAGTCATCCGTGACGGCGAACGTGACACCATCGAGGAACATACCACCCGCATGGGCAATTTCGATGCGGCCCGTTACCTCTGTCAGTGGTCCCGTCTCAGCCGCACCTTAAAAAGCCCTGCGGGAGCCACCAAACCCAAAAGCCCCACCCGGGCCACCGGAAAATTCGTGGTTTTTGACAAATCCGCCCGCAAGGAGCAAGGGGTTTTCCTGTATCGTAATCCGGATTCCGGTTTACATCTGCAATTGCCTCTATCCAGTCAGAACGGCAGTGGACTGGCCTCCACTCTGGCCTTCCCCCATGCCCAGGGCATCTTTGATTGGCCGGTAAATGCCTACCTGCCTGTTCTTGTACCGGAACTCAGTGTGGACGGCAAAAAATTTGTCCCCAGCTTTTACGGCAAACGTTGCGTCACCGGACTCGGCCTTCGCAACTCTTTTTATTTCCGCTACGAACAACCAGAGTGGATCACCAAGGATGAGGAAGTTGTCAACGGCCTCGGTTCGGTCAAAGTAAACTGGACTTTCAGTGGAGACAAAATCACCAGTGAATTCGCCTACACCGTAAAACAGAAGGTACAAATTGACTCCATGCGCTACTGCATGGCTCTCGCCTACCCCCATTCGACCTACACCTCCCCCAACAGCCTTGCCCTCGGTGCCGAAGGTCATCGTTGCAATGTTGAGAAAGACGATTTTCTGGCTACGTGGAAAGATACCGAAGTGGTCAGTGATGATCCTCAATTTAAAACCAACTGGGGCAATATTCATTATCTCCAGGTGCTGTCCCGGGACCATCCGCTAATTATGCGTCCGGGCAATGTTTACCGACTAACCGTTTCCTTCGAGCCCGATATTACTCTCGCCGAGGCCTGAGTTTGCGAAAATGCTTTGTCGCCGCATCATTCCCTGCCTGGATGTCAACGCCGGCCGGGTCGTCAAGGGGGTGAAGTTTAAAGAACTTCGCGATGCCGGAGATCCCGTGGAAGCGGCCAAAGCCTACGAGGCCCAAGGGGCGGATGAGCTGGTTTTTCTGGACATTACCGCCTCCAGCGACGAACGCGAGATCATACATAAGGTGGTAGAGGAAACGGCCTCCCATTGCTTTATGCCCCTCACGGTCGGCGGCGGATTGCGAAGTTTGGAGAACATTCGTTCCATGCTAAACGCCGGCGCGGATAAGGTCAGTCTCAACACGGCCGCTATTTTAAACCCCAACCTGATCCTCGAGTCGGCCCGGCATTTTGGAAACCAATGTATTGTCGTGGCGATTGACGCCAAGAAAAGTGAAACCTCCGACGAATGGGAAGTGTATACCCATGGAGGGCGAAAGCCCACTGGATTGGAAGTTCGCGATTGGGCCCGTAAAGCCACGAGTTTGGGGGCGGGGGAAATCCTCCTTACCAGCATGGACGGTGACGGCACGCAAGCCGGGTACGATGTGGGATTAACCCGCGCGGTTAGCGAAGCGGTGGAGATTCCCGTCATCGCCTCCGGCGGGGCGGGCAAGATGGAGCATTTCCGCGAGGTTTTGGAAGAAGGAAAAGCCTCGGCGGTTCTGGCCGCTTCGCTCTTTCATTTTGGGACCTTCACCATTAGCGAAGTCAAAGCCTACCTACAAGCCAATGGACTCCCTGTCCGCGAGCTCCCGACCCGTCGCAAGAAGCCAATTTGAACCATCCTCCCCTCTACTGAGCTAGGGTGAGAAGAGTGTTCCGCAAAGTCCAGGCGGTGGTTTGCCCGGCGGCTTTACGCAGGATCTTTTTACGCAGTTCCTCCGCCCCGGAAACTTGCAAGCGCTCCGCCGCATCAGCAAAATGCAAGGCCACCCTCAGACGGTCAGAGGTATAGGCTTTTTCCGCATAAGCCAACAGATTCGCCTTGTCTCCCGACAACTCTGCCAGACATTGGGCTTCTTCAGCCGGATGTAAGGGTACCAAATCACGGGTCTCGCCGGACCAAAAGCCGGTTTCCCCATAAGCAAAAGCCAAAACGGCGTGCTCCACTTCCCCATAGAGACAGCGCATTTCAGGATCATGGGTCAAGTGTTCGGGAAGTTTGACCCTAACCCGGCAATCATGAGCCGATGCGCCTTTGGCCAGGAGGCGGAGGGTTTCCTCGTAAAGAAAACGAACGGCCTCGGCATTTTTGCGGAGTTTTTGCCCGATTCTTGCCCGGCCCGACAAAGGTTCACCGTGGCAGGGAAGCAGATGTTCCGGCGGATTCTCCGCCAAAGCCTCTACCGCCTCCAACCAAGGCAAAGGATCACGGTACCGACCTCCCCCCAAACTTCCGAAATTGGGAAATTGGTCGGTGACCAAATTATGAGCGACCAGATTCAGGGAAGGAAAACGAAAAGCCAAGCCATCGTCGGTATCAAAAAAGCCTTTTTCGACCCGAATGGGGAGGCCGGCAAATTCCCCTTCTGCCCCGGGCAAAAGAGCATGAGTCAACTCAGCAAAAGCGCGGCCATCACGCCAAGCGCGGGCCGGGGCATGAACTGCCCCCTCTCCCTCCCGGGGAAGTCGCGAACCATTTTCCAAACTCACCCGGTAGTGCCAGACCTCTTTGGCCAAGTCCCGGCTTTTCTGCAAATTCACCGGGATACGGGGATGCCCAATGATGGCGACCTCCTGTTTTTCCTCCAGCTCCTTTTCCAAAAGACCGCCGAGCCCTCCGGAGTAATGTGAATGCGTCAATAAAACCGCTCGAATCGGCTCTTCACTCACCTTCCGAACCATCCGGCGCAGGGCCCTGCCCTCTTCCCAACTGCTGCCAGCATCCACCACCACCAAACCGCCGTGTCCACGGACAAAGTGGCAATTGGCTAAACTCATCCCACGAACCGTGTAGATCCCCGGACAGGTTTCAATAATTTTGGGCTCGAGCGCTTTTCGGTACTGCTCAAGATCAGGATGCAAGGTGGGATCGTTAGGCATGAGGAATAAAAAGAAGGATCACAATCAGTATGAAAAAACCTATTCGACGGACAAGCGAACCGCCTCCGAGTGGCTATTGAATTCCGGAGCATAAAAGGACTGCAGAGTGGCTATTCCACTGGAAAACTCACCCCGATGGCGGACCAAGTTGGAGTATTCAAACACATGCGTGCCCCGCGGCAGACGCTCGAAATAAAAATGACTGGCGGTATCGCGGGTGCTCTCGTAATACCACAGCCCATCCTGCGAGCGGTGACCACTCAATACATTGACCGGCTCCAGCCCACTGCCACGTCGATCCTTGAGATGGACAAAATCCATATCCCGGTCGACGCGGATCACCAACCGGGAGACCACTTCCTGGCCAACCTCCAAGGGCCCATCGATTTCCACCAGCGTCGAGCCCTCCGGGCCGATTTGCCGCCGCAACAACTGCTTTTCCACCTGTAAAGGGGTTTCGGTGTGCGCTTTGATCTCGTCCAGGTCCTCCCAGTATTGCCAGTGCACGCTGCCCCAGGAAACGCCTTCATCGGGCTTGGAAGTCAGAATCTCTCCCATTTCCGGCCGCACTTCCGCCGCCGGATAGTTTTTTTCGTAGAAACCGGTTCCGGCCTCCACCCCTTCCGGCTCAATCCATTTATCCCCCAGCCGAACTCTCACCACCTCATCGGAGGCCAACCAATCACTGCCGCGCCGCAACAGAGCATACACCGCATCAGCGGTTTCCCGGGTAGTTCGCCAAGCTTGCACCTGCCGTTGCTTCAAGAGCCAGGTGCGGGCTCCATCGACATATTTCTGATCGTCGGCGATCTCCTCAAAAGCCTCGATCATCACCACCTGCGCGTCCACCGGTTGGCCAAACCATCGTGGCAAATCCCTTGCCCGACTCCAATAGATTCCCAGTTCCTTATCCTCAAAGGCTTGTTCGCGCAAACTGCGCAAAATCCGCTCCGGCAACTCCCGATCCAGCGTCCGCCAATCACGATGACGCACCATTCGGTGATACACCAAGGCTAACTGTGCCATCTCCTGGGGATTCAGGCGCGTCCAATCCTCCAAGGCTTTCTCCAACCAAAAGGCATAGGCTTCACGGTGTTCCGCCCCGACGGGATGCTTCTCCTGAAAAAAGCTGCGGGCATACAAATGCTGCACTTCGTGCTGACCGAGGTAGGCGCGTTCCAAATTGCCCCGATCCTTCAATCGTTCATACCGTTCCGTCAAATTTCGGTCCAAGGGAGCCCAGGCCTTTAACGCCAACGATAAATCAGGATCCACCCCAAGATGTTGCAGCTTACCGAAACCGGTAACGATCGAAAGAGTGATCTGCGGACTCCCCCGCCCCCCGGGAAACCACGGCCAAAGCCCGTCTTCTCTTTGCCATTCGGCAAGATTTTCCATAGCCCGGGAACCTTCCCGCGCCAAACGCTCTTTTTGAAAAAAATTGCCCAGCAGTTGCCGCCGCTCGGACTCATCCTGTCCGCGTCGCAACCAAGGGGTTTCTTCCAGGGCAATTTGCCGCAAATCTTCATTGCGCTCCAGCGGACTTTTCAACACCTCCGCATCCTCAGCCCGCCATAGGCGGAAGACCCTTTCCACTTTAGGATCGGTTTGCGCAATATGGGCCGCCAGTTGATTGGCATAAAAACGCCGGAATTCCACATCCGCCGAGCGGTGTTCGCTCTCCATCAAATACGGCAACGACAAAACCGCCAACCAAGCGGGCTGGGAGGTCATCTGCACGGTGAGCCCCTGGTGTCGCAAAGTATCCGATTCGCCACTACCAAGAAGACTCGCGAAAGAAAAGCGTTTCTCGCCCTTTCCCCGCAAGGGAAGAGGCAAGGACTCGGTCAGGAGGATTCGCCGCGGCAAGACGGGCAGGTACCCTTCTTCCCCGTCCGATACCCGGCGGGAAGCGGCAACCGTCCGGTAAACCAGGAACTCCTCCCCTTCGGGCAATTCGATTTCCCAGAAGAAGGTTCGCGATTCCTCCGCCGGAATGGAAAAAGACTGCACCGTTTCCTCATTCCCCAAAGCCTCATCCCGCGAGGCCATATCCCGGGCCCGGAAAAACTCCAGACGCACTTGCCCTTTTACCCGCTGCTTGGACTGGTTATTCACCTGCACCGGAAAACGAATGGTATCTCCCTCCCGCACAAATCGCGGCGCGAGCGGACGGGCCATCAACTCGCGGGACGTAATTACCGTATCCTCCAGATACCCCGAGCGCAGATCCTGATCATGGGCATAAGCCATAAACCGCCATTCGGTCAACGCCTCGGGCATGGTGAATTCCCATTCCACCATCCCTTCTTCATCGGTTTGCAATTGCGGAACGAAAAAGGCCGTTTCCTCCAAATTCCGCCGCAACGACACCACTTCCAAATCCACCTCCGGCATACCTTCTTCTTCCGTTGCGCCAAAGGTTTCACCCTCTGCCCTTTGCGGTACCGGGGCACTTTCCATCGCCACTTCCGAAGCGGCTGCATCGGCCACCATATCCACTTCGCCCCCTCGACTCATCATACGGTAGTGATGAGGTCTCGCCACCAACCAAGGAGCCAGGGCGGGGTACTCCCAAGCAATAATATCGCCCCACCGGAGCCGCAAACCGTCCGGACGGATTTGGGCAAAGGTCATTTGCCGGGCCGCCGCGGTCCGACTCGAAAAAACCCGATACTGATTGAAAACCCCAAAGTTTTGGGGCCAGGAATGGGAACGAAACTGATCGAGCGAAGCATCATACAAAGCCGCGACCAACTCCCGTGGCGTCTCGGTGCCGTCCGGACCTTCGATACGAATGCGCCAACGTTGTTTCTCTCCCGGTTCGAGTTCCGAACGAAAGGTTTCCCACGATACCTGTAACTCCTTGTTGTCCCAGGGAACAGTAATTTGCTGCTGATGCTGATACCATCGGTTTTCCCGGAAAAACGTAACCTGCACCAAAAAGCCGCCCCGCAGGTCCTCGGTAATTTCCTTGGTGAGCAAGTACTGAGTCGAACCGGGATCAGTCCAATACGCCTTCCGCATCCCACGGTGATCCAGGATTTCAATCAACGCCCGTCCCTCGGAATAGCCCGTTCCCCAGAAAACACGTAACTCCTCCCCTACCCGGACCCGCCCGCGTTCGGTTTCGAAATAACTCGGCAAGGGCACCGCAAACGTTTCCGCCTGACGATCCGGAACCACAAAATCAATTTGATGCTCCACCGCCTCCCCGTAACGATCAACCGCTTCCAGGATCGCCCGATAGGCCCCGGCCGCTAAAGTCATCTCTTCCTCAAAAAGACCTGTTCCCGCCGTTTCGAAGGAAAACCTTTGCACCACCTCCCCCGCTTCCCAGTCCGCCAACAGGCGACCAATCGCTGAATCGTCTCCCTGCTGGGCGAAAAGATCCTTCCGCTCGACAACCTCCGGCCCCTGCAAGGCAAACACCTTGACCACCCCTTCCGCCGAAACGGGACTCGACGCGTGATCGGTCGTTTGGATCTGCAAGGGGAAGGGCTCCCCTGCCTCTACCCAGCCCTCGATGGGCAGAAAAACACGAGCCTCGATGGCATGATAGGCCAACCGGACGGTTTTTGTTTGCGAGCGGGTTTCGCCGCGGCCGTCGGTCACTGAAACTTCGATACGATAGGAGAAAATCGGGTTATCCTCAGGCGAAATAGCCGGATCGGGCCGGGCCTCAAAGGAGAGGTCAAAGCTCCCATCCGCGCGGGTTTCTCCGGTTCCGTTGGCGATCACCTGGGAACGGCTCTGCGGCATCGAACGACCCCGAAAAGACCACCGCCAGGGCGAAAAATGCATCTCCCGCACCACCTGCCACTCCACCGCACCCCGGCCCACCGCCGCACCGGTATAGGCCCGTGCCTCGCCGGTTATTTCAACGATTTCGCCCAGACGCGGTTGTCCTTCCGGCGGATCCATCGTCACGCGAAACTGCGGGCGCTTATACTCCTCCACCGAAACCGCTGCCGAGCCCTGAAACCGCCCTTCCAAAGAAAGCGAGACATTCCCCGTCAATCCCTCCCGAGGCGCCACAAAGGCTCCGGCAAAGGAGCCAAAGTCATTCGTTCGCACCGTCTTTCGGGACACCTCCTGCCGATTCGCATCGCGCAGTACCACAGTGTACTCCTCATTATCCAGCAGTCGGTAACGCTCACCCCGCCGATCCTGCCAATGCACGATTCCCTTAAAATAAATAGTTTGCCCTGGGCGATACAAAGAGCGGTCGGTAAAGAAACGTACTACCCGCCGCGGTCCGATACCGTCATGAAATCTCCATACGCTCCAACTTTCCGGCAGAAACAAAAAGTCCTCGTTGAACTCCGTACTCCAGAAATACCGTCCTCTGGGCAAAGGACTGAAGGAAAACAAACCATCCTCATCACTCCTCCCCTCCTTCACCGTTTGGCCCCCACCTTCAAGGTTCGTGGCTTGCCAATGAGCCCCCGCAACCGGTTCTCCGGAGTAGGCATCAACCACCAATCCGCCATGAGTTTCCCCTCCAAACGCATTCCGGATTATCATTCCCAATTCCGAAACCTGCACGGGCGTTACATAGAGGGGGTTGAAAACGTCCCTCGACGCTAAGGAAAAGTCTTCCTGGGCCGCCGCCAATAGTAGATAAAACCCCTTATCCAAATCCTTGCCAGCGGTGCTCTGGTAGGTTTTTTCCTGAAAATCCTCCGTCATCGGCAAATCCCAGGCCCAGGTTTTGATCGGGTTCATCGCCAAAAGGCGTTCACGTCCCAGCGAGCCTTCCCGTAAATGATCCCCGTACCGGACGCCGGGTATGGCCCGGAAAAACGAACCCTGCCAGGTGAGGTAATCTTCCCACGAAAAGGGAATCAAACGGAAATGAACCTTCTCCAGATTCCGATACGTGACCCGCAATTCATTCTCCAAACGAGGATTCCACGGAAACTCGGTCTGCACCCGTAAAGACGGTCTTTCGATTTGGATAATTATGCGCTCTCCCCTGCTCTTCACGGCGGTGTCCGCGAACTGGTCCAAAATCTTTTGCCCCAGTTCACGGGCCCGCACCAAATCTTCTTCCTCCGCCCGATACCATTCCGCCAAATCATACCAGGCCCAGGCGGTTATCTCCCGATCCTCCCCCGCCTCCGCCAGGCGCTCCAAAGCCGCCGCATACCGCTCCCCCTTGCGCTCCCCGGAGGCCTGATTCCAGCCAAAACGAATCCGCAGCAAGTCCATATCGGCCAAGGCGGCCATATGACCACGTTCCTGGTGAAACCGCATTCCCTCCTGCAACAAAACCACCGCCCGCACCAAGGGATCCCCGGGCCTCCCGTCTTCCATCTCCCACGCCAAAAAATCCTCCCGGGTTCCGAAGATCGGATCTTCGGCATCGATACGAAACGTCTCCGCATGCAAGAGCCCGCCCTGTTCCCCCATCTGATAAAACTCCAGCGCAGTCCGCACGACGAGATCATACCAAGTGGGGGTATAATCGGCCGCCACCGTACCCTTGTGCATAAAATCAAGCTCCCAAAGCGATTCGGTCTCATGCTCCGCCAGGATCTCCCGATCCCCCAGCACCTCTTGCCAGCGCTGATCGATCTCCCGCAACATCCGGGGCAAGCTCCAGGTCTCCGGCCCCTCCCCCTCGGCTTCCCCGGCATCGGTTCGCTGCTGAAAACGCCATCGGTTTTGCTGAAAATAATTCTGCCACTGGGTCACCGCCACCACTTTGCCAATGGCCTGCCACTCGGGCGGATATGCCTCCACCGCCTCCCGAATCTCCTGTTCCATAACCAGCGGATTACCCTCACGCTGATGCTGCAAATGGACCCTCCGCAAAAGGGCCTCCATGGCCCGTCCATACTCTCCCTCGGCCACCGCCGCCTCCTCAGCCTTGCGAAATTCCGCCATCGCCGTTTGCGGCAAAGCCTCGGACAACGCCTCCTGCGCCGCCTCCCAGGGCGAGACCGGGTTATCGGCACAAGCCGTTACCAACATCAAGAGGAGACAGAAAAAACTTCCGAAAAACAAACGAAGCGGGGTCATATAAAAATGGGTTGAGGATTACCTGCAAAGCTACCTCGATCTTATCCCGCCCAAATCGAAAGACAATAACCGAATCCTCGCCTGCCTCTTGGTCTTGCGCCTGGATCTATCGTAGCCTATTCTCGTACTCGTGCACAACCCTCACTATTCCTCCCTTGGAAACCGTCTAACCGCCCCGGTTATCACCCGTTTGATGAAACAGGCCCTCGAGAATCCAGACTTGGTTTCGCTGGCTGCGGGATTCACCGATACCCCTTCTCTACCCGTCGAAGCGGTTCAAAAAACCGCCCAAAAGCTCTTGGACGACCCCTCGAAAACCGAAGTGCTCCAATACGGGACCAATGCCGGCCGCCCCGGCCTGCGGAAAGCTTTGGCGGACCGGTTAACCCGGTCGGATCACCGAGAAGCACCATACGACGCCGAGGAGGTGCTCATCACCAACGGCTCCCAACAAGCCCTCTTTCTGGCCCTTTCCACCCTTTGCGATCCCGGGGATATCGTTCTGGTCGAATCGCCCACCTATTTCGTCTTTCTGGAGAATGCCCGGGCCCTTGGGCTGGAAGTCCGCTCTCTTCCGGACACCGATGATCCGGAGCAACTTTTCCAGCAGACCGTAACCCTCCTTGAAGACCTTCAGGCCAAGGGAACCATGGCCCGGGTGAAAGCGGTCTATCTGGTGAGCTATTTTTCCAACCCCTCCTCCGCTTCCCGTTCGGAAGCGGAAAAGGAAGCCCTGGCCAAGGCCCTGGCCAACTGCCACTGCCATCCGCCCATTATCGAAGACGCGGCCTACCGTGACCTCTATTACCAAAAGCCCTGGCCCGCCCGCAGTATTTTGAGTTTGGAGGCCTTTGCCTCCTTTCCCTGCCTGTACCTGGGCACCACCACCAAGCCCTTCGCCACCGGTTTGAAAATCGGCTCATTGCATTGCCCTCACCAAGAGTGGAGAGAGAAGATTCTGCATCTGAAGGGAAACGAGGATTTTGGAACGGCGAACTTCACGCAGGCCATAGTCGAGGAAGTTTTGAGCACCGGAGCGTACGACGGGCAGGTCGAAAAACTACGCTCTCTTTATCGCAAGAAAGCCGAAATTTTGCACCAGGCCCTGATCGATGAGGGTTTGCGCCATGAAGGGTGGCGTTGGGAAGGACCCAAGGGTGGGTTATACCTTTGGCTGGAGGCCCCGTCCGGCTTTGACGCTTCTCCTGAAAGCCCCTTTTTCCAAAAAGCGGTGGACGAAGGCGTCTTATTTGTCCCCGGGTCCCTTTGTATGGCTTCCGACCACCGGAAGCACAATACCGTACGCCTGAGCTTCGGCAGCACCTCGCCGGAAAATCTGGAAGTTGGGGCCCGTAGATTTGCCAAGGCTTGGCGCCAAATGGCATAATTTTACTTTTTGCTTACTTGGCATTGCCTATTTTTCCTTGCTTTGGTCAAACCCAGTTCCCAAAGTTACTATTTCCCCCAGCCTCATCCCCCCTTGTATTTCCAGTGTTTTGACTTCACACCTCAAAAACCTCAAAAAACGTTACCGCGACCTTCAGCGACGCACACCATCACTGGAGAGCCCGGGTAGTGACGACTATGCTTTCCTCTGTCAGGATTTGCTTTTGGAACTGGACCGCCTGCAAGAGCAGGCCCGACGCGAAAGGGATGCCAATCAAGCCAAGGGAGAGTTTCTGGCCGGCATGAGCCACGAGATCCTCACCCCCATGAATGGGATTCTGGGGATGGTGGGATTGCTCCTTGATACTCCTTTGAATACCCAACAAAAACAATTTGCCGAAACGGTAAAAAGTAGCGGGGAATCACTTTTGAAGATTCTCAACGACATTTTGGACTTTTCCAAAATCGAGGCGGACAAGCTGGAACTGGAACACATCCCCTTTAACCCAACCCAGTTGATCGATGAACTGGCCTATACCGCTTCCTACCGTGCCCAGGAAAAAGGACTGAAGCTCTACTGTCAGGTTTCTCCCAAAACCCCCTCTCTAACCTTGGGGGATCCGGGAAGGATTTCCCAGATCATGAACAATTTTCTCAGTAATGCCCTGAAATTTACCGAGGAAGGAGAGATCGGGATCACCCTCAAAGTGCAAAAGCAACAGGAGGAATTTGTCCGTTTGCGTTTTGAAGTGTCTGACACGGGAATAGGCATTTCGAAGGAATATCAACAATACCTGTTCGAGGATTACCACCAACTCAAGCCGGCCATTACCCGAAAATTCGGGGGGACTGGTTTAGGCTTGGCCATCTGCCGGCGTTTGGTCGAAATGATGGGGGGAGATATTGGCTTTAGCAGCAAGGAAAACAAGGGATCGACTTTCTGGTTTTCTCTTACCATGGAGACCCGCTCCTCGCTTGATCTTCCCATTGTCCCGGAGGTCTCCGAAGAGGAGGAGCTTCCTTCGCTCGATACGCAACGCCATAACGCCATCCTGGTGGCCGAAGACAATGAAATCAACCAGAAGGTCGCGTTGGGCCTTCTGGATAAAATGGGGCTCACCGGAGATATTGTGGCAAATGGTCGGGAGGTTCTTGAAGCGATGGAGAAAAACCAATACGGCTTGATATTGATGGACATTCAGATGCCGGAGATGGACGGTCTAACCGCCACCCGAAGGATTCGCCAAAAATTCGGATCAAACAAAGACTCCCGTATTCCGATCATTGCCATGACCGCCTACGCTATGGAACGTGATCGCGAAGCTTGTCTGCAAGCCGGCATGGACGACGTATTGGTCAAACCTCTAAACCCCGAGGTGATGACGCATATTTTGCATAAATGGCTTCCCGCTGAAAAAAACAAAGCGGAATCCAAAGACTCAAAGAAAAAACACGAAGCCCCAAAGAAAAAGGTACGAGCCGTGAAGGCGCCTGTGGAACATCCCGTTCTCGATCCGGAGCAAAGTCTTGAGAAAATGCTGGGGAATCCGGAAAAGGCAAAGGAATTAACCGGTAATATCCTCGCCCAAAGCGAAGAGAAACTCAGCCTTCTGTTGGATGCGATCAAACAGAAAAAAGTCTCTGAAGCAGGTAAAATCGCCCATAGCATCAGTGGTTTATGTGCCAATCTCGGGGCCGTTGCGCTATGCCAATTATTGTATCAATTGGAACATGACGCGAAAAAGGAAACAGCGGAACACTTCCCTTCCTATGCCAAGGAGATTCCCAAACAATGGAAGCGGCTACGGAAAGCCTTGCGCTAATCATTTTCCCGGCTTACCTGAAACTACCCCCGGGAAACATCGCTTAAAACCGTTCGCAAACGACCGGGGTCGATCGGCTTGGTCAAAAACCCGGAGAAGCCCATTGCCAAATACTTCTCTTGGTCATTGGCCACCGCAAAAGCAGTCAGGGTAACGACAGGAAGATTCTTATTATCTTCACCGGCCTCCCCCGCCCGAATTCGCTTGGTGGCTTCAATCCCATCCATAACGGGCATATCAATATCCATCAATACGACATCAAAGGTGGTCGCACGAACCATTTCCAAAGCACGCTTTCCGTCTTCGGCCAGAAATACCTCATGACCCATCTTCTTTAAAATCATATTCGCCACCGCCCGGTTGGTGGGATCATCTTCAACCACTAACAAGGTCAAGGACCGGGAACCGCTGGCCAAAGGGTCACGCAACAAAGACCGCAAACGCTTGGCACCTCCTTGATCCTTCATCTTACTGGCCTCAAGATTGGTTTCGAGAACCAATTCAATTTTGTCGCCACTCTGGTTCCAGACCATACGACCACCCCAAAGGTTTATAATTTTGTGAGCCATCGAAAGATTCAAACTCCCCAGATCAATTCTCTTTCGATCCTCCCTTTGGACGGCCTCGAAAGGGTCACGCTTCATCTCTTCCCTCCAGCGGGCATTGGCTTCG
Organism: Opitutales bacterium; assembly: GCA_022565335.1. GTDB lineage: Bacteria > Verrucomicrobiota > Verrucomicrobiia > Opitutales > T3Sed10-336 > JAIUMY01. The sequence goes on from JAIUMY010000001.1 coordinate 105,056, forward strand.
GAATCGCGGGAATAAAAGATCAAGGTAGCGGCAAACTTGTTATTATCGCCATTTTTAAAACCACCTTCCAAATAAATCAAATCAGCGGATTGGCCGGCGCGAATCGCCAACCCCACCAGATTGGCAAAAAACAGGCGCAGTAATGAAGTATCCGCCCGGACCAAATAACGGCTATTTCCACGATAATAGGTTTCCAGCGAAATTTCCTTACGTCGCAGCAGTGCCACGAAAGACTGCTGCAAGTCATCCCATACCTTGGAAAGCTCGTTCTCCCGGTTTTCGGTGGTTTCGATGCCACTCTCCAGACGGGCCTGGTTTAACAAATTATCAAGCAAAAGCAGTAAACCCTCCCCACTTTCCTGAATCTGTTCTACACATCTTTTTTGCTCCTCTGACATTTCAGTAGAAAGCAAAAACGTGGCCGTACTCAGGATTCCGTTCATAGGGGTACGAACCTCATGGCTTACGGTTCCAAAGAACAGATCCATCGCATTCTTTTGCTTCTGCAAATCGCCAATTCTTTTATCCATCAAATAAGCCTGCTTTTTCAGACGCAGGATCTCCGCGGATTGCCTTTTTCCTAAAACCTTTGCCCGAAGCCATAGAAAGAGAAACAACAGAAAAAGTACGACTCCGGTTCCCGCAAGCGCCATCCAAATTGTTTCGTCCAACATATTCTCAGCTTGATGAGTTATTCTTCTTCTGGCAAAAGAATTATCACTTGCTCCGTTCTTTTTACACCAGGCTACACCTGAATCTTAATTCCCCGGCGAATAAAGGTGGGAGTATCCAAATTCTCGCCCTCGAACTCATTCGAGTCCGTTTTCTCAAAATGCCCACTTTTCTCAGAAGTGAAGGGAAACTCCCGCTGGATTCCGCTCTCAGGAGAATCCGTTGACAAGATCACCTGATCATCCGCTTCCGCTAAACCAGCCGAAGACACTATCCGCCCCCCCATCGCCTGGGGGCGGGGGTTTTCTTTTTCAGGCAAGGGTCCCGGTCGACGCCCATCGACATCGGTGGCCCCCAAGACGCAAACCTCCACCATTTCCTGAAAATCCGGGCTTTGCACCGCCCCGATGGTGATCTCCGCGGACCGTCCGAATTTATGCCGAATTTCATCCGCCAAAAATTTCACATGACGGGTTTGTAAATCCGGGCCACCGACAATATGAATCAATAGACGATCCGCTTGCGCGGCAAACTCTGAGGAACGCAACAACGGACAGGCAACAAGTTTACGAAAGGCTTCCACAGCCGCATCCTCTCCTTCACCGAGGCCAAAACCAAACAAACTTTTTCCCCCCACCCGGCGAAATGTTTTTTGCAGGGTCCCCAAATCAATATTGAAGAGTCCGCGCCAATAGAGCGATCGCCAAAATGCCATCACCGTCGCCCCCATCCAGTCGTCGGCAATCTGCAAAGTCCGCACCAGAGTTTCCTCGGGGCGGGCCTCCTGGAGGAGCAAGTCATTGGCCATGGGAAGCAGTAAGTGCGAATATTTGCGCAAAGCCCCGGACCCTTTTTCAGCCACTTCCCGGCGATGTTTGCCCTCACAGGTAAAAGGAAGGCTAACCAGACTGATTACCATCACGTTCATTTGCGCCGCGAGCCGTGCGATAACCGGAGCCGCTCCACTTCCCGTACCGCCGCCCATTCCGGCAAAAAGGAATAGAATATCGACAGTCTCCAAGAGCCTTTTTAATTCGGCCAAATCGCTTTCCGCAACCTGCGCTCCCAATTGGATATCGCCACCGGTGCTAAGACCTCTGGTCGTTTCCCGTCCCAACAGGATCTGGCCTTCAACCGAACAGCCTCGCAAAGCCTGCTCATCGGTATCGGCCACCCGAAACAAAACTCCCTCCGGTTTTCTCCTCTGCAAATTGGCCACCATATTGGAGCCTCCGCCCCCCATTCCCAGAGCCAACATGGTGACTCTTTCCTGAAACGTATTTTCCAACCCCTGCAAAGGCATCTGTCCCGCATCGTTCATTACAAATCCCTCCATCCAAAAAAATTGCCAATTTTGCTGAGAAGCCCTCCACCAGGCAGGGTTTCGCGGCCTGCACTCTCCTTCTCCCGGTCAAAACCGCGACAAAGAAGCCCCAGCATGGTGCTGAACTCCGGGCCCTTGAGTTCATCAGCGACCCAACCGGGATTCTGCCCACGACGCACTGGTACTCCCAGAACCTGATTTCCCAGCTCGGAAAGCCCGGGGAGCTTGCTGGTACCCCCGGTCACCACCACGCCGCTCGGGATGTACGTTTTGTTCAAAAACTCCGTGGTGATCGTAGTCTGCACAATCTCAAAAATCTCCCGTACCCGGGCCTCAAGAATTTGCGCGATCGCCAATTGACGCAAAGAACGCTCTCCGATGGCCGCTCCGCCTCCTTCTAAATAAACTGTGGTTTGCTTGTCATCGGCCGTCGGAAGCGCTTTCCCGTGTTCGATTTTGACCCGCTCTGCTTCTCTTCGTGAGAGGCTTAGCCCATGACTCAAATCATTGGTTAAATGGTCGCCGCCAACGGGAATCGCCCCCGCTCTCACCACATAGTTGTCCTTGTAAAGAGCATAGTCGGTGGTTCCACTGCCAATGTCCAAAACCAAGACCCCACGTTGCTGCTCTTCTTTCTTGGTAACCATTTGCCCCGAAGCGATGGAGGATAAAATCAGTTCCTCAACCCCGAGGTTCATACCATTGAGTAAACGAATGCTATCGGAAACACGGCGGCCGTCCCCGTGCACTTTCCACACCCCGACCTCCAATTCATTCCCCGTCATATCAATTGGTTGAGTCACTTGCCTTCCGTCCAGCCGGTAAGGGCCGCGAAGAGACTGAACTACGATTCTATGTTTGCCGACTTCCTTGGCTTTGGCATTCTCCTCAACCCGTTCCAAATCTTTTTTGGAAACCACCCCATCAGGGGAACTAACGGAAATTTTGGCCTCGTTATAAGAGCCGTCCAAATGATCCCCGGTGTAGGCCAGATAGACTCCTTCGATGCTCGTCTCCGCCATCTTCTCGGCCGCGCAAACCGCTTCCTGAAGGGCATCATTCACCGAACGATACTCGTAAACGGTTCCTTTCAGTACCCCGCGGGAAGCCACTTGCCCGAACCCGATCAAATTCAAATTCTTCCCACTCGCCGTTTCTCCGATAAGGACCGACACCTTGGCCGTGCCGATCTCGATTCCTCCGATTACCCGTGATTTGGACATCATGACAATAAAATTTCAGCGGGAACTGGGCCGCATGGGAACGTGCTCCAAGGATAAATCCACCATTTCCAACCGGTCATATCCTTCCCGGCGGGTACCGCGGACCAGATCGCGCAAACGCAAAACATTTTCCTCAAAATCCCGGTCCGGAAAAATAGCCTGCCCTACATTATCACTTTGCACCACGATTTTGGGCAATTGCCGAAGCGATACAACCCGCCAGGTCCGATACATCTCCGGGGTTTCCTCTTCCGCAATACGCAACAATTCGGCCACTTGGGGAAAACCCGGCAATTGCCCAAACCCATGGTCACTATGACTGACGCGATCGATATCAACGTGCGGCAGGGAACGCAGCAGAGGTAAAGGGTAGCCATAGCCTTCATAGACCAACCCGTCCTGGCCAACCAGCAAACGCATCCGCTCACCGTCCGAATTGCGGGCCACCATACGCAAAACAGGCTTTCTCTCCTGCAAGCGCACCGCCAAGCGGTCTGGTGGCAAAACTGCTAAAATCGCTTTGTCCACCTGACCATTGCTTTCCAGCCTTTCCCGCAGCTCGGTCAAGGAAAGCGAAAAAATTGGCTGATGAGCCCCGGTTAGCGCCAACTCCTCCAAAAGCCATTCCACGGTCAAATAGCCATCGGTTTGAAAGAGTACTTTTTCGTCTTCTAAAACTGGTGATTGAAGTCCCTGACTCAGTGACCGGGTGGCCTCCCGCAGGAGCAACCACCCCCCGGCAGCCAAGACAAAAACAGCGGCTATACCGAGAAGCGCCAACGATGATAAATATAACGTCCGAAGACTGCGTTTCCGGGCCAGCGGGGAAGATTTGCGCCGAGTCCGGCTCTGAGGAATTTTCCTCCAGGAATTCTCCGTGTCCTCTGTTTTCTTTTTCGGCATAATACGTAAGCAAAAGTTTATGAAGTCCTCTCCCAACATGCTTCCACCAGGCGTTCCAGCAAATCAGTGAACGTCCAACCACAAACCTGCGCGGAACGGGGAAACAAACTGAGCTCGGTGAAACCGGGAAGAGTATTGATCTCTAGAAAAACCGTTTCCTCCTGCGGTGACAATCTAAAATCCACGCGGGCGTAGTCACGGCAGCCCAATTCCCGAAAAGATTGCTCCGCCCATTTTCGAACCGAGGCCGCGACCTCTTCGGTCAATGGTGCGGGAGCCCGATATTCGGTCTTTCCGAGGGTATATTTGCTTTCGTAGTCGTACTGCCCGGAAGCAGGGACAATCTCCACCACCCCGAGGGCCTTCCCCTCCAAAACCCCAACCGATAATTCTCTCCCCGGGATAAAGCGCTCAACCAAGGCCTCGCCGGCCGGAAGCCCCGCCAAGCCCTCATGCCAGGTTTCCGGATCAGTGGGAAAAGACAGCCCAAGACTGCTCCCCTCGGTATTGGGTTTTAAAACAACTTTGGGGCCTAACTTGCCCACAACCTCTTCCCAGGAAGGAGACTGGTCAGAGGGGAAGCACCATCCGGGAGCCACCGGAACACCGACTCCCGCGACTCGCTCCTTGGTAGAGGTTTTGTTCATGCACATACGGCTGGCTTCAGCCTCACTACCGACAAAAGGAATTTTTGCCTGCTGCAAAAGTTCCTGCATCCCGCCGTCCTCCCCGAACGTCCCGTGCAAAACGGAAAAAACAATTCCGCGAAACCCCTTCAATTCCGTTGGCAGGGCAGCTTTATTGACGGTAACCATTTGCAACAGAAAGCGGTCGGCCAAAGCATTTCGCACCGCCTCCGCAGAACGCAGCGAAATCTCCCGCTCCCCGGAAACCCCTCCCTGGAGTATGGCGACAGGGGGACCTTCCCTCATGACTTCAACACCTCCTCCCAGGTGGTGCCGGGTAAATGAACTTCCGGTTCCAACCAAACCCCTTGTTGTTGAAAAACTACCTGCCGCACTTCCCGCACCAAGGCAATCACCTCCTCGGAAGTAGCCCCTCCACGGTTGACAATAAAATTCGCATGCACCGGGGAAACCACCGCCGCCCCTACGGAGCGGCCCTTCAAGCCGGACTGGTCGATGAGTTTTCCGGCGGAAGTTCCCTCGGGATTTTTAAAGATACACCCCGCACTGGGCTCCTTGGGCTGACTTTGGGTTCTTTTCTGCATCAACTCCTGGAGCTTCGTCCGAATTTTATCCGAAACCTCCTGCGCTGGCGGCCTCAACCAGGCCTCCAGGGCCACCGCCCCGGCCAGTTCCCGGCAGTGCCGGTATCCATAGGTCAAATCGGCGCGCGGCAAAGCCTTTTCCTCACCGGCCAAGGTGAGAAAAGCGACCTTTTCGACAACATCAAAAACCCAACCGCCCATGGCTCCCGCATTCATTCGCAAGGCCCCACCCAGAGTTGCCGGGATTCCCTCTAAAAACTCAAACCCTCCCCACCCTTTTCGACAAGCCTCCCCACAGACTTTGCGCAACCGTGCCCCCGCACCAACGCGAATCAATCCAGTCTCCTCCTCGAACTCAATCTTTCGCCAATTCTCGTGGTTCAGCCGAAAAACCAATCCGGCAAAACCTTCGGGAGGAATAACCAGATTCGAGCCCCGCCCGAGGGGAAAAACCGGGCAGCCCTGTCGATACGCCCACTTCAACAATCGAGCCAAATCTTCTTTTCCCGCAGGTTCCGCATAAAAGCGGGCCGGACCGCCTACTCGCAGCGTCGTCTTGGGGGCCAACGGCTCGTTTTCCCGCCAAAGGCTTTCCGCACTCATCCCGGGTGAAGGCATAACCTCCCGGGGCGACCGACGGGAGCAACCCCAACGCGCGGCCATACCTTCGGCGAGTTTTTCGATATCACCTGCCCCCACAAAAGCCCAGAGCGATTCAGCGGAAGGCTTTTCCGGCAGTTTTTCCAAAGCCGCATCAACCGATCCCAAAACCACGGCCTGAGTCCCCAGGGTCTCTAACTCGCGCGCCAGATCCCCGGCACCTCCACCCGGGGAAAAAGGCTCCGAAGCCGCATAGGTCTCGAGCAAATAGACCTTGTCCGCACCCGCCAACAAACGGGCAAATTCTTTACCAAACTGCCGGGTACGGGTGTAACGGTGGGATTGAAAAACAACGGTAAGCTCGGCCAAACCGGCCTGCCTCTGTAAACTGCGCAACCAAGGCCAAAGCGCGGCCAATTCTCCGGGATGGTGGGCATAATCACTGACCACCCAGATTTCCGGAGACTGCAACAATAGTTCCTGCCGACGACGGATCCCGGGAAAATCAGTCCACGCATCGACCGTCAACGGCAACCCCAACTCTTCCGCCACCGCCAAAACCGCCAGACTGTTGCGCGCATTGAAGCGCCCTCCTCCGGGAACTGGAAATTTGAATGGTCGGTCCTCCCACTGTCCTCTAAGTTCCCAATCCCCTTTCTCATCTTCCTTCGCCCAAGCACCTGAATCTCCCTGCCTGCCGAAGAATTTGATTTTTTCCGCCGGAACCGATCCGGCCAGATCCCGGCAATGAGAACAGTCTCCCGGAAGAATGACCAAGGAACGGGTTCGGTCCCATAGCCGCCGAAAGGTTTCCCCCAGATCCTCCGGTGCCGGATATTGGTCACAATGGTCCCAGTCCATATTCAACACCAGAGTAATTTCCGGATAAAAGTCCTCGATCGTCCCGTCACTTTCATCAACCTCCGCAACCAACCACTCACTTTCCGGAACGAAACGTGCGGGAGGCTTGGCTCTTCCCTGAAACAAGGCCCCCATGAGATAACTGAAGGAAAAACCAACTTTTTCCAGATAATGCACCAATAAGCCGGTGGTCGTGGTTTTGCCATGAGACCCCACCACGGCAATTAATTTGCGAGTTCGCGAAAGAGCCGCCAAAATTTCTCCCCGCCGAAAAACCGGAAGCGCCTTTTCCTCCGCCGCTTGCAGGAGGGGGTGTTCCCGACGAAGCGCTGAGGAGTGTATCACCACCCCGGCCTCAGCGGGCAGTACGGGTTCTTCCGAAAGAATCACTCCAGACTCTTCCAACCACTTGCGCGACCCTTCAGCAAATTCTTTGTCATAACCGAAGACCTCATAGCCAGCTTGCTTCATGATGATCGCCAATGGCCCCATCCCCATACCACTTACCCCCGCAAAGAACAGCCGTCTGGTGTTTTGGGGAAATAAACCTTCGATCTCCCTGGCTTCCATATTTCTATTCCCGACCTCCCTCATAGGTTCTGCTCCAATCTTTGCATCCGTCGATTCCTGAGCTCTTCGGCGGCCAATCTTTCAAGATCACGGACAATTAACTCAGTGGTATTTCCACGGTGCATCCGATCCAGATTGTTTTTCAATTTCCGCACCAGCCCGTCATTGAAAATCGTATCCAAAACTTCCTTATGCAAGTCCTGTAGAAAATCTTGCTCGACCAGTATCGCCCCTCCTTGTTGCTCCACATACCGTGCATTGGCTAACTGGTGATTGTCGGCAGCGTAGGGGTAAGGCACCAAAATCGAAGGGGTCTGACAGTGCACTAACTCGGCAATGGTCCCCGCTCCCGCGCGGGATACCACCAAGTCCGCAGCATTGAGAATTTCCGGCATCTGATCAGAGAAAGGCACAAATTTCGCCACGATCTCCTGACCGTCGCGGGTCGCCATCAAACCGGGGTCAAAGCCCGCTTTAGCCATCCCGCTCAGGCAGAAAACCTGAATACCCTCCAACCCGAAAACGTCCAATTTATCAATAATCCATTCATTTAACGCTTGCGCACCCTGACTCCCTCCCAGGATCACCAGTGTCTTTCGGTTCGGGTCCAGGCCAAGTTTCTTTCGGGCCTTGGCTTGGGACATTCGCTGAAATTCCTTGCGCACCGGAAAGCCATAAGAGCGCACCCTTTCCAAGTCGACTCTTTTAAGGCGAACGCCCGTAGGAAGATAAACTCGCTTGGGCAAGTGGTGGAAAAAACGTATCATTCTACCCGGCACCCGGTTAGCCTCGTGAAGGACCAGCGGCACCCGCTCGGTCAAACTGGCCAAGGCGATACCCACACAACCAAATCCCCCAAACCCGACGACGATCTCCGCTTTGGTTTTTTTGATCAACCGACGACTAAAAAGCCACCCCCTGGCCTGCTTCCAGAGAAAACGGCTCCCTTTGACTGGCCCCAAAGAAAAAGGCGCTCCCGGGGAGGAATGAAAGGTTAATTGGGGGTATTTTTGGATCAACCGCTGATCAACTGGTTTTTCGCTTATGACCAGTTCGCAATGATGACCTGCCGCCACCAAGGCTTCCCCCAAGGCAATCCCGGGAGCCAGATGCCCCCCGGTTCCTCCGCAAGCGATTAAAAATCGATTCACCCCCGGACCTCCTTATTATCCCGCCGGTTGGCCGGAGTTTCAATCTGCCGGGACCACGCAATGGAGGTATTGATCAGAAGCCCAACGATAATAAAGACCACCACCAAATTTGACCCGCCATAACTGATGAAAGGCAAGGAGATTCCCTTGGTGGGCAGCGTTCCGGTGACCACCCCCATATTGATGATAGCCTGCACGCTGAGTACCAGCAACGCTCCGGTGATAAGTAGAAACTGGTAAAGATTCGGGGCTTTGCGCAAATGGAATACCCCCGCTAAAAAAAGCAGGACGAAAAGCGCCAGAACCGCTCCCGTGAAGAAGAAACCCAATTCCTCCGCCAACACCGCCAGGATAAAATCGGTATGGGCCTCCGGCAAAAAGGCCAACTGCTGACGGCCATTTCCCAAACCGACACCACTGACCCCGCCGGTACCAAATGCCAAAATCGCCTGCCAGAGTTGATAAGCGCCATCCATGCGGTGAGCCTCGACATCCATAAAAGACAAGATCCGGCCGAACCGTACCGGATTGAAATAAACGGCCACCGCAAAAAGCCCCAAACCGCTAATGGCCACCGGCACCAGATAGCGGAGCCGGGCTCCGGCCAAAAACAACAACGTTCCCCCTACCGCCGCAGTCAACGCCGCCGTCCCGTAATCGGGCTGTAAAAAAATCAACCCAACGGGGATCGCAATGAATACCGAGGGCCAGAAAAACCCTATCCAAAAGGTATCCATCTTCCTTTGGTTGCTCCCTAAATAGGCCGCCAGGCAAAAGACCAAGCCAAGCTTGGTGAACTCGGATATTTGCAAACGTCCGATCCCCATCGGCAACCAACGGCGGGCGCCGTTGACCTCTACCCCAACTCCGGGAATTAAGGTTAGAATCAACCCGATCAGACAAAGCCCCATGACCGGCCAAGCCAAGGCTCTGACCTTCTCGAGATTGATCACCGAGACGACTCCCCCGGCAAGGACCGCCACCCCCAACCACATCAATTGCCGCGAGATGAAGAAATGCGGAGAACTGTTGGGAAAATGGGCGGTCGCGCTGAAAAGAATGCTGATTCCCAAAGCCGTCAAGGCAACGGTACAAGAGAGAATGATCACCGCCGGGTGAAACATTCTCGTTAAAGTCGCATCGAATGAACTGGGAATGGAGTCACGCAAAAGTGCTTACTGTGGGGTGAGGGAAATTTCTTATTCCGGAACAAGTTCCACTTCGGGAAAATCCTCGTCGTCAAGGTCGTCAAAATCAGGGTCCTCGTCAAAGGGGATCACCCGGATTGGGGCATCAACCTCTTCCTCCGACTCCTCCTCGGGCTCTGGCCGGGCGGTCCGTTCACGGGGAGCAGATTCTTCTCTCTGGGATCGTTCTCCGCGGCTGGACTCCCGCCCGGGAATAGTCAATTCCTGCCCCACGCGCATCCTTCGGGGATCGCTGATATCGTTGGCCCGCATCAGTTCCTGAGCACTTACGCCAAAACGATTGGCAATTGCCCCGGGGGTATCCCCGGCTTGCACCGTATAGGTTGCACCGCTGTCCCGGCGGGGACTCGGCCGTGACTCTTCCCTGCTTTCCTCGCGGGCCTCCCCGCGGCGCGGCACCCGCAGTTCCTGCCCTTCGCGAATCAAATCTCCCTCCAGATTGTTCAGCTCCCGCAGATCCCGCACACTGATGCCATGCTGACTGGCGATCCGGGATAAGTTATCGCCGCGGCGAACGGTATAGGTCGCGGTCTCAGCCGTCCGCGAAGTACGTTCGCGGTCAGTGGTCGCGGCAACGGTTCCCTCCGGAATCTCCAGCCGGTCTCCGGGATGAATTACCGAGTCCATTTGCAAGTTATTCGCTGCCAATAAGTTGTTTAAGGTCACCCCATGGTTGCGAGCAATAATGGAAAGGGTGTCTCCCCGCTCGACAATATATTCGCCCTCAGCGGCCGCAACCTCGGTCGGTCCAGGAGTGGTCGTACGAGTACGGTCTGCCCTTGGCTGGGGATCGGCAGGAGTCAGAAAGTCATCGTCCCAATCATCAACTTGAGTCTGCGCATCAGCAGAGGCTTGGGGACGTCTCGGTTCACTCCGCCCGGAACGGGCATCAGTAGCGCTTCGATGGGTATCCACGCTGGAGGACCAGTAATCACCCTCCACTTCCTGAAGACCGGTATCGACTTCCGTCGATTCCCGGGGGGTCGTTTGGCAACCTGGTTGAAAAAGGATAATGGCAAAAGCCACGAGATGGCCCAAAAGGACAATTCCGAATATTTTAGTAGCATTCATATCAAGAGTGGTTTGGCGTTGGGGGGTTCATTCGTTTATAATTTTCGTTGGAAAGTTGGTTAGCCAGAGCGCCTCGGAAGGCTTTTCCCCGGGCCGCAAATCCTTGGTATTGATCCTGACTGGCAAAGCCGGGACTTAAGATCAAATGATCTCCGGAATCCGCTAGGGAAAGGCAAAATCGTACCGCATCATCCATGCCTGCGCATTCTTGCACAGAAACCCCCGTTTCGGCAAATGATTTCGCAAGCCGGGACGAGGTTTCTCCAAGCAGCGCGGCAACCTTTACCTTTTTATAAATCCTCTTCACCAACTCCGCCACACAATCTCCTTTATCCTGGCCGCCGCCGATCCATAAAACGGGGTCCGCAAAACCCTCTAGAGCAGCCTCCACAGCGGCAAAATTGGTGGCCTTGGAATCATCCCAAAACCGAATGCCTCCGCACTCTCCCAGAAACTCCAAACGATGGGGCAAAGGAAGAAAATTTTGCGCGGTTTTCTGCAAAACCTCTTCCTCCTCCCCCTCTTCTTTCCACCAGGCCGCCGCCAGGGCATAATTCTCATTTTGCGGCGGCCGGGCGAAAAGACTTTCCGTTGGCGCACTGGCGGATTCCGCCTCGACCAACTTCAGCGCACAGGGCAAACGGTCCCGCCCATTCATTTTTTCCAAAGCGGCCAATACAGAAGTCCCCGCATACCCGCGACCACCGCCCGCCAGGGTATTCTGTACCAACCTCCATTTGGCGGCAAAATAGGCTTCCTCGGAGCCGTGCCAAGCCAAGTGATCTGGGGCAAAATTGGTCCAAAATACTACCTCCGGGTGAAATCCTTGCAGGGAAGCCGCTTGAAAGGAGCTGACCTCGCATACCGCCCAATGGTTCACCGAGACAGTCTCCCGGGCCGCCACTTCAGCAAACGGCAGCCCAATATTTCCAACCGCCGTAGCCTGCTTTCCCGCCGCTTGCAACAAAGCGGTGAGAAATTCCGTCAAGGTGCTCTTCCCATTGGTTCCGGTCACCGCCAGCAGACGTCCTGGCCAACATTGCGCGGCCAGGGAAATTTCACCCAGCAAGAGCTTTCCCGCCTGCTCGATACGCCGTACCCAGGGATGGTCCGGGCGGAAGCCCGGGCTGCTCACAAATAATTCATGTCCGGTAACCGAAAATTCCGCCCTCCCGGCCCCGGTGTCCTCATCGTAGAGTATCGTCTCCAGCCCTTTTTTTCGCAGCAGCAAACCGGCCGCCTGACCACTGCGCCCTCCTCCAAGGACCGCTACCGGTTTACCTCCGGCACGAGAAAGAATTTTTTGCCAGCCCTCGCTCATCGTTCACCGAAGTTTTAATGTTGCCAATCCCGCGATGGCGAAGATCAGGGAAAGAATCCAAAAACGGGTGACCACCTTGGTTTCAAACCACCCTTTCAATTCGAAATGGTGATGAATGGGAGCCATCAGAAAGATTCGTTTGCGGCGGGTTTTGAAGGAAAAAACCTGCAACATTACCGAACCGGCCTCCATGACAAAAATCCCTCCCACAATGATCAGGGTCAGCGGTTGGTGGACCATGAAAGCCATTCCACCGATTACCCCTCCCAGAGCCAACGACCCGGTATCCCCCATAAAAACCTCTGCCGGATGGGCGTTGTACCAAAGGAACGCCATCCCTCCCCCAATCAAGGCGGCACAAAGCACCGCCAGTTCACCCGTTCCGGGAATGTAGCTGATCAACAAATACTCGGAAATAATCACATTCCCCACCGCATACGCCATAATGCCATACACGAAAGCCACGGTGATAGTACATCCAATGGCCAAACCATCAACCCCATCGGTAAGGTTCAAGGCGTTACTGGACCCCGCAAGAATCAAAAAGAAAAAAGGCAATAAAAACCACAAAGGGGCAGAGACCATGACCGGATCCTTCAAGAAAGGCACCCAAATCTCCCTCATCTTTTCACTGCTTTCCGGAACCATCAGGAGTGCGCCCAGGGCGATTACCGCAACGATCGCCTGAACCAGGAGTTTCTTTCGCCCCGATACGCCCTTGGAGTTCTTTTCCCGCACCTTGAGAAAATCATCGGCAAACCCCAATGCCGCCAAACTGACAAAGATGAACAAGGCCGTCAGCACATACACATTTGGCCGGGCACAAAGCAAGGTGGCTAAGGTGACCGTTCCAACAATCAAGAGCCCCCCCATGGTCGGGGTGTCCCGTTTCTTCTCATGCAAACTGGCCAATTCGCCCACTTCCGCCTGGTTTCGCAGGCTTTGTCGGATTTTGAAATTTTGCAACCATCGTATAAACACCGGTCCCAAAAACAACCCGCTAAAGAGGGCTATCCCGGCCGCCAAAAGGGCGCGAAAGGTCAAAAACTGGAAAAGCCGTAAAGGCCCCCAAACGTGCTCATACTCTGCCAGCCAAGTTAACATGGTTTCTCCTTTGTTCTCTCTTCGGATGGAAAAGCTTTTTCCAACATGTAGCGGCGACTGCCTTTGGCGAATACTGATCCGGAAAATTTATCGACCCGCTCACGCGCCTGCTCCAAAGAGGGGTTGAGACTGATCTTGCCTCCCTCAACCCCAGCTTTAATCAACGCTTCCTGCATGGTTGCGGCCTGCTCCCCGAACAATAAAAAGGTGTCCGTGGGCCGCCACTTGCGTTCCTCCAAAACCTCCCGATGCAAAGTCTCCCGCTCTTCGCCCAGTTCCTCCATGGTTCCGAGCAAAAATAGTCTGGCACTCGGATCGTCATCCGCCAGCACCTCGGTGAAAAAGGCCAGAGAATCCCGTAGAGAAGCCGGATTCGCATTGTAACAATCAATATACCAGCACCCCCCGGACCGACGCACGACACGACCGCGGTTGCCACGGGGACGCCATTCTTGCAAAACCTTGGCCGCCTCAGTGGAAGACAATCCCTCCCGGCGTGCCACCCAAAGGGCCAAGACCAAATTTTCCGTCATTCCCTCGCTCAAGGATGACAAGGCATAGCACTCTTCTTTCGTTTCTCCCTCCTTCTCTAAAGGATAACGAAGAACAAGTTCCCCTTCTCCATACCACCACTCCGCCTCTGCCTGCACTGTTTCGGGTTGCCGCCGAAGCGCCCGGACCCGACCAGGATAGTTTTTCACGGCTTCATAGGGAAGACAAGAACTGGTCAGGGTGAGATCGGAAATCCCTCCCCGCTTGCGCCCCAACGAGGTTTTCTCCCGGGCAATGTTTTCCAAAGAACCCAGCTTCTCCAAATGCACCGGGGCAATGCTCGTTAACAAAACTTCGTCAGGATCGATGAGCCGGGATAAGAGGACCATTTCTCCCGGACGATTAATCCCCGCTTCAATAACCGCAAACTGATGCTCCGGCTGTAAACCCAGCAGAGTCAACGGCACGCCCAAAGTGTTGTTGAAGTTTCCTTCGGTCACCTGGGTTGGGGCGATCCGCCGCAATAGAGTGCCCAGAATTTCTTTGGTCGTGGTCTTGCCACAACTGCCGGTAATCCCAAAAACCTTACCGGTAAAGCAGCGACGGGTTTCGGCCGCCATGGTTTGCAAGGTGCGAATGCTGTTTTCCACTACCAATTGAGGTAAATCCACCGGCTGTTCTTTTTCCACTACCGCGGCGACCGCACCTTGCTCTTTGGCCTGCGCCAGAAAATCGTGTCCGTCGACCTGTTCCCCGCGAACCGCAATAAAGAGCTCTCCCTTCCGCAAAGTGCGGGTATCCAAACTTCCCCCACTCCAGCGCTGTTCGGGGAGACGGGTCCAGCGCCCGTAAACCAAATCAGCCCATTCTTGATAATCAGGTAGTTTCCCCGGAGTCATGACGTACTCTTTTAATTTGCAAAAGTTCAGCCGCCACCAGGCGGTCATCAAAAGGAAGTACGGTATCCCCGTACTCCTGGAAGGATTCATGCCCTTTTCCGGCAATCAAAACACAATCTCCTTCCCCGGCCTTATCCAGAGCCAGACTGATCGCCCGGCGGCGATCCTCCACGAAGCTGATCGGATCTTCCCCGGATACCGCTTGCGCCATATCTGAAAAAATCTGCCCTAAATCTTCTTTGCGGGGATTGTCGGCCGTTGCCCAGACATGATCCGCATAATCCAACGCGGCACGAGTCATTGCCGGACGCTTGCTCCGGTCTCGGTCTCCCCCGCATCCAAAGACCACATACAGATTTCCCTTGGTAACTCCCCGTAGCATTTGCAGCGCATTACGGAGGGCGTCATCGGTATGAGCATAATCCACCAGGACCGGAAAATCCTGTCCTGCCACAATCTTTTCCATCCTGCCCGGGACCCCGGGAAACCTTGCCACCTGGGGCAAAACATGCAACATCTCGCGCCCCCGGGCATACGCAATGGATATGGCCGCCAGTACATTACTGACGTTATAGCGTCCTACCAGTGGGCTTCGCACCTTGGCACTGCCCTCGGGCCAAATGATTTTCATGGTAGAACCTTCGGGAGACATTTCCACTTCTTCGGCCCGAATCATGGCTTCCGGATCTTCCCCGAAGGTAATCAAGCGGCTTTTGCCCTCTACTATGTCCTGCAGGACCTTTCCCTTGGGATCATCCAGATTGAGGATAACCGTTTCCGGAACCTGCCCGTTATCGCCATTGAATAGACGGCACTTAACCTGAAAGTATTCTTCCAGCGAACCATG
This sequence comes from Opitutales bacterium, assembly GCA_022565335.1. Lineage (GTDB taxonomy): Bacteria > Verrucomicrobiota > Verrucomicrobiia > Opitutales > T3Sed10-336 > JAIUMY01. Next base: position 120,533 of record JAIUMY010000001.1, read on the forward strand.
GTAATCGAGATGGTCCTGAGTAAGATTCAAAAAGGTGGCGGTCCGGCTATGTAACCCAAACATCCGTTTTTGGTCTATCCCGTGGGAACTACTTTCCACCACCACGTCGGTACAGCCACTGGCCTTCATCTGAGCCATCATTCCATACAATTCGATCGCCTCCGGAGTGGTGCGGAAAGAGGGAACGGTGCGTTCCCCCAAATCGTATTCAATCGTCCCCACCATCCCCGTTCTTATCCCGGTCTCCTGCAGAAGAAAACGGGCCAAATAGGATACCGTGGTTTTTCCGTTGGTTCCGGTAATCGAATGCACCGCCACATCCTCGTCCGGACGTTGGAAAAACTTTCGCGCCACTTGGGCCATCGCCAATCGCGCATCCTCAACTTGGAAAAAGGCCACCTTCGGGTTCGGCCTTTGGGGCGTTTCCGCAACGATCGCAACAGCTCCACGATCAATGGCCTCCTCAATATAAAAACATCCGTCGGTCCGAATTCCCGGAAGGGCAAAAAAGATCGCTCCCGGAGTCACCCGACGGCTGTCCAGACATAGATCAGTGACTGTTCCATCGGACAACCCATGACGTTTCAAGACCGGCAAGTCACCAAGGACGGAACTGATTTTAGGCTTCTTTTTTACCACTGGAGAACCCCCGCCGCCTTCCCGGGGACAGGAGAAAGAACGACGTGGTTCGAAGCCATAACTTAGAAAACCTGCTACGTTGGCATACCCGAGACCGATCATCGTGCCCCTCCTTCCCAGCGTGCAAAAAGATTTTCTTCACTTTGTTGAGTATGAATGCCCATATAGGAAATTAATTGTTCTGCTAGATTTCTGAAACTTGGGGCGGCCACCACACCGCCGTAAGAGGATCCGTTGTAGCGGGGATTATCGACGATTATCGTGATGACCACTCTTGGCTGAGTAGCCGGAAAAAACCCCGAAAAAGAAGCCATGTGATGGCGGTTTGAATACCGCCCATCGATAATTTTCCGGGTGGTCCCGGTCTTGCCCGCAACCTCGTAGCCGGGAATGTCAGCCCGCCGGGCGGTGCCTTCATCGCTGGCGGCCCGCTCCAACATAATGGCCATGGTGCGCGCGGTTTCCGGGGAAATAACCTGCCCCATTGAAACCGGATCGTAGGAAAAAACCGTCTCCCCCTCCCGATCCAACACCCGTCGGGCGATCAGCGGTTTCATCCGCACCCCATCGTTGGCAATGGTTGCGGTGGCTTGGTGAATTTGCAAAGGTGTGGCATTGAGCGCGTGGCCAATCGGCAAACGGGTTATGGTCAAACCGTCCCAGCGGTTGACCGGATGAAGAGTTCCCCGAACCTCACCAACAAAAGGAAAGTCTGTTCTCTCCCCAAAGCCGAAACGCTCCGCATACTCATGCAAACGATGAGCCCCCAGCTCCGCCGCTAAATGAACCGCTCCCACATTACTGGAACGGGCCACAATTCCCGCTACCGTCAATTCTCCGTTGCGGCTGACATCGCGCGGCAGCCGCGCCCGGTAATCTCCGAAATTCATATGGGTTATCGAGCAATCGAAGACCGTATCCGGTTGCACCAGGTTCTCCTCCAGGGCCGCCGCCGCCGGAACAATTTTAAAAGTGGATCCGGGTTCCAGAACATCGGTAATGGCACGGTTTCTCAGGTGATCGGAGGGTACCCGGTTGAACTCATTGAGATTGAAGGTGGGGTAGTTGCCCAAACCCAGTATTTCCCCCGTCCGGGGATCACTGACAATGATGGAAATTCCCTCCGGATTAAAAGCCTCAGCAACCGCCTCAAGCTCCTTTTCCACCATGTGTTGCACCACCGCATCAATCGACAATTCCACGTGAAACCCGTCCTTGGACGGCACTTCACGGGAACGGAATTGCACCAATTCACGCCGCCGTCCATCCCGTTCGCTAACCCGCCAACCACTTTGCCCCCGCAAATAGAAATCAAAATAATGCTCCGCCCCCATCACCGCCGTGCCCTCACGGTTTACGAAACCGATTAAATGGGAGGCTAGTTGATCTGACGGGTAGTGCCGACGGTAATAGCGATTGCCATAGACTCCCTTGATCCCGAGAGACCGGATTTCCTCATACTTTTCCTCATCGACCCCATCATGCAGCTTGATCCACCGAACCAAGCGGATTTCCTCCGGGAAGGATCCTGACACCACCCGGTGACGCTGCTCCAGCCGGCGCACCAATTCCGGATAGGGAATCCCCAGGAGTGTGGCCAATGCCGGCCATTGCTCCCGGTCCTCCTCCCGCAGGATTTGCGGATCGGCCCCCACTTGCCGGTACGAACGGTTGACCGCCAGGAAATTTCCCCGGCGATCAAGAATGTTGCCCCGACGGGCCTCCAGAACCTCCACTTGACGGCGGTTTTCCAAGGCGATTTGGGCCAATTCAGCAGCCTGCACCACATGAAGATAATACAAGCGGCCCCCGATGACCGAGAAACAAAGCAAAATGGTCAATACCAGGAGCGCATACCTATAACCTGATACAAAAGTGGGGTTCATGGTCGAGTCTCCAACCCTCCTTCAGCCAATGCGAGGTCTTCCGGCCCGGTCATTTCCCGGGCAAACAGCCGCTGTCCATTAGCTACCGCCAAACGACGTTCGGTGTTCAGACGAACAATTTGATTGTCGGCAGGAGGTTGGAGATCCAATCCCGCCAACTCCATTTTATGCAACAACGCCCCGGGCGTCTTGGCATTGGCCAATTCCGAATCCACTCTGCCGATGGCCCGGTCCAATTGGGCCAACTGATTCTCCAAAGCCCGGATATTGCCCGCACTCTCGGCAATGTTCTGTCGGATATTCACGGTCCATAAACCCATCGCCCCGAGACTCACCAGGAGTATTAAAATACCGAAAATCAGGGTGTTCAAAAAGCGAAGGGAGATTTGGTTTTGGCGATGCTTTTTCATGGTGTTGTTTTTCGGATGGCCCGTAAAATTGCCGAACGGCTGCGGGGATTGGTTTTGGTTTCCTCCACCGAGGGGCGGACAGGTTTTCGGGTGAGAGTCTCCGCCAGAACGTCACGGTCCTGTTGCGGACGGCTGTCCCCGCGATGCTCCGGCTGACCGCAGAATCGTTTGAATTGACGTTTGACAATGCGGTCCTCCAAAGAGTGAAAGCTGATCACGACCAAACGCCCGCCCTCCTTTAGCTTCGCAAAAGCCTTCGGCAGAGCTTCGGTGATCTCCTCCAATTCACGGTTTACCGCGATCCGAAGACCCTGGAAAATTTTGGTCGCCGGATGAATACGGCGCGGGCCGTGGGGACGAGGAAGAACTTCTTCCGCCAATGCCGCCAAGGCAAGGGTGGTCTTCGGGCGGTCCTCCGGACGCATCGCCAGAATGGTCTGCGCCAAACGGCGCCAGTGGCGTTCTTCTCCATATTCCCGAAAGGCCTTTTGCAAATCTGCCTGGTCAGCACGCGCCAACCACTCGGCCGCCGAATATCCTTCTTCGGGGTTCATCCGCATATCCAAAGGCGCCTCTTTGCGAAAGGAAAATCCCCGGGCCTCCTCGTCCAATTGAAAAGAACTTACCCCGAGGTCAAACAGGATCCCGTCGAATTTTCCGGACAACTCATCGAGCTGCGAAAAAGGCATCGCATGAAAACGTAACCGGTCGCCCGGGAAATCTTGCTCCAAGACCTTCACCCGTTTCCCCGCCGCAGGATCCCGGTCCAAAGCTTCAACACTGACCTCCGGGCAGGCCTCCAAAAGCAAACGGGTATGCCCACCGCCACCAAACGTCGCATCAAGATACCGCCCTCCCTGATGAACCTCCAATAGGGACCGACACTCCTCCGCCAAAACGGGAATATGTCCGTCCCGACCAATCATGGCAGAGCCCTTCGCCGTAGGCCGCTTTCGGGGCAATCCCGCAAGGAATCCCTGTGAACCAGCCAAAAATAAACTGCTGAACCCGACCACCATAGCTGTTTTCGCTGAAGCATTTCCATGAAACAAACTATTGGCCGAAAATGGTGCGCCAGGACAATCGACGCTTCCGGTCATAATGGGAGAAGCGGTCCCGCCCCAGCGGCCAAAGGGCCGAACGGTAGGCCAGAATACGGCCCTTTTTAACTTCGCCGAAGTCCCAGGTGGTGCAGTGACGAACACGACCTGTTTTGAGAACACCGGATTGCGCAAGAGATTGGATTTTTTTCATGATTTAAAATAAGGTAAGGTTGTGGTTTGAGGATTGGTGAAAGTTAAAATCCGATTTTCCGCATCAGCTCACTGAGGTTGGTTTTTTCGCCGGCCTGATTTTGTTTTTCCCATTTCTCCGGCAGCCAAATGCCGAACTTCGTCATGGTGCCCACCAACATCGCTTCTTTCTTGATTTCGGCGTGCTGCACCAACTGGTCGGTCAAACTGATACGGCCCTGTTTGTCGCAGCCCATGGCGCTGGAAACGGCAAAAATTTGATTCAACAACGCTTGCCCCTCGTCATCGCCCATCTGCACCCCCATGACCTGCTGCTGCAATCGCTCCACCTCCGCCGGAGGCAAAACCATGATGTAGCCGTTGGGATGCGGTATAGCGAGATAGACATCCTCCTGGTCGCCCGCAAAACGCCATTTGGACGGGACCGTAAGACGGTTCTTCGCGTCCAAATTGTGCCGGAAGGATCCGACATACATGGTTTTGGCTGGGCTAGTCATGACATTTTGGGGGATTTTCTCCCATTACGCCCCACTTTGACCCACTTTGCCCCAAATCGTCAACAAAAATCTTTTTTACTCGTTCTCCCGGGTCCGAATCACCGCACCAAGGCTCAGAGGGGACACCGTCGAGCAAGACACGCCTTCGCCCTCCCGACGAGGATGTGTTTTGGCGAGGGTGAGGGTTTCTCCGAGCTCGATTGGTCGAATCAAGGTTCGGCTTCTTAGCGAACATTCATCGACCAGGCCGGTACGTCTGGGAATACCGAATAGGTCACCGCGCGAAAGCTCAGCAGGCTTACCGAGCCAAATCAGCCAAGGCCTCGGTCAGGCGATCCTGCAAAATTTCAACCAGACGGGGGTTCTCCCCCAGAAGCGGGGTCATTTCAACGACCCGGTTGGGATGCCGTTGCTGGCTATTTTCGATAATCTCCGCCACATCGCCCCCTTCTCCAGCATGCCGACCCGGCAAAAGAAAAAGCATACTCACAAGTATCCGTCCACCCGTCCAGTCGGGTTGGTCCAAAAGGTCTTCCAGCAAAGGGTCACTGAAGGCGTATTCGTCGCCCTCCCGGCGCTCCATGGAGGCCGGAGAAACCTTCTCGACCCTCTCCCCCAACCTTGCCGCCAGTTCCAGCGCCAAACGATTGCGTACGTCCGTAACCTTTGGTTCGGGACTTCCATGATCAACCAAAGCCACTTTGGGGCGGCGCCCCGTTCCCTGGAGAAAGGGGGGAACCAACTCCGCCAACATTTCCGCCAAGCGGGAATCCCCTTCACGATATAAAGGAGAAGCAATCGATAAATCCAAACCGGGGAAGCGTTCCCTCCATTCAGCTCGCTTGGTTGGCAAATACTCGGTAAGAGCCCGACTGGGTCCAATAAACAACGGTAAAACAAGAAACCGCCGCCGCCCTTCTTCATGGTAAAGCCGTTTAATCCGCTGATAAACAATTTCTGCTTTTTCCCCTCCCAAATCCTCCGCCGGCACGCGACTACTGTGAAGGAGGGATGCGGGTTCCAGCGAAACGCCAAAGTTCTTTTGCGCCCAGGGAGCCAGTTTCCCGGCAATTTTGCGCAGGGCCAAGGTTGAAGTTGGCCGGAGAGAGCCATTATCCATTAAAAAAACGGTGGTTTGGGAGAAATCTGCCATAGGAAGCTAAAATAAAAGCCCAAAGTGGAAAAACTCTTGCTCCCCGTCAAATTCTGCGAATAAATAAAAGTCTATTATGAATTATCGTCGCCTGCTTCAACTCCCCCTTTTACTCATTCTTTCCTTGGCGCTGTTTACCGGTTGCGCCCGCCAACAAGGCCAGGACGATACCCGCCTTACGGTAGGTCCCGGCACTGGCGGTCTGGCGTTTGAGGAAGAGCACATGGGTGATTTTGGCGATGGCATGTTTGGCGATCCGGACTCTGGTTTGCAAGCCCGGGACCGCAGCGCCCTGTTTGCCGAAGGTGACCAAGTCCGTGGACTCCTCGAACCGGTTCTCTTTGAATTCGACCGTTCCGCGATCACTCCCGAACAACGGGAGAACGCCATGGCTGCGATAGAGTACATGGAAGCCAATCCCGAAATAGGGATAATTATTGAAGGCCATTGCGACTGGCGCGGTACCACTGAATACAATATGGGCCTCGGGGACCGACGCGCTACCAGTGTTTACAATTTTATGGTCGACCAGGGCATCTCCCCCGATCGTCTGGAGGTTCTCTCCCGCGGCGACCTCGAAGCCACCATCGGTGGTACCGAACAACAAATGGCCTTTGACCGCCGTGCCGAATTCGTCGTCGTCCGCCGCTAAATCAAATGGCTCAAGGTGCCAGGCTCATCGGCCGTCGGCAAAAAATCTTTGTTCATGAGGCAACAGGATTATCTTCACGCCATACCTCCGCATTACTGTCCTTCTTTTCTTTCGCCCAAGAAAAGAGAAATTAAAACCTTGCCCCCGAAGACTCCAAGAATCTATAAATTTCTCTTCCACCGGGAGTTTTCCCCAGAGGAGGATCTCACCGAAAATCTCTTTTCACACCGAATGATCCTACTCTGAAAAAAAACCTCGCGAGGGCCTGTAGCTCAATGGTTAGAGCAGAGGACTCATAATCCTTTGGTTGGGGGTTCGAATCCCCCCGGGCCCACCATTTCACAGATCGTATTGATCGATCCGCTTGCGCAGAGTGGCGCGGGTGATCCCGAGCAGTTTGGAAGCTTTCACCTGATTTCCTCCGGTCTCCCGGAGCACTCGGCGAATCAATTCTTTTTCCACCACGGAAAGAAGATTGCCGGAGGCCTCAGCTCTGGTTTTTTCATAGAGCTGATCCCATAAATCCCCCACCGAAAGACTTTCCAACAACGAGGGGGCCTCTTCCCGGGAAGCCCGGGAAATCGCATGAGGAGAAAAATCCTCGTCCCCCAAGCTTTCTAAGGGGGTCTCCGATCGACCCTCATCTGCATCTTCCGGGCCAAGGCCCTTCGAGCTCTCCGACAGTTGTCCGTGGCGGATCTCTTCCGGCAGGTCTTTTATCAAAATAGCTTCCCCTTGCGCCAGCACCGCACTGCGGTAGATCACATTCTCCAACTCCCGCACATTCCCCGGCCAGTTGTAGTGTTTGAGCAGGGTCATCGCCTCAGGGGAAACTTTGTTTACATGGGTCTGCTGTTTTTTGACCAGCTTCTGCAAAGCAAAGTCGATCAGATCGGGAATATCCTCTTTCCGCTCCCGCAAGGCGGGCAGGCGCAAGCGAACGACATTCAACCGGTAATACAAATCCTCCCGAAAGGTCTTTTCGGCGACCATCTCCTCCAGATTCCGATTGGTCGCGGCAATGATCCGCACATTGGTTTTCAGGGTTTTCATCCCCCCCACCCGCTGGTATTCGCCATCTTGAATGACCCGGAGAATTTTGGTCTGGGTGGGGAGCGCCATGTCCCCGATTTCATCCAGGAAAATTGTTCCGCCATCACAAACCTCGAATTTTCCGATTCGCTGTCCGGTCGCTCCGGTAAAGGAGCCCTTCTCGTGCCCAAAAAGCTCGCTCTCAATCAAATTCTCCGGAATCGCCGCACAATTGACCGCCACAAAGGGTTTTTGCGTCCGCCGACTGTGCTGATAAATGCCTCGCGCAACCAGTTCCTTACCCGTACCGCTTTCCCCCGTAATCAAAACCGTCACGTCCGAAAAGGCGACTTGGCCGATCACTTTGAAAACTTCCTGCATGGCCTCCGATTTTCCCACCATCCCCTCTTTGTAGTCATCGGTATTTAAAATAGGACGGTCCTCTTTATCGCGCAAACTGACCAAATCCCGATACGCATTGAGCGCCCCCTCGGTAAGAGCAATAACCTTTTTAATATCGAAGGGCTTCATGATGTAATCGAAGGCCCCGAATTTCATCGCCTCAATCGCCGTCTGCGTGGTCCCGAAGGCCGTCATTAGGATGACCATTGGCTTAGGTTCGATGCTGCGCAAATGTTGCAGCGTCTCAAGCCCGCTCATTCCCCCCATGCGAATATCCATAAACACCACTTGCGGCTTGGCCTCCTTCACCACTTCCAGCCCTTCCTCCCCGCTGCCTGCGGTTAGGACCTGATACTTTCTGGAGGAAAGAACCCGTTCAAGGGAATAACGAATCTCCTTATCGTCGTCGATGACGAGAATTTTTGGTTCTGCTGTTGCCGCGCTGGTCATTAAAAAATAGTTTGTTTCGTGTATGCTTCTCCGATTTTTTCAATCGCCTGACTTTAAAGAAAATTAAGATGCGCTCTTGGTCAATTCACTTGTTTTCTCCTTTTGGCATCCGTTTGGATGTTCATCTTACCTTTTTCCTGCTACTGGCCTTTATCGCCTTTGTCGGTTGGAGCAATGCTGGACCCCTTGGTATGACTTGGCAAGTCGGGGTTTTGCTTTTGATTTTCGTCTGCGTCGTTTTGCACGAGCTGGGACACAGTCTGGCCGCCCGGCGATATGGAATCCCCGTTGACCGTATTCTGCTGCTCCCCATCGGAGGAATGGCGCAATTCCGGCAAATACCCCGCGATCCGTGGAAGGAACTGATGATTACCATAGCCGGACCAGCGGTAAATTTTTTCCTCGCGGCGGTGCTCTTTCTCGGTTTGCCCGACCCATGGGGATTCCTCCAACCGGATTTCAACCTCTATTCCCTTGAGGGGCTTCTGCAAGTGGTCTTCGCCGTCAATGTGATCATGGGGGTCTTCAACCTTTTGCCCATTTTCCCCATGGACGGGGGGAGAATCTTTCGCGCTCTGTTGGCCTACCGGCTCACTTATTTGAACGCCACCTTTGTCGCTGCCACGGTGGCCAAGGTTCTGGCCGCTGCGGGGATCCTGATGGCGCTTTTTGTTCTACAAAATCTGCTTCTGGCGATCCTTTTTACTTTCATTTTTATCGGGGGCGAAATGGAATACCAATCCCTCCGCCGAAGTTCCCCCAACAAAAAAACCGCCAATTGGTTTGTCGGGGATCTGACTCGCCGCTCCTTCCTGACCATCCCGGCCCACTACAGTTTGCGGGAAGCCCTTACAACCCTTGCCCTGCACCGCCCCCAGGACCTGGTGGTAATGGACGAGTACGGGTGCGCGGGAGTCCTGACCAAGGAAAAACTGAAGGAGGCCCTACACGATGGCAAAGCCCATCAGCCGGTTACCGAACATCTGCCCGAAAAGTTTCCCCAACTCCAAGCCAATTGGCCGGTATACACCGTCTTTGAATTACTCGACCGGGAAGAACAAACGATTTTCCCGGTCTTTGAAAACGGGGTTCTTATCGGTGTGATTGATGCCTCCCATGTGGATGAGTCCCTGGAGTGGTTGAACCTGCGGGCCAAATACCAACCTCCGCCAACAACTCCAAACCAGCCTCTAACGACGCCGCCCAAACTGCCTTAGACCGCTAAAATGTGAACTCGGCTCTCTTTCCTTGCCGCGGGAGGGGTCTTGCCTTTTAACACCTATTGGCGATAGTTTTCACGACATGGATAGCATTCGCTTGGAAAAATTGAGCTTTTACGGTTACCACGGGGTTTTACCGGAAGAACAGCAACTGGGACAAAGATTTTTAGTGTCGCTGGAGATCTTTGTCGACTTGCGCAAGGCCGGCCAAAGCGACGACCTTTCCCTAACTCTCGATTACGGAAAAATTGCCCAAACCACCCAATCGCTGGTTGAGGGAAAACCAGTCCAACTGTTGGAACACCTGGCGACGAATCTCATCGAAACACTATTTCATGAATATCCCGCAATGGAGGAGATTCGGGTCTCCATCGACAAACCTTCACCACCCCTCCCCCAAACTTTGGCATCGGTAGGAATTACGCTACGGCGCAAGAGAATCTGATATGGGAGCACCGAGGTCGCCAGAACCAGTCTTGATCGCATTCGGGTCCAATCTAGGCAACCGGAGGAAAAATCTCGAATGGGCTTTGCAACAACTCTCCAAATGCGAGGGAGTTTCTTGCCTGCATGCCAGCTCTTTTCAAGAAACCGAACCGGTCGGTTATGCCGAGCAACCTCGTTTTCTCAATGGCGCCGTTTTCTTGAATTTCCACGGTTCGGTGCAAGAATTACTGGCCCTCCTGCAAGCCATTGAAAAGGTCGCGGGAAAGGCAACCCCCTTTCCCAACGGCCCCCGCACACTGGACCTCGACATCATTTTCTTCGGATCCCTCGTACACTCCGCTCCCGACCTAACCGTCCCCCATCCCCGTTGGGCCGAACGAAATTTCGTGGTCGAACCTCTTCAGGAGATCGCCCACGCTCTCTCCTCCGAAACCTTTCCCCCGGCATGGCAAGCGAAAATCAACGCGGCCGCCGAAAAGCTCCAAGCTTGACCCACCTCTTTCGGAATCCCCGAACCGAAAATGACCTAAGTATAGGAGAGGTACTATGGAGAAAATTTTATGAGCATTTATTGTCGGAGGGACTTTACGTCCCGATTGGGAGCGGGTTGAGTCGTCAAACTCTTTCCCTAATCGTTTGAGCCAGGCGATCCCTCCCTCTTTCCATAGTTTCAACTGCCGGATTAACGGTTAAAACGAGCGACGCCCCTCCGGCGCAGCGAGGCAATCTATTTTTCCACCCAATCGCTGAGACCTTTGCGACGCAAATTCTCCTCATCGGCTGGCTCCACGTGCACTAAAACATCCACCACCTCAGGATGATTGTTCATGAGCGTTTCCTTGGCTTTTTTGGCAATCTCGTGGCCTTTCCGGACAGAAATCGAGGGGTCAACCTGCAAATGGAAATCCACCAATAACCGGTCGCCGCTCCGGCGGGCCCGAAACTGGTGGTACCCGAGCACCCCGGGAATGGGCAAAAGATGCTCACGGAGATCATCAACCAAAACCTGCTCCGGCAAAGTATCCAGCAAATCCTTCACCGAACGCACCGCCATTCGTCCCCCCTCCAACAAAAGATAGCCCGCCAGGAGCAATCCTACCAGACTGTCCAGAAAGATCAGCGCCGCCCCGCCATAGATGGCCAACCCCAACCCGAAAAGAACGATCAAGGAGCTGATACTATCGGTGCGCTGGTGAACTGCGTTATCGCGAATCAGCTGGGAATCAAGTTTATTTCCGGCCCTCCGGGTACCCCAAAAAAGTGCTTCCTTACTCCCCAGCGCAAAAAGAACAATAAACAAAGCCCACCCCTCGGGACGGACCGGATCATCGCCGCGCAAAACATGAAGACTGCTGGCGACCAACCCCACCGCGAAGGCAATAATCAACACTGCGATTAAGAAAGAAACCAGGGTGGTTACGCGCCGGTGGCCGTAAGGGTGATTGGCATCACTGGGGCAACGGGCGTAATACAGGGCAAAAACCACCGCCAGATCCCCCGCAAGGTCACTCAGACTGTGTACCGCATCAGCCAGTAAGGCACGGGAATTGCCGAGCCATCCCCCCAGCGCCTTGAGCAAGGTCAGCAACAGGTTCGCGCCAAGAGCCAATAGGGTCACCCCCAAACCGGGCGTCCGCCAAAATCCACCGACCGGTTCCGGGGGAAGGTCTTGCGCCCCGAGCCTCTTTTCCACATTATACATCGTTTGCATTCTATAAACCTTTCCTCCGGAAAACGAGAATTTTCGACCTCCGAACCATGTCTGAACAGAATCTTACCGACGCCGAAATCACCCGCTACAGCCGCCAAACCATTCTCCCCGGAGTGGGTTTGGAGGGCCAAAGAAAGCTAAAGAACCGCCGGGTCCTGGTCGTCGGTGCCGGCGGCCTGGGCAGTCCAGTCCTTCTCTATCTGGCCGCCGGAGGCCTTGGCACCCTGGGCATTGCCGATCCCGACACCGTGACCACCCACAACCTGCAACGGCAGATCATCCACGACACCCCTAGCGAAGGCGAACGGAAGGTCACCGTCGCCCGGCAAAAAATCGAAGCGCTCAATCCCCACACCAAAACCATCGAACACTCCACCGGCATAACTCCGGAAAACGCCTTGGGGATTTTCTCGGAGTATGATCTGATCATCGACGCCACCGATAATTTCCCTACCCGTTTTCTCAACAACGATGCCGCCTACCTCGCCGGAAAACCGCTGGTCTCCGGCAGCATCCTCCGGTTCGAAGGACAATTCGCCCTCTTCGACCCAAACCGTAGCGGGCCCTGTTACCGCTGCCTTTTCCCCCGTATGCCCGAACCGGGGAGCGTTCCCAACTGTGCCGAAGCGGGAGTTCTGGGAGCCCTGGCCGGGATCATTGGAAGTGCCCAGGCCTTTCTCGCCATTCGCTATCTTCTCGGAATTGGCGATGCCGCTCTCGGGAAGCTCACCGTTTACCGCGGCACCGAAAATCAATTTCGCACTTTACAGGTGAAAAAAGATCCGGATTGTCCTCTTTGTTCAGCAAAGCCCGAAATCATGGAAATCGATCCACAAAACTACCAATGGCAGTGTTCCTCCGAAGCCCCTGCCGAGGATGAACTCCCTCTTGAAATTCCCGTACGGGAAGCCGCCGAACGTCTCCGCGCCGCCCCCGAAAGTCACTTCCTCCTCGACGTTCGGGAACCCGGCGAGTGGGATCTGGTGCGGATTCCCGAGGCCCAACTCATCCCCATGGGAAACATTGCTGACCAAGCCGAAGCCTTGCCCCGGGACAAAACCATTCTGGTCCATTGCCACCACGGGATGCGCAGTTTGCGGGTGACCCAGTTTTTGCGCCAAAAAGGATTCTCCACAGTGACCAACATCGCGGGCGGCATCGATGCCTGGGCCCGCGAGATCGACCCTTCCCTGCCCAGGTATTAAAGGGAAATTTTTGTTTCATATTTCGCCCTTTTCGGTTATGCTTTTTTCCTATGCTGAAAAGCCAATTGCCCCTTATTGCCGCGCTCGCACTCACCCTCCCCACGTTTCTCATGGCCTCTTGGGCCGAGGATTTCGATTACGCGGAAGGTGATCTCTTTCCCCAAAGCGACTGGTCCTTCACCCGCAGCGAAACCCCGCCAAGTGACCCTGAAGAACCGGCTGATGACGAGCTTTTTGTCGTCATCCCGGTCAGCGAAATTTCCTCTTCATCCGACGAATTTCGCTATCGCAACGCCTTCCTGGATAAGGACGGAGGGGATTTTTCTCTTCTCGTGCGCTCCGGCAGTGGTCAGCCACGCGCCGTCTATGAACTTCCAAAATCCTTGCAAATCGGTCCTGGGGAGACCCTCTACTTCAGCGTCCTCACCCAGGACCTGGGAGGAAATGGATTCGGCTGGTTTGCCTTTGGCGATAACGATGCCGACGATCCTTCCCTGGGCTTTCGCCAATCCCGTAGCCCCTTGGTCTATGCGGCAAGGGCCCGAGACGAGGGCGGATTTTCCGAACAGGCCGAAGGCGACGAAATTGCCTATCGGGAAGATCAACCCAATTTGATTATCGGCAAAATAGAACGGGCCTCCGCCGCCGGTGAGCTCGACCGGGTGGCCATTTCCGTCAATCCTCCGGACCATCGCCGGCCAGCAAAGTGGGACAGTGTGGCGGAGCTGGCGACGGGCTTGGAATCCTTATCGAAGTTATGGATTCGCAAAGGAAATGTCGGGGGCCAAACGGTCTATGATCGCATCCGCCTGGGCCATTCCTACGAGGAGGTCATTCGCGCCAACCCCATTGCCTACCGACCCCTCTTCGGAGCGCGCAATCTGGCGCGCGGACAACAAGCGCCGGATGGCTTACGCATAGCCAAAACCTCCTCCGGGCAAAAACAACCGGAATTCTGGCTGCACACCCTCCCCCCTGCCCCCATGCTACAATGGCGCGTGGAGTTCAGTGAGGACCTCCAGGAATGGGCTTCCCTTGGAAATGAGGAGCTTATCGCCGAAAAGGAGATCCCTCACCAGGAAGGACTGGGCTCCTGGCAGTTGGTCCGACACGACCAGAGCGCCAATGGCGACCAGCCTTCACAACGTGGTTTCTATCGGGTACGGGCCGAAGTGGAGGAAGGTGCCGAACCGTTTCCCAATGCCGTTACCGCAACGCTGCAAAAGGAAATCGTCTACCAAGAGATCGATGGCTTTGGAGCCAGCCTCGCCTATACCGCCCAAAATATCACCGAGGAATTGGCCGACCTCCTCTTTGACGAGACCCAGGGTCTCGGCTTTTCCCTCGCCCGCATTCGGATCAATTTCCGCAATACCGATGAGGACGGCACGGTCACACCCAATTCCTGGGAATGGCGGGCCGCCCTCAAAGCCCAGGAGCGGGGAGCCCGGGTCTGGGCCTCTCCCTGGAGCGCCAATAAGAACTTGAAGGAGGACCCCAAAGGCGAGCACGGACATCGAGAGGGCTCTTTGAAGAAGGAAGAATACCCCACCTATGCGGAGAATTTGCGGGATTTTATCACTTGGGCGAACGGGCAAGGCATCGATCTCTACGCGATTTCACCGCAGAACGAGCCGGATTATCGGTTCGGCAGTAATGAGTCGATGGATTGGGAACCGCAGGAACTCTACGACTTTATTGCGCAGAACCTCCGGCCCACCCTGGACGCCGCGGGCTACGAAGATTTCCCCATCGTGGCCCCGGAACTCATGGATTGGCACCGCCAGAATGGCTGGGAAGCCTTTTACGACCATCCTGATGTCGATATCCTTGCCTTTCATAATTACGACTGGTCGTATGATTTTTTTAACAGCGGCAAGGATACCCGCTACCCCGACGAGGTCGATACCGATAAAACGATTTGGCAGACCGAAATCTCGGATGTGTTTTCCGGCGAGACCAATACCGATACCATTGAGGATGCTCTGGTTTGGGCGAAACACATTCATCGCTTTCTCACCAAGGCCAACGGCAGCGCCTGGCATTGGTGGTGGTTTGTCCCCACCAGCAACGACGGCAGCAATAATGAAACGATTATGGCGGATCGCAGCGGCGCCTATTCCGGGAGCGAACCGGAAGAGGGTGAGCTCAAGGTTTTAAAACGCGGCTATGGCATAGGTCAGTTTGCCCGCTTTGTCCGTCCCGGAGACCAGCGGATTCACCTCGACTACGAAGATCCCTCGGGCGAGGTGCGGCTTTCCGCATTCCAGGGCCGGGGAAAAGTAACTATCGTGGCCATCAACGAGGGGGAATTCCCCCGGGGGTTGCGATTGGATAATATCCCCACCGAGCTTTCCCTCGTTACGGCGTGGTTGACCACGGCCGATGACGATCTCGCAAGCCAAGGGCATATGCGCCGGTCGAACCAAGAACCTTTCGAAGTCATCCTCCCCGCCCAATCCATCGGAACTTTGGTTTTTCAATGAGGCATTGTTTCCGCCGCAAGAATATAGCTGTTTCGTCCCCGGTGCCCTCCGCGGCTAACCAAGTCCCGATCTTCCGCCCGGATCAGGATCATTTGCGGTGGTCGCGCTTCAAGGGAAAGGCTCCGGAGGATATATATGCGGCTGTGCGCGATGAGGCGGTGGAACACGAAGCCCCGTCGGACATCCTTGCCCGGCTGGCTAAACTGGAATCCGAGATCGCCGAGTCTGGCGGATCGTGATGTTCTGATCATCGACACGGATGAGCAGAAGGGGATTTGACCCGTACTCCTCCTTCGGATGCGGGCAAATCGGACTACCGTTTCGATGTGGAATTGTCGGCGGAGGGCGAGTTATCGGGTTGGATGGACCTTTCGTCCGACGCTTTTTATGCAAGCATGATGAAGTCCCGTTTCGTGAGCGAAGACCGCGAGAATTTACACCGTGAAGTGGAACGATAGGTCCGCTTTTTCATCGAGCAGGCGGAACTCGTCGATTTTGTTTTTGCGGAAACAAACGGGCGGAGTTTCGGCCTTCGCCCGTTTTTCTTTAGTCCGGACACTATTCCTTCGTTGGGGGAGATTTCGAATCTGGGTTGGCCAAAGGTGGATTGGCTTCTTCCATCGGCAGGGGATCAAAAAGACCTCGAATTTCCGGCTTTTCTTTGGCACGACCGGGTACGGGTGGCGTTCGAACTGAGCTTGGCGAATGGTTGGGAAGTGGTACAGGTTCCCCGTAAGTTCGAGGTGGAAACGAAAACCTTTAACGGGGAAATCGTTTGGGAGGTAAACGAGGAAAACAAAAAGGTGACCCGGCATTTCGACTCCCTGCTTCATCAATTATTGATTCAACCCGATGAGTTCAAAATTCTCCATCAATCCTGTACCGAAGACGTAAGTCTTTGGAGTGTTGGTCGGCGGCTACGGCGTTCCATACTCTGAGGAGTAATCATTCATGTCGAGGGTCTCGAAAACACCAAAAATCGAATAATCTCGACTATTGGAGGTGAGAAGGCGGGTAATGCCGTGGGTGATATAAATGGAGGCGATCCGCGTGTCATTGATACGTTTGCGTCCCAGCCGGTGTTCGATCATCCAGTCGAAATGTTGTCGCAGGCTCGCCTCAGTGGCAGCATACAAAACGGTTTCCTGACTGTTTGTCCAAATCCGGGCAAGCTGAATCGCCCGGGACATCGTTAGCGGGATTTCAAAACGCTTAGGGTCCGTCACAACATGCAAAAATTCATCGATGACAGTGGAGCAGAGCGCAAATGTATGATTGTGGTGCAAAAGATTTTCGCAGCAGTTCACGGCTAGCCTATGCTCGGGATGCTCCTGCACGGTGTGGGCAATGAGAAAGGGCGTATCGATGCCAATCAGGGAAAGCTTTTTGGATTGCATCCGAATTAAAGGTGGATCATTTCCCCGAGAATGTCGTTATCGCTCTCCAGCGGAGTGAGGATTCGCCCCACGGATTCGGACTGGAGTTCCCGTAAACTCCGGGATTCCATCTCCCGAATTTTCTTTTCGCGGTAAAATTCCATCGCTTCCCGTATCAGTTCAGCCGTTTTACGGTCCTGCCGACGGGCTTGTTCCTTAAATTCCCGGTAGGTGGATTCTGACACATTGACGGTAATGGGTTTCATACATTAAAACAACCATATGTTTGCGCCAGGGTCAAGTCTTGATATCGACGAATGGTGGGAGCCATACTGGCCCCTTCTTCGTAAAGAACATCGTTTAATGAGAGATTTGCGTTCAGGAACATAAAGGCCTCATTTCCTTATTTTTGCCCCAAAGCGGGTGCTTCGATGTTCGGTTGAGTTTGCGAAATCCCATCGCGACGGGACGCGAAGTACTTCAGCGCCAGGCTTATGTAACGCCCTCCCTCTTCTCTCCGCGCAACCGCTTCAGCGGCCGTGCGAAAGGCAAAATCTTGCCTAATCTCCACAAGGCGTCATATTTTCCCTACCGACTCTTTCTTGCCCAAACCTCTTTCTTTTTATGAATTCCCTCATTGCGACCATCCAACCGACCGAAGACCCTTGGTGGTATTCCCTCTGGAGCACCACCTTTGACATGGGGAGTTTCGCCATAACCATCCCCTCCCTCCTCAGCGGTTTGGTTCTCTTTATTTTGGTTTGGCTTGCCAGCAGGTTTTTGAAACGTCTCCTCGCCCGCCGGGTTTTTCCCCGCATCGGTCTGAGCCACGGTGCAAGCCTGGCCACCGCAGCCCTCATTGGGTATGCGATTCTCTTTATCGGACTCCTGACCATTCTGCCCATCGCTTTGCCAGGCTTTAATCTGGCGACCCTGTCGGTCATCGCTGGTGCCCTGTCTTTCGGTATTGGTTTTGGTCTCCGCAATATAGCCGATAATTTCGTCTCGGGACTCATCCTTCTAACCGAGCGGCCCATCAAAATCGGGGACCGCATTGAGATCGACAATCTACAGGGAACGGTTGTAGGAATCCGCGCCCGCAGCACTACGGTCAGAACCAATGACAATATCGATATTATTGTTCCAAACTCCCAATTTGTTGATAACCGGATTACCAATCTCAGTCACAACGACAATCGTATTCGCTTTCGAATTCCCGTGGGAGTTCACTATAAAAGCGATATTGAAAAAGTCGAAAAAGCCCTGTTCGAAGCCGCCGCCAACTGCCCCAATGCCCTACCCTCTCCCCCTCCGGCGGTCCGCTTTCTGGAATTCGGGGATTCCTCTTTGAACTTCGAACTCCGCGTATGGAGCGAAGCCCTCCAACCCCGCCCCAACGCCTTTGTCTCCGAGGTAAACAAAGCCATCTGGCACAGTTTTAAAAAGAACGGAATCGAAATTCCCTACCCCCAACGCGATCTCTACGTAAAACAGTGGCCCTCCCCGCCCGAAATGAGCACGAATTAAGTCCGTCGCCAATCTTACCCCCTCTCTCCTTCGACAATATTTTGGTAATCTTAACTTTTCCTCGCTTCCCTTGAACCCCTTTATCTTGGCTCGAGATGCTCAAGAATGAGTTCCTGCAACGCAGCGAGGAAAACAAACGCGGAATATCCTTTTTGTTCATTTTCACTCATTCCTTTCAAGGAAAGGTCTCCCTGCTCGAGAATTTCTTCCGGCACTTCGCCTAAGTCTTTTTCACGGATTTGCAAGCGAAACCACGCCGTAGCCCGTAACACCGCCGAAGCCTGCTGCTCGTCCAGGTGAATGGTGCCGCTTTCAATAAAGCGGCCGTCGAACAACTGGAAAAACTGCTTGCGATCATCTCCGCCGAGGTTCCGCAATTCCTGTTCCCACATCTCCACCATCTCGGGATCGAGGTTCTGGTTTTCCTTCACCTGCGGAGGGAAACCGCCCCCCTTGGAATTCGCCGCCAACTCGCGCAAATAATCCAACAAGGGAGCAACAAGGGAACGGTGCAGCTTAACCTCAATTTTCTTCATCTTTTTCCAGGTAGGCATTCAATTGCCATTGGTGCAGTTGATACACATAGTTTTCCGCAACTTCCCGCGGCCCGGCCCAAAGAACCGAACGGCCTTGCTCATGAACCTCCAACATGTGTTTACGCGCTTTGGGTTCATCAAAACCAAAAACCTTTCGAAACACCAAAACCACATAGCTCATCAGATTGACCGGATCGTTCATGACGATTACTTTCCAAGGTGGCTGAAGGGAGGTCTTGGCCTCGGTTTTGGTTTCCGGCTCAGTTACGGGCATAGGATTGATGCTAAAGAATAGACGGTGGAGACGGCAAGGATGGAAACACCAACAACCCCCTGTGCGGTTAGGGCCGCTCAATCAATATATTGAGCTTCGACAAGATCGGCTTTGTCTTGTTGGCTCAACTGGCCCACTCCGGCTTTCAAGGGATAACGGTATTCCTTTCCGGCAAAGTTCCGCACCACCAACTCCTCGTCGGTAATTTTTTTCACGTACTCAGGGTTGAGCGGGACTTTTCCGCCACCGCCGGGGGCATCAACGACAAACTGGGGAATGGCATACCCGGTAGTATGACCACGAAGCGACTCAATAATTTCCAACCCCTTGCGAGGATCGACCCGCAAATGCGAACTTCCGGTGATCAGATCGCATTGATACAAATAATAGGGCCGAACCCGCATCCGCAGGAGGCGGTGCACCAGGGATTTCATAATCCCGGCATCGTCGTTAACTCCTTTCAGAAGAACCGATTGGTTGCCCAGGGGCACCCCTGCCTTGGCCAGCCGGTCACAGGCCTCTTTGAGTTCGAGGGTGCACTCCTTGGGGTGATTCACATGAATGCTCATCCAAATCGGTCCATGACGGTCAAAAATATCCCCTAGTTCAGGTGTAATGCGCTGCGGCAAAAACACCGGAATCCGCGATCCGATACGGATAAACTCCAAATGCGGAATGGCCCGTAAGCGTCCCAACAGATAATCCAGTTTGCGGTCCGCCAAGAGCAAGGGGTCGCCTCCACTGAGAAGGACATCCCGGATCTCCGGATGACTCTCAATATATCGTAAACCTTGCTCAAATTCGGGATGAAAATCATACCCCTGGCTGTTACTCACCAGACGACTGCGAGTACAGTAGCGGCAGTAGGCTGCACAACGGTCGGTGACTAAAAACAGAACCCGGTCCGGATACCGGTGTACCAACCCCGGGACCGGCATATTGCCGTCTTCCCCGCAAGGATCGAGCATTTCCTCGGGCGAGGTGGTCATTTCCTCGACCCGGGGAATCACCTGCCGCCGGATCGGACAATGCGGGTCTTCAGTATCGACCAAATTGAAAAAGTATGGCGTGATCGCCAAAGCCAATTTTTTATTAGCAAAGTAGCATCCCTGTTTCTCTTCAGGAGTAAGCTCCATCAAATCTTCAAGCTGCTCCACCCGGGTAATCCGGTTTTTCAACTGCCACGTCCAATTACGCCAGTCTTCCGCAGGGATGTGCTCCCAAAGCCCCTGCCCCGCGAACCAGCTAGATCGGTCTTCCTGATAACTCATGATCCTTTCAGTTTGAGGAAAGACCCTTATCTGTCAAATGACGAGAGCACCTGAACGTCAACAGGGTTGTCCCTTCTGGTTTTATTCTACTCATTTTTCCAGAAAGCCGCGGACTGCCTGCACGAAAGCCCCTTTGTTGTCCACGTGCACATTGTGACCCGCGGCAGGAATGGTTATCGCCTTGAGAGCAGGGAAATATTTTTCGGCTAATTGGACCTCAGCCTCACTGACAAACGTACTTTCCGCCCCGCGAACCAGCAGGGTGGGCCCTTTGAATCGATCTTCCGAAGCCAAAGGGGATTTTGCCAGCGAAACCAAATTCTCCCGCAATACCGGAAGATTGACCTGCCATTCCCATGCCTTCCCGCGACGCCGCAAATTGGTCAGCAGAAACTGACGCATCGCCCAATCGGAAATATCCTTGGCCAGGATTTCATCCGCCTCCCGACGATTTTGCAGGAGAGGCAAAGGTAAACCGGCCAACGCCTCGACCTCCCTCGCATGGTAGGGGTCATGATCGCCGGGGCCAATATCCACGATCACCAGCGTGGAAACCCTTTCCGGGTGATCCACGGCATAGCGCATCGAAGCCTTCCCCCCCATGCTATGTCCGAGAAGCACCATTTGCGACCATCCCTGCTCAACGCGAAAGGCCTCCAAATCCGCACTCATTGCCTCGTAGGAATGAACCGGATCATGCGGAGAACTCCCATGATTGCGTAAGTCCAAAACCCAAACTTGGTATCGCCCCGCCAGTTCAGCGCCAGCGGTTGCCCAATTCCGGGACGATCCCAGCATCCCATGCAGAATGACCAGCGGGGGGCCCTGGCCTGGCCCACCCAAACAACGCGCTGCCAGTGAAAGAGGTTTCATCAAAGGACCGCTTTACGATACCACCGAGGAAGAAGCGGGTGTCCCCCCGGTCGGAGGCGTTTTATCTGACCCGATAAACGGGCTGGTCCACACATAGCGACGCAAGAGCGCCAAGGTAACAAAGGCCGCTTCGAAAAGTACAAACCCCACCATAAAGCCAATGCCTCCAGAGCCAAAACCGTAACTGTGCAGGCCGGCCCCCCAAATGAAATTCACCCCATACCAGCAAAGGATGATTCCCTGAAAACCGACAACCGCACCAACCGTGAACCCGAAACCTTTCCACCATCCGGCAAAACGTCCGTGCAGCACTGCGATATACCCCAACAAAGCGACCAGCGACGCCGTTTCCTTCGGATCCCAGTCCCAGAACCGCCCCCAGGAATAATTTGCCCAAACAGCTCCCAAAAGAACACCGGTAAGCAATAAAACCACCCCGATTTGTAAAGTCCGGTAGATATAAGTGTAAAGCTCCTCATTGATGGAAAGTTTTCCGCCCCTGAGGATCTGTTTGCCTAAGATAAAATGCCCCAGCGCAAAGGACAACGCAAAGGCCGCATAACTGATGGTCACCGTCAAAACATGAGTGGTCAACCAGAAGTTGTCCCGTAAAACCGGTACCAATGGAGCGATTGTCGGATCCAGAATGACCGGTGCACTTTCCGACAATATAAGCATAAATCCGGCTAGCGGGGCCGCGCTGACCAGAAAATACCGGGCCCGGTACCGCCACTCAAAAATAAGCGCAAACAACAAGGCCCCCAAGGCCACCCAAAGCACCGTTTCATACATATTGGTCACCGGTGCCCGGCCCGAAATGATCACCCGGGCAGCCATCCCGAGAATCATCAGAAGAAGCGCCGAGACGGCCAGAGCATGTCCCCCGATGATGCCGAAACGCCGGCCTTTATACCACGACAAGCCAATCAACAAGGCCGACAGGAAAGAAAATGCCGCCGCCCATCGGTAGGGCATCCAGGTTTCATACAGAATCTCCGTACGAACCGCCATTGGGGTCAACATCCGGTCCGGAGCCATTGCCGCCTGCGCCTCCTTGAACTGGGCCACCGCTTCGACAAAGGTGGTCGAACGCCCTTCTTCGCCATCTTCATAAATCCCCTGCAATTGCAGAAAAGCGCGTCGCAACGGCTGAAATTCGGAGCTACTGTACAAACGATGTCCGGTTTGCATCGACTCCCAGGTTCCCCGCTCCTCGGTGGGATGAGGAACAACCCGAAAAAGACTTCCGGTCGCCATCGAACGGAAGATCTGCAAACGCTGAAAAAGATTGCCCAAATTCTCATAGAAATCATCGACAAGTTCCCCTCGATTTTCCCGCAGATGATCATTGTAATCCGCCAACAATCCAGAGAAATGAGGATTGTCAAAAATCTCCCGATAGGAAAAACGGGACGTCGTACTGACCACTTCCAGCCCCAGGGCCTCCTTGACCTCGACCTCATTGATCAAAATCACCGGTGCATCGCTCCAATCCATATCCCCCAGCCAAAAGCCCGTGATCAGAGTCATCGCATCAAGACGTCGCCCCTCAAGGGTCAAAGCCCGGCGACCACTCAACGAGAGCATAGTCTCATTCGCCAGGGTGAGCATGGGTTTACGTCGACCACCGTGCTGCACGATAACCGTTTCAACCTCGGATAAATCCAGCTCCGGCCAATCCGGAATCCCGCTTTCTTCCTCCTCGTAATCCACTGCCAAAGCACCGGTATGCAAAGTGCTCATCGGCCGCTCCTGGCCATCGGTCGCCACCACGCCGTCGGACATCATCTCCGGGGCCCGGGAAGTGGACTCAGGAATCAACTTTTCCTGCTCCGCCCGCAGGATCTGCGCCGCTTCGCCGAAAGACATTTCCTCTTGTAAGGCAGGCGATTGATAAAACAGCCCGAGTCCCAGATAAACCATCTGCAAAGGCTCCAATTGATCCTCACTGTAAAAACGGGCACCCTCTTCGATGGTCACCCATTCCCGGGAAGGGTCGCGGGGATGAGGGACGATTTTCATCAGTCGCCCACTGGCCACCCCATGATACATCTCCAAAGCCTGATGAAGTTGGTAAAGGTCCCCCAAAAGATCATCGTGCAAATGCCCCTGATTCTCCTCCATGTACTCTTGCAGTTCAGTCAAAAGCTCAAGAAACCGTTCATTTTCCACCACCTCGCGGAAAGCGAGGCGCTCTTGATCTGCGGGAACTCCCAAAGCCTCACGCAGCTCTGACGAAGGAAGCCGAAAAAGCGGGGCAATTCCCCAATCCTGGTCACTCAGCCACAGCGACGTAAGTAAAATTTCCGGAGTCAACGCCCGACCATCGGCCAAGCTCAACGAAGACTCTCCCACCACCTTTGCAAATAATTCGTCGGAAAGGGTCCCCAAAGGAACCACTTCGCCGCCCCGGTGCACTTGGATATCTCGTACCGGTCCGTAGTCCAGTTCCGGCCAAGCCGGCGTTGAGGCGGCAGAGAGAGAGGCGAATGACGCCATAATAGCAAAACCAAAGGCAAGTAATCCAATCAACGGGATCCGATGTTTTTTCATTTGATGAGAGAGAAGGTAAATGGGTTAGCGATTCAGTACAGATTCGGAGATTTTCTTTTCTTTTTCCTCAGACTTCGCCTTCTTCGGCACTGCGGATTCAGCTGATTTTTCCGGATTTTCCGGAGAACCACCTTCGGCCTTTGGAGAAGCCAGAACGGCGTTTTGCGAACGGCGCTTTTCGCGGAGTTTCTCCGCCACCCGATCTTCCGGACGCCGATTCCGGTAAGGACGGATGTAGAATATAATGACCACGCCCGCGACCATGACCAGGGAACCAATCCACTTGAGCAACCAGCCCGGGTCATAGAGCACCTGCACCCTACTTTCGGTCAAATCATCCGGGTTCCATCCGGCTTGGGAGAATTTATAGGTATTGCCGACAAATTGACGCCAAAACTCCGGAGGGAAAGAAGCCGGCCGGTTCATACTGCAAGAAGCCGTAAGAGTCTCCCCGGTAGCCGGGTCACGGAAGGTGAGAATACTCTCATAGGAAGCCGGGTTGGTGGTTCCCTCATCCCAAGTAACGGTAAATTTGTCCAGTTCTACGGTAAAAGGGAGTTCTTTAATTCTACGCCCATAGATGAAGCGGGTCTCCACGTTGTCGATGGTGATGCGATGATGGCTCCCCGGCAAAAACCATTCCGGTTCACTCCGCCGGCCATCCGGCAAGGCCAGATACCCCCGAACCCCGGTCATCAGTGTTTCCTCATTGATATCCGGATGCCATTCCCCGTCGTCCTCGTAATTCACCAATTCATCGCGGAAATAGGCTTCCGGATAAGCCGCGTTCAGGGTGAAAACAAAATCTTCCCAGCCCGTTTCCAGAGATTCCCCAACTTCCAAACGCCCCGTCCTCGTCTCCCCGCGACGGGTCGAGACCTGATAGCGCACCGCCCCTTCTCCCGCCGGCGCAATTTGCAGGATATTGCCAATGCCCGTTCTCACCGTGCTGTCATCGTGAATCTCCTCAACCAAAACAATTGAGGCTTGGCCCGCCAAATCCAAAAAGGAATGTTCCGCCGGTTCGGTAATCATGAATTGATCTTCCCGCATATCCGCCCCCATGCCCGAAAGCATAAAGCTGTCGAGGCGGAAAGCGATCCCCGGATTACCACTTCCCGGTTCAGGCCTCAACTCGCGGATCTGTTCCAAACTCGCCGAATACCGGTCAAAGACCAGGGTTGGCTCACTGGGCTCTCGTTGGAACAGCTGGTCAAGTATCCTTGTTCCGGTTCCCGCAGGCTCTGCTCCCTCACCACGATAGAACGTTCCTTGCACCGGAACATACATCTTGCGGCTTTCCCGGGGCATTCGCAAATCAATGGGAAAATCCAGGGTCCACGCTCCACCTCCCTGCAAATCCCAGATTTGAATGCCAAAATCGGCTTTCGTCAATTGCGTGGTGGGTTCCCCATCTTCCAACAGGCGAATGGATCCCTCATAGCCAAACTGCCGTCCGATCATTCCCCCGGTCAGCAAAATGATGATCCCCGCATGGGTCACGACAAAGCCCGTATGCTGTTTCTTCCAGGGCCAGCGGGTAAAGGCCGCACAAAAGAGGTTTATGCATAGAAGAATGATCCACACATTAAACCACGGCGCCTCGTAAACGTAGGCCCGGGCAATGCGCAGACCAATGAAGGGATCATCGTAAGAGCTTTCCACGGTGATCCCGATAAGACTCGCCACAATGATGACCAGGAAGAGAAACATCGCCAACTTCAGGTTCCCGAAGAAGTGAATCACATCCCACAACGGCCCCCTATGGGCCGAAGGACGGGCTTTCCCCATACGCCACTTCTTGCCGTCTTTGGCTTGGGGCGCAGGCGCCTCATCTGCTGGTGTCATTTTTGCCATAGAGTAAAAATTGGGAAAGTTAACTCATATCTTGTCCTATCGACAACAAGAATCGGGGGTTGGTGGCGACTATTTAAAAATCTTTTCCCCTCTATTCCCAAATCTTACACTCCCTTTAGAAGACCCCGGCAAACCTCCATCGCCCAAAGTGCCTCCAGCACCACCGAGGCTGATTCCCCAAAAAACCCAACCCTTATCGAGCCATCTCCACCTCTGATTCCAACCACCGCCGAAGATCGTTTCTCGGGGGAAGATAACCACAGGACTTCACATCTTCATTGATCACCAGTCCCGGAGTCATCATCACGCCAAAAGATACGATACTGTTGACATCATTGACCCAAGTCACCTCAAACGCCTCCTCCAAATCGAGATTCTCGATTTCTTTTACCAAAAGATCATGCAACGGTTGGCATTCTTTTTTGCTTTCCCCTAGGATCTTGATGTAATTCATAGGAGAAGAAAAACAAGTAAATTTGCCTATGACAATGTCTTTTTTTCGGGGAAGTAACGAATAAAACAACTTTGCCGAAAAGCTGAAGACCCCGAAGGAGCGCCACGCCGCTTGGCCCGACATCCTTCTTGTTTGCCAGTTTCCTGCGATAATGCCTTTATCAGACTCATGGGAAGTCTACTTATCACTGGAGCAAATGGCTTTGTCGGGCGACTGGTTGTCAAATATCTGGCGCAAAATGAAAACCAAACGGTAATCGCCGCCAGTCGCCAGCCCTTTGCTGAATCCCCTGAAATCCAGTCTTGGCCTGCCCCGGATTTAAGTAAGTCCAATAATTGGGAAAATTTTCCCGATGGCGTCGAAACCATCATTCACCTGGCCTCCCGGGCCCACGTTATGGGGGAAAAAGCCAACGAAGCCCTGCCGGCCTACCGCAAAGTCAATGTCGAGGGAACCCGCGGACTCTTGGAGGCCGCGGAACAAAAAAAGGTAAAACGTCTCATCTACCTCAGCTCCATCAAAGCGGTCGGGGAATCCAGTCAACCCGGAAACCCTTTACACGAGCACAGCCCTATCCATCCCGAGGATCCTTACGGGATCTCCAAAAGGGAGACCGAAGAACTGATCCAATCCGAAGCCCCCAAGCGGGGCTTATCCTGGACCATCATCCGCCCTCCCCTGCTTTACGGGCCGGGAATGAAAGGGAACCTGCCGGCCCTGGCCAACCTTGTCAAAAAACCATACCCCCTCCCTTTTGGCGGAATCCGCAATAACCGCCGCAGCCTTCTGGCCACGGAAAACCTGGTAAACTTCCTTAGCTGCTGCCTGCATGAAAGCCAAGCGACCAAAAACCAGGTCTTTCATTTGGCCGACCCCTCGCCTGTTTCCACCAGGGAACTTTTGGAGCTCCTCGCCAAAGCGCAAAATCTCTCTCCCAGTCTTCTCCCGGTTCCTCCGTTCCTCCTGAAAACCATGCTGGCCCTGGTGGGCAAAAAAGGCGTGGCCGACCGCTTGCTGGGCTCTCTGGAAATCTCCTGCCAAAAGGCCGGCCACGATCTTGGGTGGGAACCACCCCACGAAACCTCCTCCGCGCTGCAACGGACCTTTTCGTCCTCCCCGTAAGATTAAGATTGTTTTGATTCCCGGGCAAAATTAATAAACACTCATTCTATGTCGGAAAAAGAATGGTATTTTGCCCCTAACAATCAGCAGCAAGGGCCCGTTTCGGAAAGCGAACTGCGGGGAATGCTTCAGTCGAACCACCTTTCTGGGGAAACTTTGGTTTGGACCGCGGGCCTGCCCGACTGGCAACCAGCCCGACAGGTTTCGGAATTCGCAAGTCTTTTTCAGGAAGCGACCCTGCGGCCAACCGCCGAAGATCCTCCGGTGATTACCCATGCCCCGGGCATGGCCCAACCCTCTTCCGAAGATTTTGAAACAAACCCTTCCTTTGCCGGTTACGCCGGTTTTTGGAAACGCGTGGTCGCCGCCATTATCGACGGATTTGTCTTAGCGCCTATCGGCCTGATTGCCGGAGCTTTCCTGGGATTCGCCGCCGCCGGAAGCGGAGCTTCCCACGAAGGAGTGGAATTACTCAGTAATATGGTGGGCGTTCTCATCGGTTGGCTCTACCATGGCCTGCTGGAAAGTTCCCATCGCCAAGCCACCCTGGGCAAAATGGCCATGGGCATTGTCGTCACCGACCTAAAAGGGCAGCAGATCAGTTTCGCCCGTGCCTCCGGACGCTTTTTCGGTATGTACCTGTCCGCCTTTATTTTCCTCATCGGCTTCATCATGGTCGCTTTTACCGCCAAAAAACAAGGGCTCCACGACATGCTCGCCGGCTGCCTCGTGGTCAACAAACCAATCGACCATAGATAAAATCTTCCCCGCAAAGATTCACCCTCCATCGATCGCGTTTATGGCCAGTTCTCCATAGCCAAAAGGCCGACAGATGGAAGCTTGCGCAATTTTTTGTCCCAACGGGACACCAAGCGCTTCAGACAATGGGCCTCCCGCCCGCGTTGGGGGGGCAGCCTGCGAAAGCTCGGAGGAGCCCCCTCCCGGTGCGTGTTGTTCCCTCACCACTCCGACCTCTCAGGCGCCAAAGCGTTCGGCCAATTCGGCCACTGAACGGGCCGGTGGTAAACAGGTTTGCCCGATGCACAATTGCAATCCATCCGGCTGGTCCTCCGCTGACCCCGCCACCACCAGAATCTTTTGCCAGGTATGCTCGCGCAAAAAAGCCGCCAACTCGTCATGCTGGTCAAAATTCTTTATCTTGAGCACACCAATGCCCGCCCTCTCCGCGGCAAAGGCCGCAAAGGCATGGGGAATCGCGGGGGCGGCATTGACCAAATATCCGGGATAAGCGCGCCGGAGGCTGCGGGCCCTTTCCTCATACCGCGACTCTCCGGTTAACGCATAGAGTTGGGTAAACACATGATAGAGGCAGGCATTGCCACTGGGCGTCGCATTATCCCACCATTCCTTTTTGCGGGCGGCCAGTTTTTCATGGTGCTCTCCCGTGAAATAATACCCTACCCCATCGGGATCCCCGAAGTCTTTTTCGACCTGCTCCACCAAGTCCTTTGCCGCTTCCCAATACCGTGTGGATTCCTCCCCACGCGCGGTCGAAAGGGAGGCAAAAGTAAGCAAAGACTCCGCCAGAAAAGCATAGTCATCCAAAAACGCCTCCTGCCGCGGGCGGTCCTCGCAAAGCGCGTACAAACGGTTGTTGGGCTGACGCATATGCTCGAGGATAAAGTCGAACCCTTTCCTGGCCCGCTCCCACCATGTATTCCGTCCAAAGAAAAAGCCCGCCTCGGCCAAGGCCCCGAGAGCCAGACAGTTCCACGACAAAATGCCCTTTTCATCCTTCCCGGGCCGAACTCTTTGCTCACGTGCCGCAAGCAATTTCCCCCGCGCTTCCGACCATTTCTCCCGCGAGGCAAAATCGGGCTCCACCAAGGCCGGATTGCTCCGCCCTTCCTCAAAGTTTCCTTCCTCGGTTATATTGTAGGCCCGGCAAAATGCCCGCCCCTCCTCTTCTCCCAAAACCGCCTGCACCTCAGCAGGCGTCCAAGTGTAGAAAACGCCTTCCTTGCCTTCGCTATCGGCATCCAGGGACGCATGAAAAAGGCCGCTGGGGGCATCCATCTCCCGCAGCATCCACCCCACCGTCTCTTCAGCCACCGCCCGATACAGCGGGCGCCGGTATCGCTGGTAGCCACGCACATACAGCGAGAGCAACAGCCCGTTATCGTAGAGCATTTTTTCAAAATGGGGAATGAGCCAAAACCGATCAACACTGTAACGGGTAAAGCCACCGCCGACCTGGTCGTAGAGCCCCCCATGGGCCATTCCCTTGAGGGTGGTTTCGACTATTTGATCGATCCTTTCAGAAAAACCCGACTCCTCAATCTTCCCGCTCTGCAAAAGACGCTGGTATTCCAACAACCCCCGCAAGGCCATCGCGGGTGGGAATTTCGGCGCCTCACCGAACCCTCCGAAGTCGTCATCATGTTTTTCGCTGAAAGACTTCGCGGCCTTGGTCAGCGCGGCCTCGTCGATCACTGCGGCCCCGCTGATCTTCGGCATATTCATGGCCCCCAGATTGTGGACAATGTTCTCCGCATTTTCCTCCAGCTTATCCTTTTCCCGGTCCCAGTAATCCTTGATCCGCATCAGCAACTGGGGCCAGGGAATCATGCCATTGCCCTTGTCCTCCGGAGGAAAATACGTGCCTCCAAAAAAGGGTCGCCCGTCGGGCAAACAAAAGGCATTGAGCGGCCACCCCCCGTGATTGGCCACCATCTGCACGGCCTCCATATAGATCTGATCGAGGTCCGGACGCTCCTCCCGATCCACCTTCACACAAACGAAGTTCCGGTTCATCAGGTCGGCGATGAACTCGTTCTCAAACGATTCGTGGGCCATCACATGGCACCAGTGACAGCTTGAATAGCCAACACTCACTAGAAGAGGTTTATTCTCCTCCCGGGCCCGTTTCAGGGCCTCTTCCCCCCACGGATACCAATTCACCGGATTGTCCGCGTGTTGCCGCAGATAAAGACTTTTTTCATTCGCCAGTTGATTCGCCATACCCCCACTAGAAGAACATCCTACCTTCCTGGCAACGATGGAGAGGAAAAAATCCTGCCCTTTTCAATCTTAACTCACATTGTCCTTCCCGCTTGAAAAAAATAGTCGGAACACCAGTAATTCAGCAAGAGCCCACGGACTGCGGAATGGCACCTGTAGGCCATGGTTTTGGATTTCAGCAAGTTATTTGAAGTCCCCGATCCGAAAGGATTTCCCGGCCATGCACCCAAAGTGGTTTATCCCCGTCGAGAAACTTACCCCCCGGGGTCATTCCAGGGAAAGAGGATAGACCTTTTTCAATACGGCCGGTGAAAGGCTATACCAGGAAAACTTCCAAGGCAGGTCTTCGGATGCTCCGAAGGTCCAGGAAACGGGGGTTCGGGAGGAATTCTCACTGTTCTTCCACGGCCATTCCTCACTTTCCGGAGGCAATTGCAAAACCTTCCCCAAAGCGGCCAGAAACTGGTCCTTTTGCTGTAGCCCCACCGAATGACTTAGCTGCGAGCGCAAAACCTCCGCCGAGGCAATTCCGCCCAAGCCCAGAACCGAAAGCAACTGCCCCGCCGTCAACGAAACCACCCCTCCATCCAAGGGGACCAAAAACAAAGCCCCCAGTCCCAAAGAAACGGCGGCGCCCATCCCCACAGCCTTCCAACGGGGCACTTTCTTCCAAATCTCGCGGGTAATCTCATCCCACTCGGACGGAGTCATGGGAGACTCTTCCTGTAGGTAAAACTCTTTGATCACTGCAACCGCAAGCTCTTTGGCCTTTTCGTGATCCAGCAAAACGCCTCGCTTTTCCGCCCAGTCTTCCAAACTCCGGGCCACTTTCTCGGAAGGCACCGTCTGCGCCCGCAGATTTTCCGAACGCTGGTTCACCGCCTCGGCGGATTTACGGGAATTGGGAAACAAATCTCGCACCCCGGCCGTCAGCCAGTCCCGGATTTTTTTCTCCGTCAAAACCCGCAATTTCCAAAAGGGTCGTACTAGCCAGGGCGCGGTACGCATGAAGCTCTCATTCATTTCCGCCACCAACCGCCGGGTGGCGATAATGCGCACTTCCCCATCACTCTCAAATAAAGAACTGAACTCCCCGACCAACTCACCCACCGCAGTATTGGTCTGGCGTTTTTGCTTATCGAGCCAGGACAGAATATCCCGAATAGCGGCATTCCATTCTTTTTCCAGCAGACGCAGATGCTCCTGGTGGCGTTTGAGGCGCATAACCTCCGGATCAATCCGTGAAGCCACAGCCAGCAACGAACGATCCTGACCAACCCGGCTGGCAACGTTTTCCGCGAGATCCTCGCTTACCGAGAAAAAACAAGGGAGCGCGCGCTCGGCTTTTTCCCAGGTTGGCATATTCCGAAAAGAATCCCAACGGGGAATTCGGCCGCGGTTTTCCTCGATCATATAATCATAAGCGATGTAGATGCCATCCCCCTCCCGGAGGCGAAAAACCTTCTCGGCTTCTTCCCGTACGACCATAGGCTCATCTTCCGGACGGCAGAGGTTGATGGCGTAAAAGCGATTGGCCTCGGGCACGCGGTGGAGAATCTCATCAACCTGACGAACCTCCAAATCCCGCCGGGTGGTCACGAAGATAATTCCGGAGCAAAATTCCGAAGCCTTTTCGAGCATGGCCAGACGCAGGTTCTCCCCTTCTTTCTCGGAGGAGGTTTTGCGTTGCACGTCGGGGCAGTCCAAAAGGGAAAAGCACATGCGGTTTAGCCCGCCATCGGCCGCCAGAAGAGGAATGCCCAAACGACTCGCGTCACGTTGCTGGTCATGCGCTACGGAGGGACGGTGGTCCAGCATCTCGGGATCATGACCAAAGAGATGAGCCATTTTCTCCCGCAACTTCTCCAGAAAACCCTGATCTTCAGCCCAGTGACTGGGAAACCATAAGGTAAAGCGATGGGTTCCCCGGTTTTGACCAAATCCCCGCAGCAACCGCTCCCGTCCGTTTTGGCTAAGGAATAACCCCAACAAGGAACTTTTTCCACTGTTGATGAGACCGGTAATCGCCACCGTAGGGGTCTCGTCTACCTCCCGGGCCAGTTGAATGCGTTCAAAAACCGCCGCCCCCAAGCCTTTTTGCATTTCTTCCAGCGCCTCCTTGGAGGTGAAATTCCTCACCTCCGGCCACTGCTTTTGCATAAAGGCCGGGTTGGCCAACATCCAGTCCTGAAAACCCGCCAACTTCATAGAATCCCAGTAATGAAGGGGAATTCCCCTTTTGGCAACAAAGGACTCACTGAGGCTTTATTCATTCGTTTAGATCCTCCAGCCACCCTCGCTTGGTCATAAACGCGAGAGACTCGCGGAGCCGGCGCTTTTCACGCGGCCGCTTCCGCCTTCGCTAAAGCTACGGCGCGACAGGGAAAGCGGCCGCACAGAGGGATGGGGCGTGCTTTACGTCCCTGACTTGAAGCACTCCGCGCAGGGACACAAGGTCCCCGCTTGGGGTAAAAAAGCGAACGGGGGCCTTGCGCCCCTGCTCGCAACACTTCGGAAAACGGAAATGTCGCCCCTTTTCCACCGCACGCGGGGACACTAAGTCCCCGCTTGGCACAAAAAAGCGAACGGGGGCCTTGTGCCCCTGTGCGCAATGCTTCGGAAAACGGAAATGTCGCCCCTATTCCACCGCGAGCGGGGACTTCACTTCTGTTGAGCCACAGCGAAATCCCGCCTTAGCGGGGCGCGCAACACTCCTGGTGTCTTGGAAGCACTTTAGGCAACGGGGGCATTGGTCCAAAACCGGGAAAAGCATACCTGCCCAAGTCGCCTGGTCCCCCCGGGGGACTGGACTCGCCACCTTCCGAACTGCGTCGCTCCGATCTCAGAACCAAATAATCACCGGCCATCAACCGCTTTCTTGAGTCGGGTGAGTCCCTCCTCCAGAGTTTTGCGGGGGCAGCCAAAATTGAGTCTGACAAAACCAGGGCCCTGGAAAAAGGCTCCGTTGGAGAGCGCCAACCCGCGTTCCTGAAAAAAGGCGGCGGGATCACGCAAACCCAATTCCCGGGCATCAATCCAGCTCAAATAGGTGGCTTCTTGTTCATACGTCCGCAAAAGAGGAACTTCGGAGCGAATAAAGTCCTGAACCAAAGCCAGATTTCCCTGCAAATAGGCCAGGAGTTCCTGTCGCCAACTTTCCCCATACTTGTAAGCCGCCTCACAGGCCGCATACCCAAAAACGGTGACTTGAGGAACAATGCCAATTTTCGCTTTTTCAAATTTCAGGCGCAATTCGCGATTGGGAATGATCGCAAAAGCACACCCCAACCCGGCCACGTTGTAGGTCTTGCTCGGGGCCATAAGGGTGATCGTCGAATCGGCAATTTCCGGGGATAGTGACGCCGTCGGCTGGTGAGGACGGTTGTCCAGAATGAGGTCGCAGTGAATCTCGTCGGAACACAAAACAATGCCATGCTCCTGACAGAAAGACGCCAGCCGTTCGATATCCTCACGGGGAAAGACCTTTCCCATGGGATTGTGCGGCTGGCAGAGCAAGAAGAGTTTGGTCTTCGCGGTCCGGGCACGTTCCAAACCCTCCCAGTCGATTTCCCAGGTTTCCCCCTTCTCGACCATGGGAACGGTTTGCAAATCGCGCTTCATATTCCCCGGAGAGGTCAGAAAGGGTGGATACACCGGCGTTAGGGTAAGCACCGCATCGCCAGGCTCTCCCACCGCCCGACAGGTCACATTCAAACCACTGACCAAGCCGGGTAACCAGACAATCCATTCGGGCCGGATCTCCCACTGGTAGCGTTCCCGGAACGTGGTAACGATCGTCTCCACCAAACTGGCCGTCGGTTGGGCATAGCCAAAAACCCCGTGGTCAACTTTCCGCTGCAACGCCTCCAATAAATCGGGAGGCGAGCGGAAATCCATATCGGCCACCGGCATCGGCAAAACATCGCCATCCTCAAACGGCTGCCATTTCTCGCTGCCGGTGTTCCGCCGGTCAATAATTTCATCAAAATCAAAAGCCATCCTCCAAGGCTGTGAGTTCTATGATAATTCGCAAGAATTTCCTCGGAAAGGAAGAATCAAAATACTTCGGAGAACAACAAGGTCCCCGCTTGAGGCAAAAAAAGCGAACGGGGGCCTTGCGCCCCTGCTCGCAACACTTCGGAAAACGGAAATGGCCGACCCTTTTCCAC
>JAIUMY010000002.1 GCA_022565335.1 Opitutales bacterium
CTATGACTTGCCGGTATTCTCTCGCGAAAAGGGTTTCATTTGCCGTTTCACACGATTTATCAGAGCAGAGCCTATCGTCTTGCGCTTTCGTCTTTATTCAAAAACAACTTGAAATTTTCGATGGGGGGTCCGGGAAATGTGAGGTCAGGAGTCCTTGGTCTGAGCCCGTCGAACGACCTTGACCACGTAGAACCTTAAAAGGCACGAACCCCGAAATCTACCCCCTACTCATCGGCTGCCTCGCTGGACAGAACTTTCACCACAATAGCCTCCCCGGGGTCGAGAAACTCGCGGGCCAAGGCATTGATTTCCTCTAAGGTGATGGAATTAAAGTCCTCCACGATAGTCCGCGCCCAATGCAATCGCTCGGGCTGTTCCTGGGAACGATCAAGAACCGAGTTCATCCAATAGCCATTGGTTCGGCGACTGTCGCGGATGGAGTTTTGCACTGGCCGCAGGGCCCGCCGAAGTTCATCCTCATCGGCTCCCTCAGTATGCAAGTCGGCGGCGATCTCCCTGGTCAAGGTCGCCACCGTAGCCGCATTTTCGGACTCCGATCCGATGCCGGCAATAAACCAACCGTAATCCAGAAAGGTGTCACTCGGGCTACTTGCCGCAAACGGGCTATACGCCTCGCCGAGAGCTTCCCGAA
Organism: Opitutales bacterium; assembly: GCA_022565335.1. Taxonomy (GTDB): domain Bacteria; phylum Verrucomicrobiota; class Verrucomicrobiia; order Opitutales; family T3Sed10-336; genus JAIUMY01. The sequence continues at coordinate 653 of JAIUMY010000002.1, forward strand.
TCTCCCGGCGCATCCGATTGGTGAAAATGTTGGCCAGGATGGATAGGCGCCGGGTCCTTTGGATCTCATACATATCGGGAATCGCCCAGTACACATTGGTCCGCCCGGCCGCGATGCGGGAATCGTAGGTAAAGAGCTTTTCCTGCCCACCCTCGGGACGACTGATACGGCGAAGATCACTCAGGTCGGGTCGGGTTTCTGATCTCGCAGGCAAGGCCCCCAAAGTGGGCAAAAGGGCTTCTTGCAAAACCTCCGTGGAAAAATCTCCGACAATGGAGATCTCCAAAACCTCATCCCGGAGGATGGGCTCAAAATAGGATCGTAAGTCGGCCATATCATGGGAAAGAAGCTGGTCTTTTTCCGGCAATCCAAAACGGAAATCACCATTTGCCAACCAGCGCGAGACTTCGTTGCCGAGAACGCCCCGACTGGTTCGCGAGGCCTCGCTGTACAATTCATCCATCCGCTCCCGGGCCCGTCGCAAGGCGTCGTCATGATACCCCGGTGAGGTCAAATAGGCCGCCAACAATTGCAACTGCCGCAGCAGATCGTCTTCATTGGTCTGCCCGTTGAAAACAAAACCGTCATCCTCCGCCCGCAGATGCCAGCCAACCCTTTCTCCCGCCAGCAATCGGCGCAACTCCTCCGGCCGGTGGGCTACCAAACCTCCCTCAATGAAAACCATTTCCGCCAAAATCCCGATCCCCGCCAGCTCTTCGGGTTCATCCAGGCGCCCATTGCCAAGGCGGGCGCGAAGGGCAATTTCCGCCTCGGAAAAATCGGTGGGCTTCACATTCACCCGAATGCCGTTGGCCAAAACCCATTGCCTAACCCCAAGGTCTTCATGGTACTCCTCCTCCCGGATTTCTCCGGGCTCTCCGAAATCGGTGTATTGAAATTCCGACATCTCGCTTTCCTCCGGAGCCTCCACCACTTGGGCTGTACTCTCTTCATACACTTGCCGAATCGTCTCTTCCGGACGGTCAAAGAGCAGATTGCCAGTCACAAAAACAAATATACCTTCCCCGTCCCAAGCCCGGGCAAAGGCTTCTTCCACATCGTCCAAGGTCATCGCCGACAGCGCTTGGCGCATCCAATGGTATTCGTCTTCCGGATGCGTAAAGACGTTCTCATTGGAGATGGAACGAATGATCTGTTCCGCCACCGTACGGCTGTTTCGGGTATTGGCAGCTCGGGCCAACTGCCGGTAGTCACGCTCCACCTCGGCCTTCATAACCTGGAGCTCCGAGGCGGTAAACCCATGCTCCAAAATACGCCGTTTTTCCTGTTCGGCCACTTGCAAAGTACTTTGCCAATTCTCTTCGGTGGTAATGAGCTCCACCGAGGTATTGGTGAAAAAATTAAAGAGATCATACGAAGCCGCCGCTCCCTGTAAAAAGGGAGCCTCCTCCTGACGGGCCAACTCGTCCAACCGCCGGGTCAACATTCGCAGGGCCACCGAACGGGTCAAGTTCTGGATACGATTGTCCAAGGTGTCGGGTGCGGCCTCATAGGGGCGGACCGTCTGTAAAGCCACGCGCACTTGTGGAGCTTCGGGCTCGTAATGAAGCCGGGCCTGCCAGTCCTCTCCGGTCACCTCGCCGGGATCGGGCGTTTCAATAGCCGGCCGGGCAGGCGCAAAGTCGCCAAAATGTTTTTCTACCAACGGACGAACGTCCTCAGGGTCAATTTCCCCGACAATAACGACTCCGACCCGCTCGGGCCGATACCAGTGCTCGAAGAAGGCGCGAAGCTGCGCTGCCGTCGCGGCCTCAATCACCTCGGCCGAACCGATCGGAAAACGCCGGGGGATAATCGACTCGGGCAAAAGAAAAGAAAACTCCTCCACGGCGGTGCGAAAGCGAACGGAATCACGATCCCGCTTTTCCGCCAGAATGACCCCGCGTTCCGCCTCCACCTCCTCTTCTTCAATCAGCATTCGCCCGGCGTAATCCCGAAGCACCACCAATCCCTCGTCGATTTTGCCAAGGTCGTTCTCCGGCAATTCAATCATATACACCGTCCGGTCAAATCCCGTGTAGGCATTGGTGTCCGCCCCAAAGGCCATTCCCAGATCCTGAAAGTACTCGGTCAGCGTACCCGCCGCAAAATTTTCCGTCCCCCGAAAACCCATATGTTCGAGATAATGGGCCAAGCCCCGTTCGTCCTCACTTTCCTGCAAACTGCCGGCGCGGACCAACAGCCTCAGCGAAACCCTTTCCCGGGGCTCAGAGTTCGGCAACAGCGCATAGGTTACCCCATTGTCCAATTGCCCCTTCACCAGGGCGGGGTCCTGCCGCAGATCGGCTGGCGGAGTCGCCGCAAGATCTTCAGCCAGGATGGGAGCGGAACTCAGGAAGATCGCCAGAATGCCCAGCGATAGGTTTTTAAAGAGAAACGGCGTTGTAAGGGAAAAGGATTTTTTCAACATAATTGGTATAAGAGAGCTAAGACCTTAGAAAGGGGGTCTGAGCAAAAGTTCACGAAGAAAGCACGCCCCGGCAACCCGAAAAATTGATGAGCAACCTACGACCCCCTTTTCCGGATTGTACTATCGGTCCCGGTTGCCCTGGCGTTCCTCAACAAATTGTTTAAGCGCCAAGCTGCTCAACTCATCCAGATTTTCCGCACTGGGATAATTTTCATCATTTGCCAACTCCCGACCCGTCTCGACCAAATTACGACGAACTTCAGGCATGGCATCAAGGCTTGCCCGAATGGCTTCATGCAAGGCAAAGTCTTCCTTGACCCCCTCCAGAGGGGAGCTTTTTTGGGAAGATTTGGGCGGCGAAACTTCGCTTGCCCGCTTCTTGGCGGTGGGTTTGGGTATGCCCTGTGCGGAAAGCGGCGACTTATTCGGATTTACATCCATGGTTGTTATCCTAGACATTCCTGAGGCTTTTTTCCAGAGAAAAATCAAAGCCCTGAGGGAGGTGGTAAGGAGGATACGACAGTGTATAAAACAAATTCGGAAAACAGCATGGGCCCCCGAAGGGCGGCATAACTGTCATTCTCGGGAAAACGGCTGCTTCGGTTCGCCAGGGAATACTTCCGGGCAGAAACGATGGTGCGTTTTTCTGACGAGCGAAACAATTCATCCACCTGCCAAAGCACCGAACCGTCACTGAGAGTGAAAAGCCGGGCACTTAGCCCCACCACGAAAGGGCGATAAGGACTGTATTCGGAAACCGCTACTTGCAGCACTCCATCCACTCTCCGGGACTGCAGGTATTCCACCAACTCCTTGGGGAAAGGCTCCGTCGGGGCCATCGCCACCCGATCGACCAAGTCGACCAAAGTCTGCTCTGGCAGGACGACGATTTCGAAATGACCGGCACGGCGTAATTCGCCGGACAAGAGAGATTCGAATCGCTCTCGGTCCAGCATTTGGTTGCCTCCAGTAAAGACCGGCAATACGGCAACCCGCCGAAGCTCTGGAGGCAACGCCTCCACCGCAAAAAAGTTGGTCAACTCATACTCCGGCCCCGTCGGTCGGTCGCGCACCGAGCGTTCCAGGCGGGGACTGGTGCAGGCGGAGAAAAATAACAGCCCAACCAGACCAAGGATTCTAAGGGCGCAGACAGTTTTGTTTTGGGGTTTCATGAGACCGGAGGGTTCAAGAGGAATGCCCACGACCCACTTGCCGTTGGTAGACTTGACTGACCCGCTTGGGGGCTGGATCAAGCTTGGGCGGTGCCGGAGGGCGGGCGAAGTTTGACAAAAAGGTTTTCTCTACCGAACGGTCCAGCTTAAGCACCGACATCAAGCGGTTCTGAACGGTCTCCATCCGGGCCTTGGCTTCAACGTCAAGGGGCGCACGCTCCCGTCCGATAGCTTGTAAGTCAGCATTGAGATTGGTGATCTCTTCGAGTAAAACGCGCTTCTCATCAACGGTCTCTTCAAGGGATAAGCCTTGATTCATATGGGACTGTTCCCGTTTCAGCAAAGCACTGAGGCGATCGGTCAGGTCTACATATTTACTGAGTAAAAGTTCCAAAGAGTCATTTTTCATAGTTACGGTTCCTTTCCGTACGGGTTATTGCGGCGACCCGGGGGATTCGATTTGGGCGACAAAATCCTCCTGCCACCGCAGAAGCTGCACTTGCCAACTGGCACTTTCTTCCAAAAACTCCAAGTCCTCACTGAGGGTTTCAGCACCTGAGCGCTCTCGCATATCCTGGATTTCCTGGATTATAAAATCCAGGGATTCGATGGCCCGATCCCGTTGGCCCACCCTATTGAAGCAACCTGCCATCTGCATGACAATCGGCAGTTGCCACCGGGGGGAAGTATCCATCACGACAATAGCCTGATAAAGTCTTAGTGCCGTTTCATACTCACCCTCTTCGAAAAAGTAATTCGCGAGGAAGTTGCCGGCAATGCGACGCCATTCAACCCACTCGGAGGTTTGATTCGTCGTCGGATCCCCCCCCATTTCGACCAATTCCAGCAAGGTGTCCCGTCCCGCATCGATTTGATCCATCTCAATTTGGGTTCGCGCTTTTTCGTATCGCAACTCGGGGAGGAGCGGACTCTCGGGATATTCCTTGGAAAAGCGCTCGATGGCCCGTAACCCGTCGCCCCGGCGGCCGACATAGAGCAGTGCCCGAGCCCTGTAAAAACGAAGAGTTTCACGATCCTCCTCCCCCAGTTCAAAAAGCGAAATCCGCTCAAAAAGATCAAGTGCCTGCACCCAATCTTCCCGGTCAAAGTGGGTCCGGGCAATTTCAAACTGGGCCATTCGCGACAAGTTGAGAAACTTCTCCATCTGCTGCTTATCCGAAAGGATAATTGAATTGAGGACCCGATAGAAGGAAGAAATGGCTCCTTCGTATTGACCTATTTCCTGGTGGATCTTACCGATCTGAAAAATAATTTCCTCCCGGCGGGGATCCCCCCGGAAATTTTCCACAAATATTTCCATGAGGCCAATCGACCTGAGCGGCATATCCATTTGATAATAAATTCTGGCGAGAAAAAGCAAAGCCTGTTTTTCCAATTCCGGCCGCACGTCCGCAAAGTTCAGAACCGTAATAAAAGCCCGAATCGCGGCCTGAATATCCCCTCTGTCATAAAGGTCAATAGCTTCTTCGAATAGTTCCCGGTCTTCTTCCTGAGGTTCATCTTCGTGGGGTTCGTCCTCCTGCTCCCCCGGCCTTGCGGCTTCCGGATCGTAAGAGAATATATCACTCTTCAGAATTTCCCGGACCTGCCCGGGGAGTGATTGAGCCTCCATCGCCTGCTGCATGTCTTTAGTGTGCTCGGCTGGGGCCTCAAAAACCTCCCCGGGAGCCTGAACCCCCATACGGTCAAAAAACTCCAACCGCTTGTCAGCCTCATTCCCTCCGGCCAGAGAGGCCAGCGGCACCACCTGTACAACAAGGAGGACAAGAGAGATACGGGCAAGGGAATGCAGGGCCAAAGACAACATCATATAGGTCGACAGCAACGATAGCGGAGGCCTTGGGTTGGCGCTTGGCCGGGGAAGTTCCGGGGAAATCGGCGGGAAGGCTCGCAGCAACTGGTTCATAACAATTGAAATTAAGGGACCGAACGAAAACGGGCAGAACTCCGGGGTAGCGGCTGTGCCGGCGGAGTAAAATGGCGAAAACGACCCGCCGGCGTATCCGGACTGTAGTTTCGACCGCTTTCAAAATCGAAAGACTCCGATGGAAAAAAGAAAAAGATGTGTCCGAACTTATCTTCCCGGGGCCCCGGTCTGCGGAAAAGCCGGTCATCCGGGCTGGCTCCCGGGATGACCCCAATATCCGGGAAGGTTTGTGGCTGCACGGGGAGGTCAAAATCAAACCGGGGAAACCCGGCGCGTTCCGGTTCCCCTTCTGCCGCCTCCGTCACTTCTGCCGTGACCTCCTTTTCGGGACGCTTCCCGGCAAGCTGATCCTCGGGCGCCTCCTGGCGGTCAGCTTCGAGGGCTTTGAGGAAGTCGGAGAAGCGGGGAAACTCCCTTTTTTCTTCCGTCACCTCCGCAGGGGTCTCGCGCTCGGGAGAAGAGGATAAATCTGATAAAGCGACAAAAGCGACCCTAGGGGACCGCGAGGCCTGAAGGTAATTATCCGCCCGGACGACCCTTTGTTTTTCCGGAACGCTATCTGCCCGGTCCGCCGCATTCGTTGCCTCCGCCCCGTTCGTTTCCTCCGGCTTATCCCGGAAGGAAAATAGGCCACTATCCCTGGCAAAGGGATTGCTAAAACGGATCTCCAGGGCATGGCTTTCCGGGGAAAGGAAAAGGAGAGCAGTGACCGCGGCCGCAAACCGGCAAAATTTACCAGAAATCAACATACCTAATAGACGTAGCAGATAGGCTGCCACATTTCAATAAAACTCTTAAGTTTGATTAAAAAGGGCTTTGTAAAGGCCCTTTTTAGCACTCAAACGTTAAAAATAAAAAATTCGGCATCAAATTTGCTGCGAAATTTCAATGCTCATTCGGCTAAAACGATTGAGGACAAATTGTTGCAAAAAACATTGTGGGCGGCAACGCTGAATGTTCCCCTTGCCGATTCAGGCTAAAGTTTTCTTACCAAAAGCCGTTAACCCTTTAATTGACCATTTATGGAAAGACTTACCACCAGCCAGATCAGCGATTTCAATAACCCTCTGGCCTTCGCGCGGGACCGGGAGGCGCGGGTGGGGCAAGCCACTTTGGATTCGCGGTCCTCGCAGAATATACGCACTGGCGACCGGGAAGCCTCCTTTCGTTTGATCAAGGGGGCCACCGAACGCCTCGAAACGATGCGGGCAAACCTCCAAAGCATGTTGGAACTGAGTCGGTCCGGGCAAAGGAGCACCAACAACGCCCGCCGCACCGAAGAGATTTACGGCAAATTGCGCAGTTTGAGTGCAGGTTTTGACCAGGTGGTCGATTCGGTTCGCTTTGACGGGAAACCCATTTTCGAAGGTAATCAGCTGACCCTTGCGATGGGCAGCGGCAGCCGCCCCCTTACTTTGGAAACCTCGAAGCTTTTGACCCACGGAGAAGGCTCGCTAAACCTCTCCAACTCCCGGCAGACTGCGGAGATAACCGTCTTTGAAACGGTCGACGATGTTATCCTGAACCAGAATACCGATTTCACCGGAGTCCGTTTGGCGGGGGCTTCCTACATCGAGGGGAGCAACCCTGCGCTGGAACTGGATAACACCAATTACAAGGTGCAGATTCAATTCACCGGCAACAATTCGGCGGTGGAGATTCGCGACCGCTTAGGCACGCTCGTCGAACGCCGGGAAGGGGTTGACCTCTCCGGAAGGGGCCGGGAGTTTGTTGACTTTGATTCCGGGGTGAGACTAGAGATCGAAAAAGAACCTCTTCTTGACCAATTGAATGATTTGGATTTCACCATTGAAAACCCCATTGAAATCAACTCTTCTATTCTTTATCGCCGGGTGGACACCCACACCTTGCGCAATGCTGAAGGCGCGCAAAGCGATACCCCCGACGGAGCCTCCCTCCTTTTTGGCGGCCGTTTGGGCAACGCGGAAACAGGGCAACTCACGGTCTCCGATCCACAACTGACGCCCCCCGCAGACCGCGGATCAGCGCTGGAATCCGGCTTCTACAATATGAATATTGATTATCGCGGCGAGAACTCCACCGTCCGGTTGACGGATGCCTTGGGCCGCATTCGCGGCTTTAAATTTGGCGTCGATCTGACCGGTGAACGCAACACCCTTACTTTTGACGGGGGGCTCAGTGTTACCGTGGAAAACACCGGTCTCAAGGAAAACGGCAATCTGCAAATTCCCATCGAACTCAACCGGCGGCCACCCGCCATAGAGGAATTCGACTTCCGCAAATATACCAGGCAAATTGAAAATGCTATGGAAGTCGTCGAAACGGAGCTGGAGAAGATGTTGGAAACAAAAGATAAAATTCAGGAAATCAACACGCAACGAAACCCCAACGCCCGGGAAAATGCCCAAACTGCCGCAAGTCTATCGGCAAGCAACAGTCTGAATATCCTCTCCGGCGGCGGCAGCGGGCCTTTATCCATTCTGAATGGAGATCCCAGCCAACAACTCTCCCAAGCGGCCAATTCAATTTTTGCCAGCACCTCCGCGCTACAAACCCAAGCCACTCAAACCCCGGAGCAACTCCGCTCTCTTCAACAGGCCTCAGCGGCAAATCTTCTGGGAAGTGCCCTTGGTCAAGGCGGAGGCAATCCTCTCTCCCTCCCCCTCACTTAATGCTTCCAGCCCACCCCTACGCCACTACAGTTCACACCGAAAGCCGCCAGGCGACGGTGGAACGAATGCTGGAGGTTTACCGTATTACCATCGAAGCCAATTCCATTGGCGACAAGGAAACGGTGGCCCACGGCTTGGCTCTTTTGAAGCGAACCCTGGATCCCCAAGCCGATCTTCTTCTCGCCCGACAACTCTCCGAGCTCTACACTATTGCCGAAACGGCGTCCCGCGAGAACAACCCGGAAATAACTGCCGAAATCCTGGAAACCCTCCGCGGGCAATGGATTGCCAGAAGGCGTTTGGATAAAATCCGGAAGTAAGGGCCTCAAGACCCGATATTCGGGAGGCAGCATACAAATCAAACGAAGAGCTTTGCAGATTCAGTGGTGGACCGATGACTCGCCAAAGCAACAGGGGATCATAATTTATTCTTCGTTATGGATTTACAGAATCAGAATAAAAATTCAGGGGCTGCTCAGGATCGCTACGAAAAAGAAAAGTATTTTTTTTCTAAAGTCTTTCAGGCTCGTGCCGTTAATAATGGTATCGGTCAAGAAATGATTCGATAAACTAAACCCAAAACACTAAAATACTAGAAAGGTAAAATCATGTCAGACATATCACTAAACGCCGGCATTCGTTCCAACCTCCTCCAACTCCAGCAATCCAGCTCGCTGTTTCAGCGGACTACGGATCGGCTCGCTTCGGGGAAGGAAGTTAACTCCGCCATCGACAATCCCACCAATTTCTTCGCTTCGGTCAATCTGTCCGACCGTGCCGAAGGCTTGAGTGCTCGTCTCGATGGCATCGGACAAGCCATTCAGACGGTAAAGGCAGCCGACAATGGTATCAGCACCATTCGAAGCTTTGTCAGCGCCATGAAGGGTGTGGTCAACAACGCTATTGGCAACAGCGATGAGGACCAAAGAACCTCACTTGGTCGTCAGTTCAATGAACTGCTCGTTCAAGTTTCCTCCGCCGCCAGAGATTCCGACTACGAAGGAGTCAATCTTCTGCAAGGCAATCAGACCAACACCGTTCAATTCGCCGAAACGTTCGACGATTCCAAGTTGAACATCCTCGGATTCGATGTGGGTGGTCCCGGTGCCGACGGTCGGGCAGAGGTTGACAACGACGGTAATATCGCCGCAGCGGCCCAAACCGCAGTCATCGAACAAGCCGCCGTCGACTCCGTGGCAGGTCAAGCTTCGGCCGCCTCGGCAGCTTCCCAAGCTTCGGTAGGCTCACAAACCGTATCGGGATTCAGTCAAACTGCAAATAATCAAACAGTATCATTCGCTGGCCAAACTGGGTTCTCTGTAACAGGCAATGCCGCAGCTCCCACAGTGGCATTAGGCACGGCCTCGGCCGCCTCCCAAGGCTCCCAAGCCAGTCAGGCATCGGTGGCAAGTGTTGCTGGACAAGCCGCCGGAACAGTAACCGCCAATGTGGCGATGTTTCTGGCCAATCAAACCGGAGGCACCACGGTGGGCATTCAAGGGGCAGGTTCCGGCAGCGGCTCAATTGACTGGGCAGCCAGCAATTACCAGACTGCTCTGGCCGCCATTACCCAGCAACTTGAATCTTTCGATAGCGAATTGAAGATTCAAGCGGGCAACCTGTCACAAAACCTGTCCACCATCACCATCCGGGAAGATTTCAGTAATGAGCTGATCAATACCCTGAATGAGGGTGCGGACCGGTTGACCCTCGCTGACCTGAACGAGGAAGGCGCCAACCTGCTGGCCCTGCAGACCTCCACCCAGCTGGCCACGCAGTCCCTGGCTCTGTCCTCCCAGCAGTCTCAGGGAGTACTCCAGCTCCTCGGATAATCCCCGGGTAAAAGCTTCCCAGGAGGAAGTAAATCCACCCAAACCAGGAACGGGCCGCAAGGCCCGTTCCTTTTTTATTTCTTCCGACAAAGCTGAAAGCCTCTACTCGTATTAGTGCTTCGATTCGAGTCCGCCGGAAGTCCGGGCCCTTATTCGGGTACTAAGGAGTTTCCGTCTTTACGGGAAAGCCCCCGTCCGCTGTCAAGCCACAACGAATTCCAAAAGATAACGGTCGCGATCTCCCTGGCCATGATTCGCATGGTAACGAAGTCCGGGAAAAAGCTTTTCCAAACCACGGGTCATAGCATCCAAATCGGGATAATTCCAGGCCGAACTCTTTTCGAATGATTTCCCCGTCCACTTTAAACCATATTCCCGGAGACGACATTCAATCAGAATTCGTTTTCGGCAGGCCCGGGCGATTTTCCGACCATTTTCCTCAAGTTTCTTGGTATGATGAATGACCGAGAAAAGGCAAACCGTATCTACCGGATCAAGCGTTTCGGCAAGGTCCAAATCCAAGGCCTCGTACTCAATCGGCAAAGCCAAAATGTTCGCCAGCATTTGATTGCCCCGAATAAGCTTGGCATCAATCTCAACTCCTTTCACCCGACATCCGCGGTGGGCCAGATACATCGATAGAATCCCCGAACTGCAACCAACATCCAGAACCGATTCCCCTTCCGCAAAGGGTATCGCGTCCAGAAACCCCTTTCGCTCACCCAAACTGCGCTCCCCGCGGATAAAAACTTTATCTGTTTCAATAGTGTGGTAAATCTTTTGTTTTGCCGCTGTAGTGATTTGATCGGTAAAGACCGAGGTATGCGCGAGGTTCAAGGCATCCCCTCGAAACAGAGGCCAAAAATCACGATTGAAATCAAACCCGGAGAAATAGGCCATGAAATGAGGGTGGTTCCAACGGGCATACTTCTTACGGGCATACTCAGTGCACCATTGAAAAAAATCCCGGTTTGTCAGCGCAATAACTTCGGAGGGCAACTCGACCGCCTGGTCGTAGTCGATTAAGTGAACAATGCCTTCTTCCTTGGAAAAGCGAATATTGTCCGGGCTAATGTCCCCATGATACACTCCCAGCTGCTTTTGTTCGAGAAGCGCAAGAGCGATATCCGCGTAGGTGTAACCCTTGTCCGCTGGCAAGTAGTCCTGAATATAATAAGGAAGCTCCTCTTGGAGCAAACCCTTGATCTTTTCCCAATCGGCCGAATTCACCACCTGCTGCAAACCTTCGGACGGCACCACACCGGAACCATGAAAACCGGGCGCACTGACACCACCCCCACGGCAAAGTTTCTCCAGAATAGACGCCTCCTGGGCGAGAGTATTGTTTTTCAACGGGCTCGGGCAGACCTCAATTTTGATGAAATACCGCTGGTCGAAGCTACGACCCACCAAAGTCATGCCCGCGCCACTATCAACCAAACGCAAACGGGGAAAAACCATACCTTTGACGGAAACGGTTGAAAGCTCATTGAGGGCTTGCTTCTCAAAGTCGATAAGGCGCAAGGCCGCCTCCGAAGGCTCGCGCTGAGCCGAGACCTCTTTCAATTGGAGCGCCCGTTGAAAACAGACCACGGATTCTCCGACCCTCCCCATCTTTTCATACAATTCAGCCAACAAAACAAAAGCCTCCGGGACCAAAGGGTTCCAGGAGATCCAGTTTTTCAAATCCTGTAGAGCGCTCTCACAATGGTCTTCACTCTCCATCCCGCTGAACCGGCTTTTAATGGTTTCAAACGGTTCATTGCGAAAACGATGCGCATCAACAGTTAATTCGGGTAGGGGGTTGTTTTGATCTTTCATGATTTGACAAACAGGGGTTAGGAAAAAAATACCGCTTCAGGGCAAGCAATGGACTTAAAAAAAACAAACCATTTCCTATGCCAAAATACAAAACATTAATTAATAACGATTCACCCGAACCTTCCAAGGCAATGGGGTGGAAGGCTTCTAACAAAGGGTGAAAATTTTTCCTATAAATATTCTTTTCGCGGAAACAGAGTTTTTTAGATTTTTCTTTCCTGCTTATTATTAGGTATTTACAGAATTTTTTATTTATTGGCACGCTCATTGCTGTGTTTGCTAACACCAACTTTAGCTTGGATCAAGCTAAGCAAAATCACCAAAAAACTAGAATAGTTATGTCAGACATCTCCTTAAACTCAGGCATTCGTGCCAATCTCCTGCAACTGCAGGACACCTCGAAGCTTTTTACCCGCACCACCGAGCGATTGGCGTCTGGGAAAAAAGTTAATTCTGCCATCGACAACCCCACCAACTTCTTTGCCTCGGTTAATCTTACCGACCGCGCCGAAGGACTTTCCGCCCGTTTGGACGGTATGGGGCAGGCTGTCCAAACCATCAAAGCCGCCGATAACGGCATCAGCACCGTCCGAAGCTTCATCGGTGCCATGAAGGGCGTGGTCAACAACGCCATTGGCAGCAGTGACCCAAGCGAACGAAGCTCTCTGGGCAAACAATTCAACGAATTGATTGTGCAAATCCGTAACACCGCCAAGGATTCCGACTACGAGGGAATCAACCTACTGCAAGGCAATGTGACCAATACCATTCAGTTCAACGAGAGGTTTGACGACTCGCGCCTGGACATCAACGGCTTCAATATCGCGGGCCCCGGCCCCAATGGCTTGGCCGTCGTGGATGCCAACGGGGAAATCCCCCCGGCCGCCGAAACCGCGGTCATCGAACAAGCCGCCGCCGACTCCGTGGCCAGTCAAGTAGCGGTAAGTTCACAAGCTTCGGTAGCCGAGCAAACAGCAACGGGCTATTCTGCAACGGGTGCTGGTGCTAATACTATTACATTCGCCGGGGGAACAGGCTTTAGTGCAACAGACGCCGCTGGCACCGTGGCATTAGGCACGGCCTCGGCCGCCGCCATAGAGAGCGGGGCATCGGTGGCAAGTGTTGCCAGTCAAGCCGCCGGAACAGTAACCGCGGCGGTGGCGATGTTCATTGGCAACCAAACGACCACGGCGAATCGCGGCATCCAGGGTGCGGGCTCCCAACCCGGCTCAGTGGATTGGTCGGCCGACAATTACCAACAAACACTCTCAACGGTTATCCAACAACTGGAGTCTTTTGACTCCGAGCTGAAGACACAAGCGGGAAACCTTTCCCAAAATCTCGCGGCAGTGACCATTCGGGAGGAATTCAGCAACACCATGATCAATACCTTGAACGAAGGTTCAGACAAATTGGTGCTCGCCGACCTGGACGAGGAAGGCGCCAACCTGCTGGCTTTACAAACGGCGTCACAGTTGGCCACCCAGTCCCTCTCGCTGGCTTCTCAGCAAGCCCAGGGAGTACTGCAGTTATTGGGATAAAAAATAAATCCATTATCCTCTGTTGGCGGCCCGGGATCCCTCCCGGGCCGTTTTGTTTTTACGGAGGAAGAAAAATTTTCCTGATTATCACAACTCAAGGCTTACATTTCCCGTAGGGTGATAAATGTCTTCTCCAAATTGAGTAAAGCACCTTCACTTTTCCAACCAATGCTGATTGTTTTCCTACCGACCGACCACTTTTACGACGGCCGGAAGACTTCCCCAACGGTGAATACGGCCTACCCTCCTTTTTGCGGGTATACCTTCAAAGGGATCAAGACTCGAATCTACACTGTTTTCCACCCAAAGGCGCGTCCGGAAAGGGCAGAGCCCTGGGCTTCCGGCGCGGCGGCAATGGTCAAATGGACTGCCGTTCCCAATGGTGAGTGAGGGGGATCCGACTCTTTCACCTGGTCAAAAATCTCCACCAGATGAGCGCGCGATTCCCTGGTCAAAGCAACTTGCCGGGAACTTTGGTCCGGAAACCGAAGGGTTAGATCACCTCGGTCACTCACTTCAAAAGCCAACCCGGACCAATCTTCCTGCCCTGACTCAAAGTTCAGCTCTGGAAGGGCCTTGAGCAGGTTCGCAATTTCGTCGCCCCTGGTCACCACAGTATTGGCCCGAAGCGCCTCCATTTGCAGGGCCCGATCAAAGGAAATAGCCTCCGTAGGCAAATTTTTCTCAGCACGATCAGGCGCAAAGGCCGCCCCGAGTGAATTGAGCGCCTGGGGAACGATTTTGGAGGCTAAACTGGCAGAGGCAATTAACGTTGAGGGGTCCATAGGCATTACACAGCAATAACGATGCCACTAAGGAAAGTCTTTTCCGAAATTGTCCAGACCTGCTTAAAAGGGCAAAATGAGAAAATATTAAAGGTTGCCATGGGAAACCGACCTCCTTTAATAAGAATTTCAATAGTAGAGATGCCCGGACCATGCCCCCTCAAAAAAAAGACTCCACCGAAAAGAACCATGTCGCCGCTCAACCGAGCCTGCGAACACCTCTTCCCGCAGAGCCAAAGGAGGCTTCAAACCCCTGACCGAACACGGAAATGGATTCTTCAACACTTTACATCCGGAAAATTTTTCCTATTGAAACCATCTTTCTACAGAGCTTAAGCATTGTCACAAAACCTTTTTTATCAATAGTTTGCAGATTTTTTTAGAATTTATGGATTTTGGCATGTTTCTTCCTGCGAAAACAAGTTGGACCCAACGTAGTCCACCCAGAATCAACCCACCAATTCATCCACATTCACTTTTCACAACAGTCCCTGCTTTTTGAAAACGCAAGCTTCCATGAAAACCGACCCCCATACCCTCTTTGAGTTTGCCCGTAAGATCCACCAGTCGGGTCACGATGAAGCGGCTGTGACAGGCTACCAGGATCTCTTGCAACTGCAGCCGGACTTTCCGCATGCACGCTATTTGCTGGCGGTGGCATTGACTAGTTGTGATCGGGCTGAGGAAGCCCTTCCCCACATACAAGCCCACTTGAAAAACCGCATGGATCACCCCGCGGGCTGGGTCACGCTGGGTGATTGCTATGCCCGTCAACAAAAAATTTCCGAGGCCGCCAGTGCCTACCAAGAGGCGCTGCGGCGGGAACCCAAAAACCTCGATGCCGCCCTCGGCATCGGAAATCTTCTGGCCGATCAGGAAAAATGGTCCGAACTGGAAGAATTTACAGATTCCCTGCGTAAAATCCATCAGGACTCCGTGGCCGCCCTGCGTCTCAAGTCACTGGCCTGCGAACGCCTGGAAGATTTTCGCGGGGCCCTGATAGCCTGCGCCCGATACTCGGCAAAATTCGGGTCGAGCAAAGAAATCCGCAAATGGGCCAACGTCTTCTTAAAAAAAATACGCCATCCCGACGAAGAACTGCTGAAGGAACTGGAAGCGGTCGGGGAGATTGCCTTTAAAGTAATGTACTACCGCGCCTGCTTAAGGGTCAAGCAGCGGGACAGAGCGCTGAAGGTTCTGACGGAAATCCGGGAAGAGGATCCGGAGTACCAGCATTTGCGGTTGGAATTTATTGCCGATTCGCTGCAAAATGCCGAATTCAATGCCGATGCCGAACCGTACCACTGGGAATTGATCCGCCAGGATCCTTTTGACGACAAGCGGCTCATTCGCTTGATCGAGAACACCCTGAAACTGGCCAAAGGAGATCAGCCGGAGAAATACCAGGACGCCTGCGAACTGGCCAAAATCCTCATGGAGCGTACCGGCGCATCGGTGGCTTCCTACAGCTTGATGGCCTCCATCTACATGAATGCTTCCCGCCCCGAATTGGCCCTTCCCTACTACGATTATGTTATCGAGAGAGAGCCCAACAGTCCTCTGGCCTCACCCTACCTTTTCAATCTCAACTATGATGAAAACCGCAATCCGGAAGAGGTTTTCAAGGCTCACTGCGAATGGGGCCGACGCTTTTCCAAGCGATTCAGCGAGAAAGGCATATTTACAGACCTTGATCGCCGTCCAAACCGCCAGCTCCGAATCGGGTACCTCTCTCCCGACCTGGGGCAGCACCCCTGCGGTTACTTCTCCATCGGAGTCTTCAAGGAGCATAACCCGGAGGAAGTGGAAGTTTTTCTATATTCCAACCGTTATCCGGAAACAATGGACGACAAGCTATCGAAGCAATTTCGCGCCCAAGTGGGCGAAGACCACTGGCGCTGGACCAGGGAACTGTCCACCGAAAAGCTTACCCAACTGATCCAAAACGACCAAATCGATATTCTCGTCGAAATGGCCGGTCATACCGGACACAACCGTCTTGACGCTCTGGCTTCACGGGCTGCTCCCATCCAGGTAACCTGGTTGGGCTATGCCAACACGACCGGTCTCGAAGAAGTCGATTACCGTCTTTCGGATGAGATCATTGAGCCGGAAGGCGAAGCGGACACGCGTAGCACGGAAAAGATTTACCGCCTTCCCAACGGCTTCCATATGTTTCAACTTCGCGACGATCTTCCCGCCCCCGCCGACCCGCCTTGCCTAAAGCGGGGTTACATCACCTTCGGCAGCTACAACAACATGAATAAGCTGGGGTCCAGGAGTATTGAACTATGGGCAAAACTCCTCAAACGAGTGCCGGAGTCGAAAATTCTCCTAAAACACAAGTCGCTGGCCGTATTGGATAATCGCGAGACTCTGAGATCCCTCTTTGCCATGCACGGAATCCAAGCCCACCGGGTCATTCTAAAAACAACCACCCGCGGAATGGTCGAACACTACAAGAGCTACGGGGAGATGGACATCGCCCTTGATCCCCTGGCCTACAACGGCACCACCACCAGTTGCGATGCCCTGTCAATGGGAGTGCCTGTCCTGACCTTGCCCGGAGAAACGCATGCCTCCCGCGTGACTGCCAGCTTGCTGCATCGCGTCGGACTTGACCAATGGGCCGCCCAATCCGAACAGGACTACCTGAGAATCGGTACCATGGCGGCCCAAAATCCGGCGATGCTCAAAAAAATCCGCCATGAGCTCCCGGGAAAATTCCGTCAATCCCCCCTCGGCGATGGAGCCGGCATGGCCCGCGACCTTGAAAACGCCTACCGTGATATGTGGAAACACTATTGTAAAACTGGACGCCCCCCTCTGACCCGATAAAACCAATCCCAACCTACAAACATTATGAAAACTGAAGAAATCATTGCCTCCCTGGATAAAGAAGTTATCCAAACCTACGAAAAAGCCGTCGCCCTGGCCCGCGCGGAAGGCGAGGACCGCGACATGAAGGAAGCGGTCAAGCTGATGGAGCAAGCAGCTCTGGCCGGCCATCCCATGGCGCAGTGCAACATGGGGTTTCTCCTGACCATAGGTGACGAAATTGAAGTCAACCATGAAAAAGCCGCCGAATGGTTCCAGAAGGCTGCGGAACTCGGAGTTCCCCAAGCCATGTTCAATCTGGCCCGGCTCCACCGGGTGGGCAGCGGGGTGGAAGCGGACCCTCAAAAATCGCTGGCTCTATTGCGCCAAGCCGCCTCGATGGGACATCCCGACTCGCTGCACAACCTGGGAATCTTCCACTATGCCGGCGAAATGGGCGTCGAGCAGGACTACAAGGCGGCGGTGGTTTTCTTTGAAAATGCCGCCAAAGCCAAGCACGCCCCTTCCCTGTACAGTCTTGGTCTTTGTTACAGTCTCGGTCACGGGGTCGAAAAAGATGATGCCAAGGCAATTCAATATTATGAAGATGCCGCCCGTATCGGTGACACCAATGCCGCTTTTAATCTGGGCCTTTACCATTATTATGGCGAAGGAGGGCTGGAGGTAAACAAGCAACGCGCCAAAGAGCTATTCGGAGCAGCTGCATCCTATGGCCACGCCAAAGCCCAAGCAGCTTACTCCTCAATCGAAAGCAATGAGGAAAAGCCCGCTGATAAAGAGGAAAGAAACAACCCGGACAATCCGGGGTAAGGATATTGTCCAGAAATAACTTAAATTCAACTCCAGCTACATCCCGGATAAATTTTATCCGTCAATAGCACTAAAAGTATGGAACGAATTCCGTCCGGTTCTCATCCTTATACTGACTGAGCTTATTACGCAGGGTTCGGATACTCACCCCCATCATCTCGGCGGCTTGGGTACGATTGCCATCGCAGCGTTGTAAGCACTCGAGAATCAATTCCCTTTCGACGGAGGCCAACGTCAGATCTTTACTACGGGATAGCCTATCATTTGCAGGGCTATCGAAACCTGCACTCTCCGCCGGTGGGCCTGCCGCTCTCACGGCGGGTTGGTTCGTTGCTCCCGGGAGCATTGACTGAGATTCGGGCACGGGCCGCCCGCCGCCTTGCTCGGCATAGTGGTTTTGAATCTCCAACGGCAACGATTCCAGACCAACGAAATGTCCTTTCACGGTCATGATAACGGCACGTTCGATGACATTTTGCAGCTCTCTCACATTACCGGGCCACTGATAACAAAGAAGAGCCCGCTTGGTCTCCTCTGCCAAGCCACTAAGGCGACGCCCATGCTTGCGGGCGAATTCCTTTAAAAAGGTTTCAGCAATGAGCATAACATCCTCTCCGCGCTCGCGCAAGGAAGGGGATTCCAAAGGGAAGACATTCAGGCGGTAATACAGATCCTCACGAAAGGTTCCCTCTTCCACGGCTTGCAAGAGATTGCGATTGGTCGTGGCCAAAATACGGACATCGACCTTGATGGTCTTGGTCCCGCCGACCCGCTCGAACTCGCGCTCCTGCAAAACCCGCAGGAGCTTGGCCTGCAGCGGCAGGGAAATCTCACTGACCTCATCGAGCAGAAGAGTTCCACCGTCGGCAAGTTCGAAGCGTCCAATACGCTTTTGCATGGCTCCAGTGAAAGCCCCTTTCTCATGCCCGAAAAATTCGCTTTCAATCAGCGTTTCGGTAACCGCAGCACAGTTTACTTTAATAAAAGGTTGTTTGCGCCTTTGACTGGCGTTGTGGATCGCCAATGAAATAAGTTCTTTGCCGGTACCAGTTTCCCCGCTTATCAAGACCGTGGCATCGGTTTGGGCTACATTCTGGATTAGCCCCCGCAAACGCTGGATCGGCTCTGACTCGCCCACCAAAGCACGACTTTCGGAGGAACTGATAGCCGAGGAGAGCCCCTGATTCACTTGTATGAGTCGCTGGTATTTATTAGCCTTGCCCAGGATGATGTTAATTTCGTCATGCGAAAAGGGCTTCAACAAATAATCAAAGGCGCCCAGTTTCATACTTCGCACGGCTGATTCTATAGTCCCCTGCCCGGTGATCATGACGACCACCGGAGGATTTTCCATGTGCTGAATCTCCTCCAAAAGATCGGTTCCCAGTCCATCAGGCAGGTTCACATCGCAAAACATCAGATCAAAGCTGGCATCGTTGTCAAAGAGAACCTTCCTGGCCGCTTCGATGGTGTCGGCCGTGCAAACCCGGTGGCGCTTTCTGGTTAGATATTGCTGCAGGGTCTTGCGGATAATCAGTTCGTCATCGAGAATCAATACAGTTTCGGCTGGCATGGGTTTTATTAAGAGTCCGGATGGCTGACCACTCAAGTATTAAACAGGCGTCGGAATGACAGGGGCACAACGTAAAGAAAAGCGACTCAGGTAGAAAAATCAATGCCAAATTCCCGTTGCCATAAAAACAAGTTCACCATGGGCCAAGCGAGCATGGGGTCAACCGAAGGCGACGTGGCAAAAGCCTTTGGGATACCCTCCCGCAGCAAAAGCGACGGTCCCCCGGGACTTTGCCAGGTCGCCTGATAAAGTTCCTTCAAGGGCCCCGTCAACATTTCCGCAAAAGGAACGGGGAAACTCACCTTGGGCCGCTGCAAAATCGCTTGGGGCAAGCTCTCCGCATAAGCCCGGCGCAACAAGCACTTGGATTCAACCATCCCTTCCCGATCGAGTTCGTAAACGGACCGGCTTCTCAGAACCGCCGGGGACACGCCTTCGCGCAGCCTCATCTTAAAAGCATCCGGTAAGGAGAACAACCATTCTACCAAATGGTGATCGGTAAAAGGCACCCGTCCCTCCACCGAGGCCGCCATGGTGCTGCTGTCCAAACGACTGAGCA
The DNA here is from genome assembly GCA_022565335.1 of Opitutales bacterium. Lineage (GTDB taxonomy): Bacteria > Verrucomicrobiota > Verrucomicrobiia > Opitutales > T3Sed10-336 > JAIUMY01. The sequence continues at coordinate 20,617 of JAIUMY010000002.1, forward strand.
ACCCTTCCAGATTTACCCGGGCATGAATTTTCAAATACGCAGCAAATGCCGACTCTTCCTTACTGGCCGCAAAAAGCCCTCGATAATGGGCCTCTACCGGGTCTTCGGATAAAGCGGGGCTCAAACGGGAATCGAATAAAGCCGCCAACCGCTCCCGCGAAAGCCAGGAATTGACCCGAAAGAAATGTTCTTGTCGGGACCCGGCCTCCCAGGCCCCATAAGCCTTGCGAAAACAATCCGGATCAATGGGGGGGCAACCACTGATAAAACGCTCACGATCAAAAGCACAAAAGGTAGGGATGATGTATCCTCCAAAAACCTCGTCCGCACCCTCCCCGGAGAGCGCGACTTTAAAACGGCTCCCAAAAGCACGCGCCAAACGGTATATGGGCACTTCATTGGGAGTACTCAAAGGTTGCCCCTTTTCGGCAATCAGCCACTGCCAATCCTTGATATAGTCGTCGGGCCGCAAATGAATTTCCTCATTGGCCAATTGGTGGTAACGGGCATTCTCCCGAATAGCTTCCCACTCTTGGTAGCCCTCCTGCTCATAGCCAACACTGAAAGTACCCAGTCGCCCGCCGGCCATCGAGGAGGCCTCGGCGGCTAAAATACTGCTGTCAATGCCGCCACTGAGAAATCCCCCCAGGGGCACATCACTGATCATTTGCCGTTTTACCGCGGCATGCACCCGCTCGCGCGTTTCCACGGAGGCTTCCTCAAAGGACAATGCTTGCGCATCAGCATTCGGCGGCAAGGCAAAAAGATTCCAATAGGCAAGAGGCTCTACCGCGCTGCCCGACTGGGGCCGCCAGAGCAAGGATTCCCCCGGGCCCAGAGAGAAAACCTCTTTGACCAAGGTGCGCCGCCCGAGACTGGTCCGAACGGTTCGGAGATAATGAGCCATCACCGCCATATCCAAGCGTCGGTCAACGGCCGGAAAAGCCAACAGGGCCTTCATTGAGGAGGCAAAGCGCAAACCCTTCCCATCAAGATGATAATAAAGAGGTTTCACCCCGAGACGGTCCCTCACCAACCAGGTGGAACGATCGGCAGGGTCATAGATGGCAAAGGCGAACATGCCATTTAAATGGATTAGACAATTTCGCCCCCAAAACCGGTAGGCAAACATTAGCAGCTCGGTGTCGCAACGGGTCTGTAAGACAGCGCCCCTGGCCAGAAGCTTCTCGCGTAATTCCCAAAAATTAAACAGCTCACCGTTAAAAACCAAAACCACTCCGGTCTCCGCATCAACCCATGGCTGCTTACCCGCCTCCGGATCCAGAATAGCCAGGCGGCGATGCCCGAAATAAATGCCATCACGGGCAAAAAAGCCGGAATCGTCCGGGCCCCTTAGGCGCATGGTCTCAGCACCCTTTTGAACTTCCCGCTGGTCCTGCTCCGTCGCGGGTTGTTTTCCACAAATGCCAATTATCCCGCACACGAGCTTAGGCCAGGATGGGAGGATACTGGGGCAACCATCATGCGCATCGAAGGAAAGATGCTTCCGGTCTTAAGCTTTTGGCCCGGCATCGGCATTGGAGGCCCCATCCTTCAATCCTTGGGTTAAGTTGTCATTCAACTCAATCAAGGTGTTAACCCCGGACCGGGTTGGCTGTGCCAACATTGTAAAAGTACGCTTCTTGACGAATAGGCCTATGCTGAGAAGATTTTGCCGCAAAGAATCCTCAAGCTGACAATTGTCATCCGACCAGTCTGCACAAAAAACATCCCAAACTTTCTGGTTAAAACGAAGCGCCTCATCGATTCCACTACCGTAGGGAATCTTCTCCTCCTCGCCAACGCAGGCGCGCAATTTGGCGGCGGCCATCTCAAGAATTGAGATTTCGACCTGGCGACCCGAGCCAGCGGCATTCATTTGGGTCTGTCGATAAAGTTTAGTAAGATTTTTTTGCATACGATAATAGGGTAGATTCGAGGGTTATTACTTTTTGCAGATCCTTCAAGGCGGGATAATGTTCGCCCGCCTGCACTTTTTCACCAACTTGCCACAAGGGTTTTTCCAGACTTGGGGCAGCCGCTACAATCTCTTCCGATAGAGATTTGAAAGACTCGAAAAGAATGCCTTCCCCAGGACAGTCAAAATAAAGCGTCTGAACAATTAGGTAAAGCTTCTGACAGGGAGTTACGGCGTCTTGCTCCAAAAGGATGTCCTTCTCCCGCAACATGGGGACTTCATTCATCAATTCCAATACTGCGCCGGGCCCGATATTGCGAACCAGAGCCCCGGAAATATAGACTCTTTCGTTTGGTTTTAATTTTAACTTTAATGCCATAAATAGCAGACAGGTATTCTAGCGAAGAAGTTGCAGCGCTAGATTTCGGGTTTCATTCAAACCGGCCAAGCCGAACAAGGCAAGCTGAGAACGCATTAATACCGATTGCGAAAGAGCGGATTGGCCCTCCAGGTCCGGCGCATCCAAGTCCGCAGAGGTTGATTGAAAGCGATTCTGGAGGGCTGCGTTTTGATCATCCTGACGTTCCACGGCCAGCACATCGGCACTCAACCCGGCTTGTCTCTCCTTCAAAACGGTTCGGGCCGCCCCTATCAATTCGCCCATCTCACGAATCTCTTCATTGGAGGCGTTCCCCGGGTCCGCGATAATGGGCCCGGATCCGGGATCGCTGGGCAAGGGCTCGCCGACCCGGGGCAGATCCAGCCCCCCCGCCCCGAGGTGGATGGGCTGATGGCTTAAGCGGATCCGGAAATTGTTGTCCCCTGCGGCAACATTGAGGTCCCCGGCTGAATCAAAGCGGCCGGGGTCGTCCAGAAGTCTGCGGGCATTTAGATCCTCTGGTCGGCTGTAATCATCCGCCAGGCGATGCAATTCGTTAAACTGTTCAAGGGCACTCTGTCGTCCGGAGCTACCCTCCGGGGAACCCAAAGCACGATCGAGAGACTCGCGCATTTCCAGCAGCTGTTGATCCAGGGACTGCATCGAGGCAGAAGCAATGCGGGTACTGAAAGCGGCCCTGCTGAGGTTATCAGAAAAATTTTGCAGCCTTGCCGCTGAATCATTCAGCCGCTGCACCTCTCCCCAGCGTACCGGATCATCCGCTGGTCTGGGCGACCGGCTCCCCGAGCCAAGCTGTGCCGTAATTCCATTCATCCGCTCCGAGGCCGCTTGGTTGGTACGTAGGGCCGTGCGTATATTGGTCGATGAAATATCCATACAACATACACAGCAAAAACCTTGCCATATTTATTTAAATTCTTCTAAGCCATTGTTGAGCAGGTATTTAAAATAGAAAAATGGTGTTCCCCAAGGCTCTATGAAAAATTTGCCCCCCTTTTTTACGAAAACTATCTTCCCAGCGCCCGGGGAGTAAGATGGGGATGATGTCATCCGATTGATTTGCCCGGATGCCATGGGAACTATTCCATCAATCCATGAAGCAAACTGGGTAAATTTTCGATACTTCGCAGAATGGAAGCCTTGGCATATTGACCACCCACCTTGTCAGAACCCAGCAGCATTTGCCAGCACCCCATATTTTCCCATTCCCCGAACTCTACTTTGCGATGGGATTCAAAGCCCGCATAGCATCCTGCGTAGCGGGCAAGGATATCCGCAAGTTGTATCCCTGCAGCGAGGGTTTTGGCATTTTCCGACTTTTCCGGCTCATGGTGAAACATAATGGTTTCCACCACTTCCGGGGAGATGTTATTCATTTCCAGATAAAGTGCTCCGAGGTCGGCATGGGTAAAGCCAAACTCCTTCCGCTCCCGTTCAAGGTGCGCAAGGGGGGTGGCTTCGTTAAACTCCAGAGACCGTTTCAACTCCTCTGGAAAGGTATGCAGCATAACCAACTTTCCCGAATCACTGAGCAGCCCCGTAATGTAGTATTGATCGTCATCCTTCACCCCGTTGGCCATCGTCAAAATTTCCCGTGACATAATCGCCATAGCGATACAATGACGCCAATAACCAGTTGAGGATTGCTCGATGTCCACATCCATAAAGGCATCCATCTCCTCCAGAATGCGAGTCGTCATGGCCATTTGCCGAATCTGTCGAAGACCGAGAAAAAATATAGCCTCCTCAATATTGGTAACCTGCACGGACAGACCCGAGAACACTGAATTAACCAGTCGTAACAGCCGGGCGGTCAGAGAAATGTCTCTACCGATCACCTCGGCAATCTCGCTAACCGTGGTATTGTCTTGAAAGGTAAGCTTGGTCAAAGCGTCGTTCACGCTCCGCAGTGACGCCACCACCGGACAAGAGCGGACTTTCCTTTCGACAAACTCTCCCCGAGACAAGTGCTGTCGACAGTATTCTCGCGCCGAAAAATTGTTAGCCATTGATTATCTTTTTCTTATGTTCAAAACTTCGAATCTTTCCTTCTAAGTGATCAATGCCCTGCTTCGCAACAATTATTTGCTGCAATGCGGTTGCGCGTTGTATCTTAAGCATCGGCAGCTTCGATTCGAGGTCTCGAATCTCCGCTTTCAATGCCTCCTCGCGAACACCGGGGGAGCGATTGGATGAAAGCTGCCGACTTTGCAACATAAGCCCCAACAAAAGAAGCACCAAACCAACAGGCAGAAAGGCGGAGGCCCCGGCCATGGTGAAAAAGAATCCTATATACATACATCCTACGCCGATGGCCGCCAATAGCCAGAAAACCAAAGCGGAGGCATAAATGGGCTTTTGGACCTTCATCATTTGGCTCATCTTTACCTTAAGCCCGGAGATTTCTCCCTTCACCCTATTCATTTCATCATCGTGCTTTTGCAGTTTCAACTGGTATTGGCTCAATTGCTGTTTCTGACGCAGAATTTCCTCCTGACTGGCACGAATTTCCTGCTCCAATTCTTCCCGATGGTCTCTCTGAACAGCAGCCACCAACTGCCGGACGCGCTCATACTCATCGGGATCAACCAACCGTGCATACTCTTCGACGAGGTGGTGAATATCTGACTTCAGAACAAAACAATCCCCCTTTCGTTCAAAAAACTCGGGATGCGAGGTAACAAATTCCTGAAGCTTCTTATTCTCCATCGCCATAGATTTTTTCGATCATCGCAAGATCGAAAGGTTCGATTGCAATGAGATGCTTCAAATACTCCCGATGCTTTAAGGAAGGAACCTTCTCCTGCAAGTGCTGTTGCACCGCAATTTTTGTCTGAAAATCCTTGTGACGATCCGGATAGCGATTGGAACTCTCGGCCAGGATTTTACGTTTTAACGCCGCACTGAGAAAAATCTGGGGAAGCTCTGAGCGATCAACCACCGTGATCCCCTCCGACTCCGCCTGCTCCCGCAGCCACTGAAAGGCCGCCTGCGCCTCCCTTTCCCCGAGCAAAATGGAAAGCCCTTCCTTATCGACATACTCCAAAACCGCGGCGGCGTGCAGCCAACGCCGTTGTCGAACCGATATGGCGAAACCGGACTCCTCTTTTGCCATCTTTTCCTCCATGGCCGAAAGCATGGTTCCGTCCTCGATCAACTCTCGGATCCGCCCTGGAACCCCTTTGGTTTGCTCCATTACCTCGTCGATTAAATCCGGGTCGATCTTTTGGTCGGTCAGCCACCTGATACAAGCACTGCGACTAATCGGCAGTAATTCGGATTCGTCAATCCGACTCAGGGGTACTTCCCAATAATCAGTCTGTCCCGCAGACTCCATAGACTCCCTCCCCGTCAGAAGGATTCTCGGAACGGGCAATTCTTTGGCACGAAGCAGGGCCTGAATGAGAACTGTACCCAACCACCTTTTCACCGAAGGAGAATAATCCGCAAATTCGTCAAAACAAAAAATGAACGACAAACTCCGGGATGGGGAGCCGGTTTCCTGAACCAAACGTTCAACCATCGAATGCAGAATCTCCAGACATAATTCGCCAAGCTGGTGCCCCCGGGGATCTCCCACAACTGCCATCTCACCCGCATTTGACACTGCGATAGTGCCTTGCGGTGAATAAGCGGCGGCGACGGGAGCATCGCCCCTGCGCAAAGCGGCCAGTCTCTGCGCCAACTGCTCTCCCAACCGGGCCGCCGCCATGTTCCACGCCGATGGAGTAGCCAAGGCGGAGCGAAACATCGACTCGGCAAATAGTTCAACCCCAAACATTCCCGCAGTGGCGTCCGGCTGAAAAAAAACCGTCGGGCTCATTTGCCGTTCCAGCGAGTTTGCCACAAAGGAGCCCAGCAAAGCGGTTTTCCCTATTCCGGGAGGTCCATACAAGGAGGTCAAGGCGGGTAAGTTGCGCCCTCCGGGCAGACGTAGAACCCGATTGTGCAACCAACCAAGCTCATGTTCTCTGCCGTACAACGAAGTCTTCATTAAAAAAGGGGAATAGTTTCGCCCGCTTCGCAGGAGCTTGCGAGGAACGGGCTTGATACATGGAGTGGATTATGAATTAAAATGCGAGCTGGATAAAGAACTCTTCTATAACTTAACGGCACCACCGGCATTTTCTTGAATAAGTTATGGGTTTTTCCTGCATTTTACCGCAATTGCCGTGTAGGTGAATGGTCCACACCGGAAGGCTGACACAACAACCCACAAAAGAGAAACTTAGTCGAAACGCTTCATTTTGGTAAATTTTCTTGCTATTTTTGGTGAATTTTTCATTCTTTACTCTCCTGACTTTAACCTCTTAGTTCAATTCGTTATATTACTCATTTAAAGCCTCCTTGTAAAATTTAAATCCTTAGCCCATGGCACCGCGAAGAGCAATAGCATTTCCAGCCTCCCCCATACCACCTCATAGGCTTTCCCGCGATGAAACTGAATCTGGAAATAACGGGGCCGCCGAAAATCTTTCTCCGAACGAAGCCCCCCCCCCAAGTTCTCAAGCCCCCATGCATTTTTCGATGGAGACCCTTCAGTTTGCCATCCATGAGGATTGGTCCATCTGTTCGTTTTCCCCCGAAGCCCGCAAACAATTTTATGCGGACTTGAATAGGGACCCCCCTCCTTCACGGTCAAAATGGAATTTGCGCGAGTTATTAGGACGCACCGAACCCGCTTGGCTTAGCGATTTACCGAAATCAGCAGGGACCCTTCTCCAAGGGGACCGTATTTTCCTACCCTGGGATGTTTCCCGTAAAGCCCATGGAATGGGATGGTCGGTTTATGCCCTGCCATGTGGCAGAGACCTTTTTAGCATAACCCTTACCCCCACCATGTGTCCAAGCGGCGAAGCCAAACTGGCGGAAAACTCACTCTCCTTCGATGGCGCGGGCATACAGGAAGTTGTGCGCGAACTCTTCCTGCGGACCCAACAGCAGGAAGCCCGCTTTCAGTTCTTCGTCCGGCACCTGCCGGGGGCTCATTTCAAGCAGGATACTTCGTATCGTTTTACCCTGATCAACTCGGCGCTGGAAGAATTACTGGGGAACGAACCGCTGCGGGAATTAAGCGAAGAGGGACAGTGGCTGGATTGGGTACATCCAAACGACCACGAAGAGCTTCTGCGGAATCTTAAACGCTGTAAATCAGCGAACCTCCCCTCCTCCTGTCGCTTCCGCTTACTTCTTCCGGACGGTGACCGGGTGTTGCACCTGATGGAACTGCGTATTCCAGTGCGCGGAATTGACGGCTCCTTGAATGGATACGAAGGGCTTTGGCTGGACCTGACCCGTGAGGAGCTGGCCCAACAGCATTTGCAGCATTCCGCCTGGAAAGACAGTTTGGCACAAATCTCAGGAAGTTTGTCCCATGATTTCAACAATATGCTGACCGGCTTGGTGTCCCTGTCCGAACTGATGATGATGGATCTCAAGGAAACCGATGAACACTATGAAATCGCCAGTCTCATCAAAAGCACCACCAATCAAGCCAAGGAACTCAGCGGTCGGATTATTTCCCTAAACCGGGAAGAGCGCGGACGTCCCCAAATGTGCAATCTGGCCGAACTGGTTTCCGCGCAGTTGGATTTGATTCGGATCGTCCTCCCTAAGGACACAACCATCAAACTGGACATCCCGGAAGAGGAGTTCCCGGTGCGCATGGATATGGTGTCGCTGCGACGGATTCTGGTAAATTTCGCGACCAACGCCCGCGATGTCCTGGAATACAAGGGAACCGTAGAGCTTAAGATTCGTAAGGTTGATTTTTCCACCTACGATTGCTCCTGCCTGGTCTCAAACCATTGCCAACGCAAGGGGGAGGCAGTTGAGTTTGTATTTGCCGACAACGGTCCTGGCATTCCCCCTGAAATCATCAGCCGGATCTTCGGGGCCTATTTCTCCACCAAAGATTGCACAACCTCTTCAGGCTCTGGTTTGGGACTCTATTGTTTAACTCAATTTGCCCGCGACAATCATTTCGATTACGGGGTCCGCACCCAAATGGGCGAAGGGACCGAAATGGTTTTGATCTTCCCCCTGCTTTGCGAAGATGATGAGCCAACCGGGGAAAGCGAGGAAGAATTGAATCTGAACGGCTCCTTTGCCGAACCACCGGTGGCCCTCTACGGCGTCTCAAATTCAGCAACAAATGCGGTTCTTGCCGGCTTGCGGAGGCAGGGAATCGAAATTTGCGAACTCTCCGATGAAACCGATTTGAAAGATTGGGTGGAAAAGCAAACCGAAGTGCCACGAACTCTGCTGATGGCCTTCGCCTATCATGATCACAAGAGAGCTCGCCGCACTTGCGAGTCGCTCGAACTCGACGCTCCCGGACTACAGGCTATTCTTTCCCTGCAGGGGTTGGATCCTGAACATTTCAGTGATTTGATCGGGGAAAAATTTGATTCCCTAATGATGGCAAACGCCAAACCCTCAGCCAATGTGAAAAAGATTGTGACCCACCTGAATCCCGCGGCCTCATGATTAGGATGAGTTAAGCACAAAAACCATGACCCAGCCGATTGAGGAGCGCATCGCCGGATGAAGTAGCCTCCCCCCAATAAAAGAACTCGGAAAACCTGATCGCCAGCTTCCAAAGGGATAGCTTTCCCTGCAAAGCAAATTTCAGGATGCCATAAAGACTTTAAGGAAAAAAATGCCTAGCGCCCTCAAGCCGTCGTTAGCCGAAATCTTAGAAATATTTTTTCGAAACCTATAGGTCTTTGTTTAACAGAGGTTTATGTCTTTGAAATCCTGAAAAATCTTAATTGGCACATTGTTTGCTATACATCTGCGCATGATCGAAAGCATGTTCCAATCCGCAAATCTCCAAGCAACAAAAGCCTTAATGGATGTTGCGGCGGAGCGCCATAAGGTACTCTCGAGCAACCTGGCCAATGCGGAAACCCCCGGATATCGCCGCATGGAGTTGGATCCTTCCTTTATCAAAACCCTCCGCACCAGCGTCGCAAACGGTGACATCGGCAGCATCCAAAAGGGAGATATTCGCTTTAGTGAAGACCGCGATCCCAAGCTCCGTGCTGACCACAACGGAAACAATGTCAGCGTGGATAAGGAATTGATGTTGATCAACGAAAATGCCCTGCGGTACGAGGCGCTGGGACAATTTGCCAGCAGCTCCCTACGCCAATTGAGTACCGCTATAACCGGAAGACAAACCTAGACAACCCTTACTTCTTATGGACCTCATCCCAGGACTATCTCAAACCGCCAGCGCGTTGGACGCCAACAAGCTCCGCCTGGAGGTAATCGCCCAGAACATTGCCAATGCCCAAACCACCCGCGGCCCGGATGGAGGCCCTTACCAACGACAGGGCGTTTCCTTCGAGACGGTTATGCAAGGGGTCAACAAAACCGGCGTATCAGTGGATCGGGTATTTACTGACGAAAGACCGGGTCCCGCAGTCTTTAATCCCACCCACCCCCACGCCAACACTGAAGGGATGGTGCAAATGCCCAATGTTCAGATGGCCGTTGAAATGGTCGACATGATTGCCGCCTCGCGTGCTTACCAGGCAAACTTAAGTGCTTCACAAATTTCCCGCGAAATGGCACAGAACGCTCTCCGTATTGGCCAATAATAGAATAAACTAAATCTCAAACTGGAGAAACTCACTAAAATGAATATTGGAATGGAACATAGCGCGCTCGGCAACTTGCCGGAACGACTCTTGAACCCCAATGGTAAACTTCCCGGAGCCAGAGCCGCCAGTCCTCTGGGCAAGGCCCAGCATCCGGAAAGTAATTTCGGTACTTCATTGATCAACCAGGTACTGAAGGGTGGTTCCACCACACCATCCAAGGGAATGGTTGAAAACTTTATTAGCAGCGTTGACGGTAAACAAAAAGCGGCCGAGGAAAGTCGTCGGGCCTTTCTGGCGGGCGAATCCGACAATCTGCACCAGACCATGATCGCCAGCCAGGAGGCTAACGTAGCATTCACCCTTATGGTCGAAATGAGGAATAAGGTTATGGAGGCCTACCAAGAACTCATGAGGATGCAAATTTAGAATAACCATAACCCCTGCGGTCTTAATTTCCCCGACCTAAGCACATGAAAACGATATTTACAGATTTTTCGACTTTTTGGAACAGCCTCGAAGCGAACCAAAAGGTTTCCTTTTTTCTCGCTACCACCATGCTGGTGATAGGCGTTGCCGCAGTAGCAATCTGGGCACAAAGGCCAGATATGCGCCTCCTCTACGGAGGTCTCGACGAGAAGCAGGCTGCTTCCATTATTCAACACCTTGAATCAGAATCGATCCGCTATGAGCTTCGCCATGGTGGCTCCGCCATCTTTGTCCCCCAGAGGGAAGTTTATAAGGCTCGGATGGATATCGTGTCCACCGGTACCGTAGGACACGATGCCGTAGGGTTCGAGATTTTCGACCAAAGTTCTTTTGGGGCCAGCGATTTCATCCAGCGGACCAACTTCATTCGGGCGATACAAGGAGAATTGTCGCGGACCATTTCACAACTAAGTGGCGTTCGTTCGGCTCGGGTAATGGTAGTCATGCCGGAAAACCGTCTGCTGGTCTCCCAAAACAGCTCCAAAACTACTGCTTCGGTTTTTGTTGAAGTGGCCGGAGGAGGCCTAGACCATTCAGCGGTTCGCTCCATTCAGGCCCTGGTAGCCAACTCCGTCGAAGGTCTTGAACGCTCAAAGGTCTCTGTCGTCGACAACCATGGCAACGTTCTTTCCACGGATGAAAGCGATGATTCAATGGCGGCCGCCTCTTCCTCAATTCTCAAATACCGAAAGTCGGTCGAATCTTATTTCTCCAATAAAGTGGAAACCATGCTGGAAAGAGTTCTGGGCCCGGAGAATGTTACCGTTCGAGTCCACGCGGAGATCGATTCGGAGGAATTCTCCAGAATCGAAGAAGTTTTTGGTGACGGAGATGGGGCCCTCCTCTCCTCAGTTACCGAGGAGCAGTCCTCCTCCTCTACCAAACCCTCCACCGGAGGTCCGGTCGGAGCCGGCGATGCCACTGCAGAAAGCGCGGGAACAGGAGGAACATCCGATGAGGAACGCCGGATGCGGGATCAGCAATTTGCGGTTGACCGCATGGTCACCAACACCTCCCGAAGGGCGGGTTCTATTAGCCGTTTGACGGCCTCCGTTTTTATCGCCGCCAAAACGGAAACCGCCGAAGGGGAAACAGAACCACAAATCGTACCCCGCTCCCAGGAGGAAATAGATAATTTGCGTCAGATTGTGGCCAAATCTCTGGGGATTGACCTGGACGATAGCGAAACCGGTCAGATCGAGGTTCAGGAGATGCCCTTTGCGATAGGAAGCCAAACCCTCCCCCCCTTTCCCGGGGAGAGACCCGAGGGATTCGACCTTTCAACGCTGATGGAATACAGCAGTGAAATCATCGGTTCCGTCGTCGCTTTAATCCTTTTTATCACCTTTCTGATCATTTATCGGAAGCTAAAAGACCAACCTTCACCTTTCGACCAAATGGAACAAGCCGCCGCATCCTTCCGGCCGGGGGGGCATGGCAGCTCCGATATCACGCCGGATCTTTTAAATAATTTGATCAGTCAGCGCCCGGAAAATACCGCGGCATCGATCAAGAATTGGTTGCGGCAAAAGGATGAAAGCTAGGTAATACGAAATGGATCAACAAACATACAAGGAAATGCCGAAGATTCGGCGCTTGGCGATTTTTTTTCTCGTCATCGGAGCCGAAAGGGCCGCCCCAGTGATAAGAGCCCTGACCGAGGCCCAAAAGAAGGCCGTTGTTCGCGAAATGTCGGAAGTGGACGCGGTGGATGAGTCCCTTCAGGGGATGGTCTTGCAGGAATTCTCTGAGTATTTAGCCGAAAGTCTCAGCTCTTTGCGCGGCGGTAAAGACTCCGCTATCACCTTTTTTGAAAATGCCTTGGGCGAGGAAGAAGCCGAACAGGTGACTTCCCACATCGGACCGCCAAAGGTGCTACAGGAAATCCAGGATCGCTTCGCCCGAATGAAGGCCTCCCAAATCTGGACCGCCCTTTCGGACGAAGAACCGCAAACCCTGGCCTTCGTTTTATCAGCCTTGGACCCCAGGAAAGCCGCCGAGGTTTTATCCTTGATCGACCGGGAACAAGCGAGTACAGTTTTTTTACGAATGAGTCAGCTTGAAGCTATCCCCGTTAGGCTCTTGCCCCAAGTGACCGACAATGTTTTCCGTTCGACACCCCCAACCACCAGACAAAATCAGCTTTCTCTCGGCGGAGCCTCTTTTAGCGCCAGCGTGCTCAAGGCTTTTGATCGTGAACGGGGTAAAGAACTGCTCGCCAAAGTCGATGAAGCCGATGAAAAACTCGGGAAGACGATTTCGCGGGAAATGTTTTCCTTCAAGGACCTGGTCAAGGTATCCAAGGAAGCCATGCAAAGGATCATGCGTGAAGTGGATAGCTCTTTGCTAATTGTGGCGGCAAAATCGGCGACGCCCGAACTGATGGACAAGATCTACGGAAGCCTCTCCAAGCGTGGTGCCGAAGCACTTAAGGAAGAAATTGAACTACAGGGTTCGGTTCGTCCCGCCGAAATAGAGGCGGCTCAGGATGCCGTGATTGATATTGTCCGGAAGCTCGAGGGCGAAGGTGAGATTGAGATAAACGATGAGGAGGAGGAAAATGTCTAATCTAATAAAATTCCATCAGCACGTACGCCATGCCCACCTCGCGGGACAGCCCGCGGCCGAACCGCCGCCAAAGCCCGAGGTAGATTTGGCGGCGGTCGAGAAAAAAGCCTATGAGCGCGGACGCACCGAGGCTGAGAACAAATTCAAGGAAATGATTGCGGCGGCACAAACCCTTCAAGGAGAGCTTCTTGCCAACTTACAAAAGGCGGAAAAGGAACTTGTCGAAACGGTTGAAACCGCCCTCCCTGATCTGATTATCGAGGGTATTCGCCGAATCATTCCCCAATGGTCTCCGGAAGTCAGGGAAGTGCAGAAGATCGTCCGTGATATGCTGTCCGGCTTGGAGGGGGAAAGCGGCCCTCTGGAAATCCGCTTGAACGAGCAGGACAAGGCCCAATTGGAACAACTACAAAATGCACTGGAAGGCGACTTCGGCCAAACGAATCTGGTGGTGGACCGTAATCTCCGTCGCGGCGAATGCGTGGTGGTCGGTCGCTTTGGAATGGTCGATGGCCGGTTCCAATCAAAATTAAACGGATTACGAAAGGATCTTCTCTAATGGACCGGGGACTACAAAATCGAATCGCGCAAATCAAACAGCGCTTGGTGGAGGCCGAAGTGACTAAAAACTATGGTCATGTTCACCAGGTCTGCGGCTTGGTCATTGAAGCTATCGGCCCTAATCTCGCCATAGGAGACCTTTGCGAGATCGAAACCCGGAATGAGGAAATGGTCCTGGCAGAGGTCGTGGGTTTCCGCGACAACAAGATGTTGATGATGCCTTTGGGCGATCTCAACCGGATTGCCCCCGGGTCACGGGTGATGCCAGCAAATCATCAACTCGCCCTACCTGACCCCGAAAAAGCAGTTGGCCGCATTATCGACGCCCTGGGCAACCCCATTGACGGCAAAGGGCCGATTGAGTCGACCCCCGGCACCGGGGTGAACCGCAGCACCCCACCACCGCTTTCACGGCAACCAATTAAGGACCATTTTGAAACGGGAATCCGCGCCATTGATCTTTTTGTTCCTTTAGGGCGGGGACAACGTATGGGAATCTTTGCGGGCAGTGGGGTCGGGAAATCGACCCTTTTGGGTATGCTGATACGCGGTGGCGAGTCCGATATCAATGTGGTTGCCTTAATCGGGGAACGGGGCCGGGAAGTTCGCGAATTTGTCGAGAACTCACTTGGCGAAGAGGCCCTCCAAAGAAGCGTAGTTATTGTATCGACTTCAGATCAACCGGCCATGCAGCGTCTGCGAGCCGCGTTTCTGGCAACTTCTCTAGCCGAATGCTACCGGGACCGAGGTCACAATGTACTTTTCCTTATGGACTCGGTGACCCGCTTTGCCATGGCCCAAAGGGAAATCGGTCTCTCGGTCATGGAACCGCCGGCCAGCCGAGGTTATCCACCTTCGGTATTTTCTTTGCTTCCGCGTTTGCTGGAGCGAACAGGAAACTCGGAGACCGGTTCAATAACGGCTCTTTACACTGTCCTGGTGGAAGGGGACGACATGAATGAGCCCATTACCGATGCCGTTCGAGGCATCCTCGACGGGCACATCATGCTTTCCCGAAAAATTGCTACCTCAAACATTTTCCCGGCAATTGATGTACTGGAAAGCATTAGCCGTCTCAATACGGTAATTTGCACCAAAGAAGAATTGGATTTGGTCGCACGTGCCCGACACCTTTTGGCCCTTTATCGGGAGAACGAGGATTTGATCAACATCGGCGCCTACGCCAAACAGGGAAATGCGGAAATCGATGAAGCTATCCGCAAGCGGGGGTATTTGATCGAGTTAATACGCCAGGATCAATCCGAAAAATGTCATCGGAACGAGAGTTTCAAGAAGCTAACGGAGGTGCTCGAATGAAAGCGTTTAAGTTTAAACTGGAAACCGCCCTCAATTTAAGAAGTTTCGCCAAACGTAAGGCTGCGGTCGCCATGGCCGCCGCCACGGCGAGAAGAATCGAGGCGATCGAACACCTTGATTTTTGCAAAAACCAGTTAACCAAAGCGGAAGAATTCCTTAAACCCGAGAGAGGCACCGCTCTGACCGCCAATGAAATGGTCCGCCGCCAAGGGGCTGTTTCTTTTTGCCGGGAAAGAATCTGCAAAGCCAGTGCCGAAAGCGACAAGGCATATGAAGAGGAGGATCAATGCTACCATGCCCTTATGCAAGCCCGACAGGAAGAGCAAGCTTTACTCAAACTTAAAGAAAAAGCGAGGGAAACCCATCGGGTTGAAATGATCCGGCAAGACGAACTCGCCATGGAAGAATTCATCACCGCACGAAAAAGAAATGTCCTCGCTTAAATAGCTATGAATACATTGATCAAATACTGGTATATTCTGGCCATGGCCTTTGTTCTGAGTCTTCTCACGGGCGTGGGGTTGGTTTTAATACGACAAGATACCTGGATGCCGGAGGAAACCGAACCGGAAGAGCACATCGCTTTGGAAGAGGGCGATTCCAGCTCTTTTCGCGAGTGGAATTTCGAGGCTAACAAACTGGAGGATCTCCAACTCAAATTGGATGCCCGCCAAGCTGATCTTGACGCTCGTGAAGAATCCCTGGAGCTCCTCCGGGCGCAGATTCAAACCGAACACAATGAATTGATCTCCCTACGGGAGTCACTGGATGACATGCGCCGAAGCATGGAGCAGGATTTTATCACCATCGAAGAAGATGAACGAACAAATCTCCGACGCTTGGCTTCGATCTACTCAGAAGTCAGCCCGGCGGCCGCGGTCAAAGTCTTTAATGGCCTGGATGACGAAACGATAGTAAAAATTCTCTCCTTAATGCCCACCGAGTCCTCCGCACGGGTTCTCGGGGTGATGGGCGATTCAAATGACCAACAAATCCTGGAAAGAGCGGCCAGATTAACCAGCGACCTTAGAAAGGTAAGAGAATAAGATGAATATGATTTTTCCAACGGAATTCGACCGATCTCCTGCCCGCTTCGCCCCTCGCGAACCAAAAGCATCAGAACCCTCGGGCTCGAAGAAACCTCAAAAAGCCTTTGCCGACCAACTGTCAAGCTGTTGCAAGGACCAAAAAGGCGTTGCCAAGTCGAAGACCGACGCTAAAGGAGAAACAAAACAGAAGTCCAAAGCGGAGAATTCCCAGACTTCCGAAAAACCCTCTGCGGAGGACTGTCCCGACAAAGAAATTAAAACGGACGAAGAGTCTGAAAAGGAAAATGGCACGAAAAAAGCTGTGCATAAAGAAATGGCCTTAACCCACATAGTTTTAAATTTTCCCCGGCATAGCCTGGCTTCGGCGGGCTCAAGCGAATCGCCCCCTAATTTAAGCCCTGTAAGCGGAGATAAAGGGAAAGAGAAAGGGGCCTCAACACAAGTGGAACAGAAGGATCAAAAGACCTCCACAGGAAGAACACCACAAAAGAACAAAGGCGAATCGGCAAATATTGCCCACTCTAAAAGTGAAGGCAAAGAGAAAGAGGCCCTGAGATCAAGAACTCAGAACGAACCCAGGGTATCTGCGGGAGAAACAACGCCGAAGAGTAAAGGCCAACGGTCAAATTCTGCCCCCTCTAATGGATCCTTCTCTCCGAACGCCCCGACAACAAGGGAGGCGGCCTCCGAAAGCACTGCTACCACAGTCAGGAGAATTGTCGTTCCCCCGTCCGGAGACAAACCTACCGCAAGCTCCCAAATCCGCTTGAACAGAAGCGCTACTTCCGAAGCGGAAACTGCCAATACCAGGCACCCCAAGGATTTTAACCGGCAGCCTAAAATGCCCCGGGCGACCCCTGCCTCCTCCCCAGGCCCTTCAAATGAAGCCCGTTCGGCCACCGCCAACTCTGCCGTCGTACCTTCAGTGCATGTTGCTGCTCCCACGGCGACCCCCAACCTCGCCCCATTGAATTTGAGCTCCGCCGAGGCCGAAGCTCCCCGAAATACCACCCAAACAACAATGCAAAGCTCGGGAAGCTTTGGCCAATCCTCCGGCGAGGGTGATCGCCATCGCGGGGATAGCCACCAATCCTCCACCTTGCTCGGAAACATTTCCGGCCGAATGGATGGGGCAGCTTCTCAAAAAGCCGAAAACATACGGGTCTTCATAAGCCAATTGGATTCCGCTCTGCAAACCATGAACCAGGAAAAGAGTAGCAACATCAAACTGCGGATCAGCCTGGAGCGGGGTGAAGTTATAAGGATTCAACTTAGCCTGCGTGGTTCAAAACTCAAGACCTCCATCCACACCGAAAGCGATAATGTCCGCCAACTTCTCCGTTCTTCCTGGTCGGAAGTAAGCCGGGCCCTATCCGCCAAGGGAGTGGAGGCCGAAATGCCGGAGTTTGATGGCGGATCGGAGAATTCCTCCCACAGGGAAAAGAGTTTTGCCGAGCGGACCGAAGCTGAATTGGCCCAGCTACAAAGAAACGGGAGAACTTCGGATTCGGCTCAGGATTCCCCCAACAAACCCAATGAACTCCGGGATTCCCGGATTTTTTCACGCATTGCCTAGGAGAAACATTATGGAAACAAATATCGCCACAATTCAACAACCCACTCCAACCAATACCCTCAGTACGGAGAAATTCCCCAGTCCCAACCAGGATCTTAATATGGAGGACTTCTTCAAACTGCTGACCGTCCAATTAACCTCTCAGGATCCTCTCAAACCGATGGACGATACCGAGTTTATCTCTCAGATGACCGCCTTCAGTAGTCTGGCCGAGTTGGAAAGCATGGGCAAGGACATGAAGGCGCTGCGTCAGGAGCAAAACATGTTTAACGCTCAAATGCTGATCGGCAAGGAAGTTACCGCAACGACCCGGGACGGTCAAACAATTACCGGTGCAGTGACGCGGGTCGCCCGCGAAAACGGGGAGATGATTCCTTACATTGGTGACACCAGAGTGGATATGGCAAATATCAAGGAAGTCGCAAAGGCAGAAAAAACATTCTCCCAGGATCAACAATAAATTTTAATTCCCAACACAACTAACCTCAAAAAAAAAGGAAATATCATGGCACTCATAGGATCATTAACCAGCGGCGTTAGCGCCATGCAGGGCTTCGTCAGAGGGATGGAGGTCATTGGCAACAATATCGCCAACTCAAAAACCACAGCCTTTAAACGGCAGCGCTTGGGATTCAGCGATAGTTTTTCGAATACCCTTCGCGATGCCTCCCCAGGGGGCGCCAATGTCTCCAGCCAAGCACCTATCCAGATCGGTTCAGGGACAAACCTGAGCTCCACCACCAAAATCTTTGATCAGGGCTCGGTTGGAGCTACCGGAGTCTCCTCCGATCTGGCGATTGTCGGGGAAGGTTTCTTCCGCGTTATCGACCCCGCCAATGATAACCAGTTTCTAACCCGCAACGGCTCCTTTCGGGTCGATAGTGAAGGGTTTCTCGCAGACCAAACCGGCAAGCGCGTGTTAGGCCTGACGGGGGGCTCTTCAAACCAAGCCCCGGACACCATCGCCCCGATCCGCATCGATCTGGCAGAAAGCGTAAAAACCAATCCCGACGGAGATCCGGTGGATGAACAAAACCGGGTTATTCTTGATGATGGCACCCGCCTTGAAGAGAATGCAACCGGCGATTTATTCCGCGTTAACGAGGAAGGCGACCTGCTTGACTCCACGGCTGCGGCGGCTGCGGACAGTTTTGTCTTGCAAGACATTGGCGGCACGCCCGCACGGGCAGTCTTCGACACCACGGACGAAGTCCGCTACTTGCAGGACGACCAGGGCAATTTCATTGATGGCAATGGGGCCGTAAGTGCAACCCCGGTGCCATGGGACCCCGGTTCTCAACCCCAAGCCGTTATTGGTGATACCGAAGCTTCGGCCGCTCTTTGGGAGGCAACCAATGCCTTTCAACCAAATATTGCCGAAGCAGACCCCAGTGACCCAAACCAGTTCCAACTGGCAATTCAGTCCTGGGCGGTAGGTCCTACCGGAGACTTGACCCTCTCCCTGAATGATGGTTCGTCCTACACCCGGGCCAAGGTGCTCACCCAGTCAGTGAGTGATCCTGACGCCCTTACCTCTGACGGCAGCGGATTATTCACCGGAATCCAGAACGCTGGTCCAAGGGGCATGGAGACCTGGGATATTGGCAACACCATTTCCTCCGCAAACCTGGAACAACACTCTCCCGGCAGCCAGGGTTTGGGTTTCATCCAAGGAGGATCGCTCGAAGGCTCGAACACCGACCTGACCTTTGAGTTCTCGGAAATGATTACGACGCAGCGTGCCTTCCAAGCCGGTTCAAGAGTAATCACGGTATCCGATGAGATGTTGCAGGAAATTATTAACCTGAAACGATAATCCCAACCCCCCACGACTAATGGCTGAGGACAATTCAAACGACTCCGGGAAAGCAGAGCCCAAGCAAGGAAAACCTTGGTTGGTGCTCGCGCTCATGCTGCTAATCGTTCCGGTGGTGACCCTGGCGATCACCGAGTTCGTGGTAATTCCGCGACTTCAGAGCAGTATGGCCTCAGAAAACGAAAACCGGAACTCTTCCCCCTCCCGTGAGGAAGGCACCGAGGCCATAAGCTCCTATCGTTTTGAGGATGTTGTGGCCAATTTGGCTGGCACGATGGGCACACGCTTTGTTAATGTCAGCTTTGAGGTGCGGGGCAGGAATCCCGATATGAGACAGAAAATTCAAGCCAATCAGCCAGTAGTCAAGGATGCAATTATTACCGCCCTCTCCTCCGAGAGCATTCAGTCGCTCGAAATTCCCGGTGGCCGAAACCGCCTTCGGGCCTCCCTTATTCAGGCGATAAACGAATCCCTCTCCATGGATCTTGTGGAAGAGCTTTACTTTACTGAGTTCATTATTCAGTAATACTTTAGAACCCGATGCCCAAACAGTCGCCCCAACCTACCTTTCCCAAACGTCGCTCGCGAATCACTCCAGTGATTAAGGCGGACGGTACCCGCTTGGGGGGAAGCGAGAAGGTCGAAGTCCAACCCTACACCTTGGGCGATCGCCGGGAGGTAAGCCTGGCGGTTTTGGAGGTCCTCAAGGAAAAGCATGAAGATGTGCTCGCCTCATTGGGGCCGCGGCTGGCCCTTTTTCTGCGCGCGGATGTCGAATTTAAACTGGAGGACCTAACGGCGGCAAAATATTCCCGAGCCGTAAAGGAAATCAACCCCGAACTACATTTCAATGTTTTTCGGGCGGACCGCGCCACAGGTTCGGGGTTTCTCGGCCTTAACCCTCTGCTGGCCCTTACGGCGGTAAATTTACTGCTGGGAGGAAAAGGGGAAACCCCCAAGCAGCCTCGCTTGCTGACCAAGATAGAGTCGGACCTCTCCGTTGATGTGGCGAATGAATTTCTGGACGGCTGGAAAAGCTTTACCGGGAAATCGATGGAATTCAAGCCGCAGGCGGTAGCGGAGGAAGCTGCCAGAGTGGAGTCACTCATTGACGCCCACACTGGCGTCTTTTTGGCCAAACTAAAAATCAAGATTAAGGAATGCGAAGGCGATGGGTTTTTGGTTTGGCCGGTACATATGATCGAACCGGTGATCCACCAACTGGAACAAACAAGTACTACCAACAAGAAGAAGGCCCAAAGTATCAGTTCCCAATGGTCGCCAGTTTATGACCGCGTTCCGGTTCGTTCCGACATTTTGGTCCCTGCCGGGCGCATGTCGGTGGAGGATTTTTTGGCCCTTCAACCGGGATCGGTTATTCCACTTCCCGCGGAGGTCATGGAACAGGCCAAAATGACCCTTAACGGGCGCCCGCTTTTCGAGGGGAGTTTTGGCATGACCCCGGACCACCTCGCTTTATCATTGAAACAAAAACTATAAGCTATTTGTCATGGAAAAATCCGAGGAAAACGAGGGTACACCCGCCCCCCAAAAAAACGGAAACGATACGGAGAACCTCAATCTGCTGAAAGATGTCTCGGTTGAGATGAGCTTACGGCTGGGCACCTGCACAATGACCATGGGCGAAGTGCTTCAACTGGAAGCTGGTGATATTGTGCAAATGAATGAGTCCATCGACGATCCGGTTTTGCTATATTTAAATGATAAAGTGGTGGCGACGGGAGAAGTTGTTTTAACCGACGATCGCCTTGCCCTCAAAATTGTGGAAATTCTGAAAGAATGATGGAATTTTTTATTATTGCCCAGGTAACGAACGAGAGTTTGGTGGGAACTGACCGATGGTCGGGAGGTGGCAGCTTCGGCCTAATAATGGTCACCCTTGTGCTTTTCATTGCGCTGGGACTAGCCACGTGGTCTTTAAACCGACGGGGAACGGCCATCCGTCGTTCCGCTGGCCAGAACCTGAGCATTCTGGAAACACGATCTCTCGGTGGTCGGCAATTCCTCATGGTGGTCGCCTATGGTGAAGAACGCTTTCTCCTCTCCGTTTGCCCCGGCAGGGTAGAGTTTCTTTGCCCTCTGCCAGTTATTGACGAAGAAGACAACCCCCCGGCCGAATCGGCTTCCGGCAATGGAACCTTCGGGAAGATTTTCCGCAGAGTTTCCGCAGGTTCACCGCCTGAGCAAAAGTCATGAAAGCAATAAAGCCAGTTCTCCTCGTTTTTCTGGTTTTCCTGACAACCGATCCCTCGTTAATGGGACAGGAAACTGGTGGAACCGAGCCGGGGCCTGCGGTAGAGACCTCCGGCCCCGGGTTTGAAGTGTCCCTGAACCTCGGTTCGGAAGGTGGCGCGGAAGATATTTCCACGGCGATTCAATTATTGATCCTGATAACGCTACTTTCCCTGGCCCCGGCCATCGTTCTTTTGATGACCTGCTTTTTACGGATCGTTATCGTCCTGGGTTTTCTCCGCAACGCCATGGGGGTGCAATCCATTCCCCCGAACCAAGTGATCGTGGGCATCGCGATTTTCCTGACTTTTTTCATCATGATGCCGGTAGGAGAGGAAATCTACAACGAGGCCTTCCTACCCATGCAAGAGGAAGAAATCACCAGCCGGGAAGCCCTTGAGAGAGCCTCCGTCCCCCTAAAGGAATTTATGCTGCGACAGACCCGCCCAGCGGATGTTGATTTCTTTTTGGATATTGCCCGTATGCCGGAAACAGAGGTCGAGGATCTGCCCATGCGCGTAGTCGTCCCCTCCTTTGTTCTGAGCGAGCTCAGAACCGCTTTTATTATGGGCTTTATGATTTTCCTCCCCTTTCTGGCGATCGATTTCATCGTGGCGACCGTCCTGATGTCGATGGGGATGATGATGATGCCACCGGTCATTGTCTCGCTTCCTTTTAAAATCTTGCTCTTTGTACTGGTCGACGGATGGTTTCTTATCACCAGATCCATCGTTATGAGTTTTTGACCTATGAGCGCTGAATTTGCAGTCGAGCTTTTCCGTGAGTTGTTAAAAACCTCTCTGGTTATGGTGCTGCCAATGCTTCTAGTCGCGATGTTCGTCGGTATTATGATCAGCTTGTTGCAAGCGATAACCAGTATCCAGGAACAAACCCTGGCCTTCGTCCCGAAGTTGGTGGCGGTGGTCGTCCTGATGATTTTCATTGCCTATTGGCTGATTGAGGTGATTACCCGTTTCACCATAGAGATCTTCGGAAGGCTGTCCTCGGTAGCAGGAGGCTAAAGGTTTGAACCTGAAATAGCCCTGCTATGGTGTTTCCCGACTCAGTCACAATACTTTACGCCACCGGGGTGTTTTTCCGTGCCGGAACATTCCTCTTTCTTCTTCCCCTCCTGGGTAGACCGGTTCCGATACAGATCCGTATAGCCATGGCCGTATTCCTAAGCTACAGCGCCGTCCTGCTAATCCCCCCGCCAGAAGGGCTGGCCATGTTCACCCATTGGTCCAGCTTGCTGGCCTTTGCCTTGGTAGAGAGTTTTTTAGGCTTTTGTATGGCCTTGGGCGTCCTGCTCCTCTTTCACCTTGTGCAAACCGCTGGAGAGCTCATTTCTTCACAAATGGGATTGATGCAAAGCAATATCCTAAACCCGATGAGCGGCTCACAGGAATCCGTGTTGGGAACCGGATTAATGATGCTGACCCTGGCCATGATCTTCATCCTGGATGTGCACCACGAAATTCTTTACGGATTTTTACAGAGCTTGCATATTGCCCCGGTGGGAACAGTTCCCATGGATGGCCGAAATGTAGAGTTTGTCCTTTATGAAACCGGCAAAATATTCCTCATCTCCATTCAAATGGCCGCCCCGATCATTGCCGTCAACTATATCGTCACACTTTCCTTTGCCTTTTTAGGAAAAATTATTCCTACGATGAATGTCTTAATTCTTAGCTTTAGCGTGAGGCTAATGCTAGGGTTCCTTGTTTTAACGCTTGTCTTCTATATGCTGGCACAATTGTTGCTGCGCTTCATTTCGTCAACCCCTGAGCGAATGTTGCAATTTCTGCCTTTTTAAAACAACTCCCTAGCCAACCACCTCAGCTTTATGCCCGAAGAACAGGATCGCGAGTCAAAGACCGAGCAACCAACCGAGAAACGCTTAAAAAAAGCTCGAGAGGAGGGGAATTTCCCGAAAGCACAAGAGATCCAGGTGGTCTTTGGGCTAATTGCTTCGTTTATTGCGATTCTCTTTTTAGCGGGCACCATAGGAGAAAGGTTTTACTTGTTTGGCAAGGGCATCTTCGCCAATTTGAGTGAATTCGAGGTGACCACCTCAACGGTGGGCGACTCTGCCAGAGAAAGCGCCAGCAGTTTCCTTTTATTGCTAATGCCTCTATTGAGTCTTGCGGTCCTCTCCAGCATTCTCGCCGGAGGCCTCCAAAGCGGCTTTCGCCTGGCCCCCAAAGCACTTAAACCAAAAGGGCAAAAACTGAACCCCATCAAGAATGCCAAACAGAAATTCGGGAAACAGGCCTATGTCAAGTTTGGTGTGGACCTGCTCAAACTGCTCGCAGTGGCCGGGGTCATCGCCTTTGCGATACGCCGACTAACCTTGCACCCAATTTTCCACACCCCCATCGAAGCCTTTCAAATCCTTGTCTTCATAAGGGAATCAACGCTCTACATGCTTTCCCTATTGATCGTGGGAGTTGGCCTCGTGGCACTGGTAAATTACCTCTACCAACGTCATAAGGTGATGGGAGACCTGCGAATGACCAGGCAGGAAGTCAAGGATGAGCACAAACAGGCCGAAGGCGACCAACAGGTAAAAAGTGCCCGAAAACAGATGGCGCTTAAATTGATGGAAAGGCAGTCTTTCAAGGCGATCCCGCAAGCCGATGTAGTGGTAACCAATCCCACCCACTTTGCCGTAGCCCTCCGCTACGATCGCAGCCGCAACAACTCCCCAATGATCATCGCCAAGGGCAAAAATCTGGTTGCTCAGCGCATTAAAGAAATTGCCCGGAAGCATGGTGTGCCAATGGTGGAAAACCGACCCGCGGCACAGGCTCTTTATAAAATCGGGCAGCCGGGCAAGGAAATCCCCGCTCAACTTTTCCAAGTCGTGGCCGAGATTCTGGCCTACGTTTATCGCCATAACCGTAGTTTTTTTCATCGCCGTAAAGTTTCTCTTCCGAGAACCTAACTTATGGAAAGTAAAACCGAGAACAAGGGTTGGTTCCTGGGCCTGGTAAAAAATGGCGACTACATCCTCGCCGCAGCCATGTTTGCGGTGGTTATTGTCCTGATTTTACCAGTCCCAAAGGCAATTCTTGACTCCTTGCTCGTCATCAGTGTTGGGACTTCGATTCTGATCCTGCTGGTTATCATCTATGTCCGGGAGCCCATTCAGCTGACCGTATTTCCGTCTATATTGCTGATAATGACGCTCTACCGACTGGCCCTGAATGTCGCATCGACTCGTTTAATTCTACTGGATGCCGATGCCGGGCGGGTGATTGAGTCTTTTGGCCAATTTGTTGTCGGCGGCAATTATGTCGTAGGGGCCGTTGTTTTTCTTATTCTGGTGTTAGTCAATTTCCTCGTGATCACCAAGGGTGCCGGGCGGATTGCCGAGGTCGCGGCACGCTTCACCCTGGACGCGATGCCAGGCAAGCAAATGGCTATCGATGCGGAGCTCAATGCGGGCGCGATTGACGAAAAAGAAGCGCAAACAAGACGGGCAAAAGTCCAACAGGAAGCTGATTTTTACGGCAAGATGGACGGTGCCAGCAAGTTTGTCCGGGGGGATGCGGTGGCCGGCATTCTGATCACCCTGATCAACATCATTGGCGGCTTGAGCATTGGCATGATGCAGCGGGACATGAACCTGGATGAGAGTCTCCGGGTCTATACCCTGCTTTCCATTGGTGATGGACTGGTTTCCCAAATCCCCGCCTTGGTTCTCTCCTTTGCCGCTGGCCTCCTCATCACCCGGACCTCCGGACGGCAGAATCTGGGGAGCACAATGGCCCGGCAACTCGGGTTCTACCCAAGGGCGCTGGGCATTCTCGGCGGAGTCATGTGCTTCATGGCGATACTTCCGGGCATGCCTAAAATACCTTTCCTTTCTTTTGCCGCCATCGCTTTCATTCTTTCGATTTTGATGAAAAAGCGTAAGCTCGATGCCACCCGTTTTGCCGAAGTTCTGGATGAGGTCGAGGAGAAAGCTGATTCCACCCAGGGAAGTTCGGCAATATCACCTGATCGCCAAGCCTCTTCGGATAACAGTGGTCAGACGGAACATCCGGGGGAGTCTGGAGACTTGGAAAAAATGTTGGATATTGATACCCTTTCGGTTGAGTTAGGCTACTCCCTCCTGCGCTTGGCAGATGAGAAGAAAGGCGGCGATTTGGTTGAACGGGTAACGGGCTTGCGCAAAACCTTTGCCAAAGAGGTCGGACTACTTTTGCCCACAGTATCGCTGCGAGATAATTTCGAACTGGAAGCCAATGATTATTGCTTCCTCCTTCGGGGCAAACCAGTCGCCCGGGGAAGAATCCTACCCAACCGCTCCCTGGCCATGAACGTTTCCGGCAGCAAAGCCAAAATTCCCGGAGAAAAAACGAAAGAGCCGGTTTTCGGGCTGGATGCTATATGGGTCGACGAGAACGGTCGCAAAATCGCCGAAATGAATGGCTTCACCGTTGTCGATGCGGCCTCGGTCCTATGTACCCATCTATCCGAAACTTTTCGCAGGTACGCGCATGAGATACTGGACCGGCAAACCGTTCAGCGAATGGTGGATCATACCCGGGCAAAACATCCCGCCCTCATTGAGGAACTCTTCCCGGAAGTCATCTCGACTGGTCTGTTACAAGGTGTTTTAGCAAACCTTCTACGGGAAAATGTCTCAATCCGCAATTTGAACCTTATTCTGGAAAGCATGGGAGATATGGCGCTTCACTCCAAAAATGTGAACGACCTGTCCGAACATGCCCGACGCCGTCTCGCACCCTATATTATCAACCAATATGAGTCCGAGCCCGGAAAGATAAAGGCCATCACCCTCGACCCTCGACTCGAACAGTATTTGTTGGCCCGAGTACAGCGTACGCAATTCGAAGTAAGCATTAGCCTGGATCCGGGGACCGCGCATGATGTCCTGGGACAATTAACCCGGTTAATGACGGAAATGAATAATGAAGGGCAAACTCCTTTGATTGTCGTCATGCAAGAGCTTCGCCTGGGATTCAAACGCTTCTTTGAATCGACATTGTCACGTTTAGTGGTTATTTCCTATCAAGAGATCCCCCCCAACACTGAAATTGAAAATTATGGCATTGTTCAGGCCCCCGCTTCCATGGAACAGGAAAGGGCCAAAAACAAGGCAGAAGTTGGAGCTAACGCATGAACCACGCCGATGACAGTACAATTCGATTTATAGCCAAGTCCGCGCAGGAAGCGGCGGCGATAGTCCGTGAACGCCTGGGCCCGGAAGGCCGGGTAATTTCTGTCGAACAAATCATGGGCAGTGGACTAAAACGCTTCGTCTCGGCTCCCCGCCTACAGATTGTTGCCAAGAAAGTCCCGCCGCCGGAGTTTTCATCAAAGACGAAAACCAGCGCCTCCGAACAAGCCGGGCCCGAAGCCCCCGCCCCCTTACCCAACCCCACGACAACTCGAGCAGGTCATCGGCGCACCCTTTCCTGCCGCTCGCTGCTGCTAAAAGCGGGGTTTTCCTCCAGGCTGATGGCCCGCCTCGAGGGCGCCGAACGCTGGCGTGAAATTGGTGAGATGGAAGCGGGGGAAGGCCTACCACAGGCCATTGCCTGGCTCCGGCAATATCGCGCTAAGCCAGAGCCTTTGGACGAGAATTCAACAATAGCCTTTATCGGCTTCGCCGGGGCCGGCAAGACATCGGCATTACTTAAGTATTTGGCCCGCGAGCTTTTCTTATACAATCGCACCCCAAAAGTTTTGCAAATGGAGGTTGATAAGCCCCACATGGATAGCGGTCTTTCCCTTTATTGTGATGTTCTGGGGGTACCTTGCTTCGAAGACCCGAGCCAAATTAAAGGAACGGGAGCATTGCTAATTGATGTGCCCGGTGTCCCACCTTCAGCAAAAAAGGAGCAGGCCAATTTAGCCGCCGCCCTCAAAGCGATCGGGACAGAGCATCGCGTCCTGGTGATGAATGCCGCCTACGAAAACCCGGTGTTGGAAAGACACTCCGAACTCGGTCTTGCCTTGGGAGCTACGCACCGGGTATACACCCATCTTGATGAGCTTGACAATGTCAGCAAGCTCTGGGTCGGCGTGCTCGACCCGAAGTGCCCCACCCTCTTTTTCTCCAATGGTCAAAATATGGTTGGCAATTTGGTCGAGGACAGCTTCGGCTTTCTAATAGAAAGGACCTTCCCAAGATGAACCGTTACTTTTTTATCGGAGGATTCCTCGGGTTTACACTGTTGTTCGCGATCTCCATTTACTCGGGAGCAAGCATCCATGTGGTCTTAAGAAACGCGATGGTCGGATGCCTCCTTTTCGCATTTTTTTTCCATTATTATATCAACCGTGTGGCGCAAATTTATCTGGAATCCCGCTTGCGCCTAATGGAAGAAGCACGGCAGCAAGAACGCGAAAGACAAAAGGAGGAACCAAAGTCATGAGCGGCGAAGCAACAGCCAAACAGATCAGCGATGCCTATTCCAATGCCAAGCGTTCAGAACCAAAAGTGCAGGAGCGCATGAAGGCTTATGCCCTTAAATATTTACCGATCGTTAAAAGCGAAGTGCTGCGATTCAAAATGCGAGTTCCCAAACATATCGAATTCGAGGAATTACACGGGGTTGCCATATGCGGATTGATGCGCGCCTTCGAGCGCTACCAGGAAGGAGACGAACGCTTTGGGATCTATGTCCGGCAACGGGTTCGGGGCGCCATCCTCGACGAACTTCGCAGCCTCGACACCATGTCGCGGACGATCCGCAAAAAAGCGCGGCGCTACGACGAAGCAATCCAAAAGGTCGAGCAGCGGGAGGGACGAATCGCCACGGAAGACGAGATTCGCAATGAACTGGGCCTCGGCCCCAAAGACTTCGATAACCTTCTGGACCAACTTCGGCCGGTCACTTTTTTCTCCTTGGACGATGTCAATAGCGAATCGGATTCCGCAGCCCTGGCCGAGCGAGTCGAGGATCAAAAAACCCCCTCTGCAGTGGAGTCTTTGGAATCACAGGAATTGTTTACCCTCATTCGAGAACGACTCGAACTCCTGCCGGAAAAACAAAAAAAGATTTTACATATGTATTATTTCAAAGACTTTAGACTTGCGGAAATCGCACAAGTCTTTAACATTTCGGAAAGTCGAGCTTGTCAATTACATGTACAAGGGGTACGATTTTTAAAAGCTGCGCTCAGCAAACAAATGCGATCTGAAAACCCTACTCCTAGATAGTTATGATATTACTGATTGGATATATTATCGTAATTGGCTCCGTTGTGCTCGGTTTACATATTGGTGGCTCGAACATAATGGTCCTGGCTCACTTAAATGAGTTTGTTGTGGTTTTGGGAATTTGTTTTGGGGTCATGGTGATTGCCAGTCCATTCGCTGTACTGAAGGCCATTTTTGTTAAAACAATCGATGCTTTTAAGGGCGGTTCAATCAAAAAAGATGCCCATATGGAAGCACTGCAAATGCTTTATCAATTCTTCATGCTTGCGAGGAAAGATGGTTTACTTGCGTTGGAAGAGCATATTTCCGACATCAAACAAAGCTCCATTGCGAGTCAATACCCCACCTTCGTAAATAATGAGAACGCCGTAAACTTTCTGGTGGACTCACTCCGGCCCATTGTTGACGGCCGGATAAAACCTGAGGATATGCAGGAGTTGGTTGATGCCGAGATTCGCTCCCTTAGCGGAGAAAATGCCGAACCAATCCATGTCATGAGATTGGTCGGAGATTCATTTCCCGGCATCGGAATTTGCGCGGCGGTCCTCGGAATCATTCTAACCATGGGCAATATTGCCGAAGGCGCCGAAACCGTCGGCTACAAGGTCGCGGCCGCACTAACCGGAACCTTCCTGGGAGTGTACGGTGCCTATGGTTTCGTAAATCCACTGACCATAGTCATGGAGACCAACAATGGTTCCGAGGAACGCTACTATAAACTCCTCGGGCAGTCGATTGTTAGCTTTACCAACGGCATGGCACCGCTGATGGCCGTGGAAATCGGACGAAGAACCCTTCTACCCGGAGAACGCCCCGGCTCAGACGAAATGGAAGAAACTCTGAAAAAAATAGGAAAGGGGGATAGTTAATCATGGCAGCTGGTGGTGGTGGCGCATGGAAGGTCGCGGCAGCCGACTTTTTTACTGCTATGATGGCACTCTTCATGGTTTTGTGGATTTTAGGCTCCGAACAAGAGATGCTAGAACAATTACAGGAGTATTTCCGCAATCCTCCCAGCCCCTTCACCGAGCGGTCCGGCAAGTTCCCAGTGGAAATGGGGGATTTTTCCGGACGCAGCGCTACGGATGCGGAAGAGGCTTTTTTTGACCGGATTGACCCTATCATTCTGAAAGGTATCGTTAATGAATTTAATCGAATTCTGCAAATGGAGGCAACACAGGATGAGGTTCCCCCAGTCGATATCACCATTACCTCCGATGGTCTTCGGGTCTCCCTTTTTGATCGCAAGGACACTGCCCTGTTTCAAGCCAACCATACCGAGCTAACCCCTTGGGCAAATTTCGTGACCCAAAATCTGGCTTGGTTGATATCCCGCTATCCTTTTGAAATAATTGTTGAAAGCTACACCTCGGAAACCCCTGCCGAAGAAAGTGACCTTATGCAGCCCGGCGATACCGCTTGGGAACTTTCCACCCGACGCGGCAACATTTTCCGCCAACGGTTGCAATTCTACGCCAATGAACAGTTGAATTTTCGTTCGGTCGTTGGCTACGGACCCGATTCTTCTTTTTCCGAACAAGAAATTGCCCGAGGAAAAAGCAACCAGCGGATCGTTTTGTCTCTTTCTCTCGCCAATCCCCAACAACTACCAGACTTTTCCGAGGTAGGCGATGACTTGCGGGGGCCCGAGATTACCCCGCCAGAGGAGCTAAACGAACAATGAGCCAATCGACCGGTAAAAATTTCCCGAAGGAACAGAGTAACCTTGCCAAACCCTCTGAGTTCCAACCATACGCCACCGCGCTAAAGATTCAGCAAGGTAAAAATTCAGCCAAATCCGGGGGCCCTGAAGAGGACTCAGGAAAGAAAAAACCTAAGGTTCAAGTCGTTGATGAAGATGGTATTGTGAAAAAAATACGGGTCACATGTTCGTGCGGAGAACTCATAGAAATCGATTGTTCATATGATTAATTTTGTTTTTGGCACACTTTAGGCTGTGCTAAAAGCATGGAAACTGGACTTGTAACGGGAAGCCGCCAAATGATGATGCTGGAAGCCTGGCAATCGTCAATCGCCGATAATTTAGCGAACGCATCCACCCCGGGCTTTCAGAAAACTTTATTTGCCGCCAGCGGAGCCCCTCAAGGCCCGCAATCCACTGTATCCATTGGTACCGACGAACAAAAACAATTGATTTTGCCGGAAGGACGGGTCTCCCAATCTTTCAGCAACGGGCCCATACGTAACACCGGAAACCCCCACGACTTCGCCATAAAAGACGGCGGCTTTTTCGCGCTCACCACTCCCACCGGCGAGCGCCTTTTCTCAAAAGACGGGGAATTTCGCGTCAACACGGATGGGGTTTTGGTAAACAAGATGGGCTATTCTGTCGATGTCGATGGGGCGGAGCTGAATATTGACTTACAGCAAGGGCCGGTCACCGTGACCCGTGATGGCAGTGTAAACCAAGAAGGTCAAAGCCTCGGTCGCATCTCCGCCTTTTCGTTCTCGCAACCAAACCAGTTGATTCGGGTGAGCGGCAGCTATTTTTCCGATCCGGGAAATGCCGGGCAAACGCAAATAGAAGAACCCACTATCCTCCAAGGTCATTTGATGGGCAGTTCAACCGAAGCGATCAAGGAAATGGTCAACATGATTCAAGTCTCACGAGCCTACGAAATGAGTCAGAAAGTCATCCAGGAAAATGACGAACGACTCA
This sequence comes from Opitutales bacterium, assembly GCA_022565335.1. Taxonomy (GTDB): domain Bacteria; phylum Verrucomicrobiota; class Verrucomicrobiia; order Opitutales; family T3Sed10-336; genus JAIUMY01. Next base: position 52,052 of record JAIUMY010000002.1, read on the forward strand.
ACCAGGCAATCCAAGCTTTCAGTGTATAGTCTTCAATAAACGAACCAAAGGAAACTTCATGAACTTATCACTATTCTCCTCTGCCACCGGGATGGAAGCGCAGCAGAAACAGCTCAACACCATCTCGAACAATCTTGCCAATGCCAACACCACCGGCTTCAAGCGCGCAAAAATCGAATTCCAGGATATGCTCTACCAACAGAGCAGAGATGCCGGCGCCGCCTCTGGCGACGGTAATGTTTTACCAACCCAGGTTGAGATGGGGAATGGCACCCAAGTGGTTTCCACCTCGCGAGTATTCACCCAAGGCACCCTGCGAGAAACAGGGAGTCAACTTGATTTGGCCATCGACGGCCAAGGTTTTATCGAGGTTGAACTACCGAATGGCGAAACCGGCTATACACGGGATGGAGCCCTAAAGGTCGCTGCTGACGGGAGAATCACCACCAGCAATGGATATCCGGTCTTGAGCAACTTTAATACGATTCCCAGTGGTGCCCAGACAATTACCATGACCCCCACCGGTGATCTAACCGTACGCACGGCTAACGGAACCCAAACTTTTCGTATCGAACTGGCCCGCTTCAACAATCCCGCCGGGTTACGCAGTACCGGCGGAAACATCTATGTGGAGACCGATGCCAGCGGCGCTCCGGAAACCGGAAATCCCACCGAAAATGGCTTCGGCCGGATCATGCAAGGATTTCTCGAAAGCTCAAATGTCAATGTGGTTGAGGAAATGGTCAACATGATCACCGCACAACGCGCTTATGAAACTAATTCCAAGGCTATCCAAGCGTCCGACGAGATGCTTCAAACCGTAGCTCAACTCCGTCGTTAAAATGAATCGACTCATTAAAATTTGCCTTCTCCTATTCTTTCCCCTCTCGGTTACCCTGGGAAACACCCAGCTGAGTTTGGAGAGTTTGTTGAAACCCTTTGAAGCCAGGCCCAAGGGAGTCACGGAGCCCCCCCCGGCTAAAGAAGCCGAACCCGTCGCAGAAATTTCAAAATCGGAAGATATAAAAATTACCCAGGATGATGCGGTCAAGGCTCTATTGGAAACCAGCCAAGCTGCACTTCATGAAGATGATAGCATAGAAATAACCATCCGATCCGGGTTCCAATCGACTACGCTTTCCCATGGTACGGAGTGGCGCTTATTCACCTCCGACCAATTTGCTCCCAATAGCCGTGGCCGCTGGATGCCCTCACTGCTTCTTGAAGTCGATGGTGAAATTAAACAGCGCTGGCGATTGACCTGCGATATTGACCTGTACCGAACCGTATTTATGACCACCCAACGACTGGCCCGTGGCGAAACACCTATGAAGCCTGGCCTAAAGCCGGTGATAGCAAACATCTATAATGAATCATCCCGGCCGGTACCGGCTTACGAAGATTTAAATGATTACGAAATGGTTAGAAATTTAGGCGAGGGCCGGTTTCTTACCTGGGATGATATAAGCCCCAGACGCGCTATCCGCAAAGGCGAAACAGTCGATGTAATCCTAGATAACGGCCAACTCCAGATCACCATGCGTGCAATGTCCCTGGAGGATGGCTTGGTGGATGAAGAGATCCGCCTGCGAAACCCCCGAACCCGTGCTGAATTTACCGGCGTGATCACCAAACCTGGCCTGGTTACCGTCACCAACTGAAATGCCTAAAACCGAAGCTATGAAACTTAAATTTTTTAATTTTTTAATTTTTGCCCTGTCCACCACCGGTCTGGGAGGAATCCTTTTCGCTGAATCTCTTTGGCATGACAACGGCCCCGGAGCCCGAATGTTCTCAGATCAGAAGGCCAGACAAATAGGGGATATTGTCACCGTTGTCATTCAAGAAAACTCAAGCGTCTCGGCCTCCAAGTCGACAGATACCGACAAGACTTCATCGGTTGACTCTGAACTTGCCAGGATACTTTACGATTCCTCAAGTTTTCTCCGGGACGGAGAAGGCCAACTCCCCGGCATGGGATGGTCCTCGAACGACAACTTCTCGGGTGGCGGCTCGGTTTCTGGCGAACAATCAGCCAGTGCTCAGCTATCCGCCATCGTTGTCGATCGTCAACCAAACGGCAACCTCATCATAGAAGGGGTACGCCGGGTAGTATTCAACAACGAAACAAATTATGTTGTTCTTCGAGGAGCCATACGCCCAACCGATGTAGGCTCCGACAATACTATCCTCTCATCCCGAATTGCCGATGCGGAAATTCAACTCATAGACGAAGGCTCCCTTACCGAAGCGCAACGCAAGGGCTGGCTGAACCGCGCCTATGACTGGATAAACCCATTCTAAGACCCATCATGATCCGCCCCTATACACAGTTTATCTTGGCCCTCTGCGGCCTTCTTCTTGCTGCCTCAGTGGATGCCTCACGGATTAAGGACATTACAACCATAGCAGGGCAGCGGGACAACCAACTGGTTGGTTATGGCCTCGTAGTGGGGCTTGCGGGAGACGGCGACAGCCAACAAGCTGAATACACCGTACAGACAATTGCCAATATGTTGGAACGTTTCGGTATTTCGGTGGACCCCAATGACCTGCGCTCCAGAAATGTGGCGGCAGTGATGGTCACCACAGACATAAACTCATTTGTCCAACCGGGCTCCCGCATTGATGTTACCGTCTCCTCTATCGGCGATGCCGATAGCCTTTCCGGAGGCATTCTGCTACAAACACCTTTACTTGGAGCTGACAATAATGTGTATGCGGTAGCTCAGGGCTCATTACTCATTGGCGGCTTTGCCGTAAGCGGTGGAGACGGAGGAACCGGGATACAAAGAAATCACCCCACCGTAGCCCGTATGCCCAGAGGAGCTATCGTGGAACGTGGCATAAACTCACAAACCATAAAAGAAGGAACCATCACTTTCCTCCTGGATAACCCTGACTACGCTACCGCGACGCTGATGGAAGAGGCGGTGAACAGATTTTTCCCCGGAGCCGCCAAAGCCAAATCTGCGCAGAATCTCGTTGTCTCTATCCCGGAGGCTTTCCGCGGCGGGTCCGAAACAAGCTTCATCGCCTCAGTGGAAGCAATTCAAGTGGAGACAGACCAAACCGCGCGAGTGGTCATTGACGAACGAACCGGCACCATCGTGGCGACGGCCGATGTTCGACTTTCACCGGTGGCCGTTAGCCATGGGAACATTACCGTTTCGGTGGCCACTACTCCCGTCATAAGCCAACCTGGTGCCTTTTCGCCAGGAGAGACAGTGGAAGCGGAGCTTACCGAAATCGAAGTCGTTGAAGTCGAGGGAGGATTCTCCGAAATCATCGGTGGGCCAACCCTTTCAGACCTTACGACGGCCTTGAACTCTCTCGGGGTAAGTTCCCGCGACATGATGGTTATCCTACAATCAATCAAAAGTGCGGGCGCCCTTCACGCAGAACTCATAATCGAATAAACCAATGGACATCGGAAATATATCTTTGCTCCATGCAGCTGAAGCAGATGCTTCCCTATTCTCAAAGACGGGAACCAAGGCCAAGGATGCCCGCGAACTCAAGGCTACTACAGAACAATTTGAAGCCATTCTTATTCGCCAGTACCTCAGTGAAGCCATGAAGCCACTTTTCACCGATTCCATGATGGGCCAAACCTCCGGCGCCCATGCCTACCAGTACATGATAACCGATGCCCTGGCCTCCGAACTTTCAAAGAGCAGCACCTTTGGGATCGCCTCCCTGCTTCAAATGGAACTGACACAGGGAGAGAACTCCAGCACCACAAACACGGTAAACCCTAAGACTAATGACCAATAAAAAGCATGAACCTCTAGTCGATTTGCTACGGGACGAAATCGAAGCTTATGGCAAATTGTTTCATCTTCTCGAAGAGCAACGATCGGCCCTCATAAACCAGGATGTCGATGCCATCTTACTCCTTAACAAGGAAATTGATGAACACTCCGTTCAAATCAACCGATTTAATAACGAACGAAAGAAAATGGTTTCGGAGCTTCATCCGACTGGTAGTACGCGGATTATTCCATTTATCAATGAAATTGACGATGCCTCCAAAGGTTTGTTCGAGGAGCTGGTACAGGAAATCAACCGTTTGATTCGCGAAAGCCAGCGTCAACTTTCCTGCAACCAAATGCTCTACCGACGCGCCCTTGATGTTAGTCGGGACACCTTGCGGATTCTTCGTCCTGACAATTCCAATGTTCCCGGAATCTATAGGCGGGATGGCAACACCAACAATCTTCGACGTAATATAGCCGCAGCCTATGTCGCCCGTACCGCCTAAGAGCCACAACCCTGAAACCTTTTGCCATGTCTGGATTACTCGGAAACCTTTCCTCCACTTCGTCAGCCATCCAAGGGCACACTAGGTCCATTGAACTGGCGGGCAAAAATATCGCGAACATCAATAATCCTGACTATGCGCGACAACGACTAAACACTTCATCAATCACCACCGCGCTGGGGAAGGATACGGTTACCATCACGACGAGGGAGATTCAACAACTCCGTGATTCCTTTCTGGACCGACAAATTGTGCAGGAAAGCTCTTTCCTTTCTTCATTTAGGGCCAGGGACGATCGCCTGCAAGAACTACTCGGAGTAATGGGTGAGACCATCGACCGCGTCAACGACCCTTCCTTCATTCGGGACAATCCCTCTGACGACGGCAGTTTGCGCTCCGGGATAAATAAATTCTTTAATTCTTTTGAAAATTTTGCCGCTCGCCCCACTGACCAAGCCAGTCGGTCCGAACTCATGCGGGCCGCTGAGGATTTGGTGAATTCTTTTAACCGGGCTAGCAGCCGCCTTGACTCTCTGGAGAGAAGTATGAAAACCGAAATAAGCACGGAGGTCAATTCTCTGAACAATCGACTTGATGAACTTTCAGACTTGAACCGGAAAATTGCCAAAGTCGAATTGTCGACGGGCGCAAATACGGCCGCCGACTTACGTGACGAGCGACAAAAACTCCTTGAGGAAATTGCCGAGTTTACCCAGATAGAAATACAGGAAGTTCCCGGCTCTAATGGGCAAATCTCCGCCAGTCTGCGGGATGTCAACGGCGACCAAACCGAAATTCTCCGCCCGGGCTTTGCCCCCCAAAAGATTTTCTATAACTCTGATAACAACTCTTTTAGAACCTCTACATCGTCAGCTGACATCGATCTAGGCGCAGGCAAGCTACCCGCCCTTCAGCAGGTTTTAGGTGAAGATTTGGACAATTTGCGGGGACAAATTGATACCCTAGCCAACACCATAGCTACTGAGGTCAACGAAGTTTATTATCAAGCCTACGTACCAGCCGGAACCGATCCAGCGGTCCCCGAAATAAGCTTTTTCGACCAGCCTACCCCTCCGCCGTCAATTTCCGGCCAACCCTCCTCCGTCAACGCCAGTAATATTGCGCTGTATACCGGTTCGCAAGATCCTCTGATAACCGAATCAATCCCGTTGACACAAGATTCGCTAAGAGCCTCGGATTCCTCTTTCGCCGGTTCGAATGACATTGCTTTGGCAATTGCCGGTTTGAGTGAGCAGGACTTTTCTGCCTTGGGAGGCATTAAGCTATCGGAGTTTACCACCCAGACATCCGTCACCCTGGGACAGGAAATTCAGAGCAACGCCAATCAAATGCGTGTTCAGCAGGATGTGGATACTTTAATCAAAGACCGTCGGGCTCAAATAAGCGGTGTCTCGCTCGACGAGGAAATGGCTAACCTCGTACAATTTCAACGCGCCTTCCAAGCTTCTTCCAGAGTGTTCAATGTCATGTCTGAAATGCTGGAAACAGTTGTCACCCAGCTCCGTTAACCCATCAAGGAAATCAACAATCATGCGTGTACCCTTCAACAGTAGCCAAAATCAATTCATGCGCGATGTGTCTGCGTTGAAACTGCAGCAGAACCAGCTCAACCGTCAAATCAGCACCGGACAAAAAGTGACAAAGACCAGCGACAATGCCGTTGCGGCTGCCCGGGCCGCTGAAGCAACAAACGAGAAAAGCCGTATTCAGGCTTTTGCCAACAATATAGATAGAGCAAACACGATTGGCAATTTCAGTGTTGAGACGCTTCAATCATTTAAAACCATAAGTGATTCCGCTCGCAAACTGTCCTCCATCAATGATGGTCTCTCTTCAGAAGCAGATCTTCGATCCAGGGAAGCAGACTTACGACAACTAGTTGAAGGAGGACTCAATACTTTAAACACAAAACTTGGCAACGACTACCTCTTTGCTGGCGCGAACATTGGCGAAAAACCCTTCGAAGCCCTTCGCTATACGGAATTCCTGGAAGATTCCAATGGAGATTTTGTTGATCTAAGTGGCAATCCGCTTGCTCCTGGAGAACCTCCGGTACCCGCAGTTATGCGGGACATTAATGGAGATATTATTTTCGACGAGATTCTATCGCCAACGGACAACCCTATTCCTGAAGGAACATACGTCGATCCGGTGACGGGAAACCAGACCGACAGCACGGGAACTCCCCTACCCGGACCAGTCTCGCTGGATGCCGGCATTGATTTTAATACCGGTGAGTTGATTGCCCTCGATGCTGACAGCGGAATTTGGGAACCCATTCTTGACAGCCAGGAGAATCCTATCTCACCTACTGATCCAGACCCCTCTGGAACCGGCTTTATCACGACAACCCGAGCTTTACCTAGCGATTACGTTGGTGAAGTCTACCAAGTCGTTTACACTGGCAGCACCGACCGTTCCGACGATATCCGCTTCCGCGTTGCGGAAAATAGCCAGGTGGACCCCTTTTCCCGGGGAGCGCAAAATGAGGGATATGGAGAGATCCTGAATAACATGATATCCTTGCGCGACGCCTTCAAAACAGAAGACTTGGATCAAGTTACCACCCGAGCGGAAAATCTCAATGACTCACAGGATAATGTAATCGGAGGAATCGTTGAGCTGGCCGCTAAAACGAATGGTTTAAAAACACTGGATAAAATCAATACCGCGCGTTTCAATGAGATGGAAAATACGATATCCAAAGCGGTTGATGCCGATTTAGCTGAAACTATTGCGGAATTAAGTAGAGTACAAACCGCATACGAGGCGGCTCTCGCTAGCGGAGCTCGCATTCAATCTCTTTCTATCCTCGACTTCCTTCGCTAACAAAGGCCATTTACGACAAGCTTTGCCCCCGATCCAAAACTCAGTGGGGTTTTCCCTTTTGTCTCCGCAGGGCTAAATACATAATGACTCCACCAAGAAGAAGCAGAAAGATACTGTAAAAGGCTCCGCGATTGAGCCCGAGCACGGTGGTCACCCCGGCATCGCCCTCACGGAAAAACTCACCGATGATACGGGCCACCGCATAAAGACAAAGAAATTCGCCCGCCAATTGCCCGGGACGCACCTCGGTTACCCGGCTTCTCCAAAAACGAAGCTGTAGGTAAACCAGGGGGATAAGCCCTTCCAAACCGGCTTGATAGAGTTGGGAAGGATGACGTGGGGAAATCTCTTCCACCGGTGTTCCGGGAGGCGCACTTTGCGGGAAGATCACCGCCCACGGAACATCCGCCACCCGACCCCACAATTCGCCATTGATGAAATTCGCGATCCGTCCAAGCACAATCCCGGGTGGGGCCACCGTGACAAAGAGGTCGGCCAAGCGCCAGAAAAGTTGCAACCCGCCCTTCCGGGACAGCCAGAGCAAGGCCCCGATGACGCCCAGAAAACCCCCATGAGAAGACATCCCGCCATCGGTCACCCGAAGCAAAACGAAGGGGTTTTCCAGCATGGATCCGGGTTGATAAAAAAGAAAATACCCCAGGCGTCCGCCCACCATCACGCCAATGACGATGGCGAATAGCGCATTGCCAATGGCCTCACCCTGCAAGGGGGATTTTCCCTTGCGGGCATACCATACCAACAGGCCCCAGGCAATCAGGAACCCCAAAACGTAGGCGAGACCGTAATAACGGATGCCCAGGGTTTCGGAAAATTGAATCAAAAAAGGCGAAAGATCATGGACGTAATAGTCCGCCCCTTCGGTGGCAGGAGTTGGTGTATCTGGATTCATCTTACATTATAGCGGGGCCATTCATCTGGAGTGAAGGTGTACTCCGCGAATTGCGCGAGGTAAGAGCGGGCGGTTTCGCGGCGTAAAACCCCTCCGACGGGCGCGGGGTTGCCTACTTCCGGTGGCTGACTCGCGAGATTCGATATCATCGAAATTCCCTCACAGACGGGACAGAACCAGTTGGCGTTGATACACCAACTCCTTGGGTATCCGGTCATGCAGTAACAAAAACAGTTCTTCCTGGGCCAGGAGTTCCTTGATCCAACCTTCGGTATCAATGTGCTGAACCTCGTGGAATTTCTTTTCATCAAACCCCGGCAAACCTTCAATATCCATATCCTGCACCCGGGGCATCCAGCCCAATGCCGTTTCTATGCCCCCGGTTCCGTGGCAACGATCGATGATCCAGCGTAAAACCCGCATATTCTCCCCAAACCCGGGCCAAAGAAACTTTCCCTTGGAATCCCGACGGAACCAGTTCACATGAAAAATACGCGGCGGATTGGTCAGCTTTTTGCCGATCTGCAACCAATGGTGGAAGTAATCGCCCATATTGTATCCACAAAACGGTTTCATGGCCATCGGGTCGCGCCGGACATTTCCTTGAACGCCTTCGGCCGCGGCAGTCGTCTCCGAACCCATAGTAGCTCCCAAATAAACCCCGTGAATCCATTCAAACGCCTGAAAGACCAACGGCACCACGGTTTTTCTCCGACCGCCGAAAATGACCGCCGAAATCGGCACCCCCTCGGGATTATCGACCTCGTGCGAGATCGCCGGATTGTTCTTCATCGGTGCGGTGAAGCGACTATTCGGATGGGCGGCGGGTTCGGACGATTCGGGTGTCCATTCCCGCCCTTTCCAGTCGATACATTTCTCCGGTGGCGGCCCGTCCATGCCTTCCCACCAAACGTCCCCATCCTCGGTGAGCGCAACGTTGGTAAAAATCGTATCCTTCTGAATGGCGCTCATCGCATTGGGATTGGAGGACTCGCTGGTTCCGGGGGCCACCCCGAAATACCCCGCTTCCGGATTGATCGCCCAAAGGCGTCCGTCTTCCTTCGGCCACATCCAGGCGATATCATCGCCCACCGTCCAGATCTTCCAGCCCTTGTATTTTTTTGGTGGTATGAGCATGGAAAAGTTCGTTTTCCCACAGGCACTGGGAAAGGCTCCGGCCACATAGGTCCTTTTTCCCTCTGGCGATTCAACCCCTAAAATCAACATGTGCTCCGCCATCCAATCCTGTTGACGCCCGAGATAAGAACCAATGCGCAGAGCATGGCATTTTTTTCCCAACAAGGCATTACCGCCATAAGCCGAGCCTACCGAAATGATCATATTGTCCTGCGGAAAATGCGCGATGTAGCGTTTTTTCGGATCCATCTCCAGCATACAATGCAGGCCCCGGTTAAACTTTCGACTGTTGCCCAACTCATCCCAGGCCACCTGCCCCATGCGGGTCATAATGCGCATATTCAGCACGACATACAGGGAGTCGGTAATTTCCACTCCCACCTTGCTCAAGGGGCAACCCGGAGGTCCCATCAGGTAAGGCACCACGTAGAGCGTTCGCCCTTGCATACTCTTTTGCGCCAAATTGTAAAGCTTCTCATACATCTTGTCCGGGGCTTCCCAGTTATTGGTGGGCCCCGCCTCCAGGCGGCTTTCGGTGCAGATATAGGTACACCCTTCCACCCGGGCCACATCGTTGGGATTCGACCGGTGCAGATAACAGCCGGGCCGCTTTTCCTGGTTTAGCGGGATCAATAGCCCCTCGTCTACGGCCTGCGCATACATTCGGTCCTTTTCCTCCTCCGAGCCATCACACCAATGAACCTTGGCTGGCTCACAAAGTTTGATTACTTTATCCACCCAGGCCAAGACTGACCGATTGTGGGGGAGTACTCCGGAGAATTTGTTGCTCATGAGGGAAAGTTAGTGGGTGCGACATAGAGGGTCAACCCGCAAGAACCCTTTCTGCCCATAGCCTATCCCCCTCTTTGCGCCGAAAAGAAAGGCGTTGTCCTCCCGCGGCGATAGGGAGCGCTTTCTTATTGAGCTCATCCCGAACTCTCACCAAACTATCCATTTCTTCCCCATCCCTACCCTCCCATGATATTCGGCTATCAGAACGATCCTCACCGCAACATTCTTCTGCCTGGTCCCGTTTGGGCCGAAGTTTGGGCATGGATCGACCGCGAGGCCGCCCAAATCCCCGACGGCATCTACCCCCTGCGCGGCGACGATCTCTTCGTCAACGTGCACGGCTACACCACTATCCCCCCCACCGAAGCCCGCTTCGAAAGCCACCGCCGTTACGTCGATCTGCAATATATGATCGAAGGCCGGGAATACATTGACTACCATCCCACCGCAGCCCTCTCCAACGATGGGGCCTACGATGAAGAAAAGGATCTTCTCTTCCATCTTCCCGCAAAACCCCAACTCCACCTCCCCATGACCCCGGGCGCTTTTGCCGTGTTCTACCCCGAAGATGCCCACCGCCCCAAAGTCCAGATAGACACCGCTGCCCCCCTGCGAAAATTAGTCGTCAAAATCGCCCTCCCCCTTCTCCGGGAGTGAAGGCAGAATGACCTCCGAAACTCCTGCCGCAGGAGTAGGAACCGATCGGGACGTAAAGTCCCAACAAAAAGCCGTGCGGCTTCCGGAGAGGAAACCGCACGGCGGGTAAAGGGTTTGTTTTTTGAATTAGCTGGCTTCGTTCGCCACCGTTTCGGAATTCTCGGAAGAAGAATCCTCCGGCAACTCCTGCTCTTCCGCGTCCACCCGGGCGGTGATCTGGAGGTTACGGTAACGGGGAAGTCCGGTTCCTGCGGGAATCAGATTGCCCATGATGACATTCTCCTTGAAGCCACGCAAATCATCTACCTTACCCAGCGTTGCTGCGTCGGTAAGTACCCGTGTCGTTTCCTGGAAGGATGCCGCCGAAATGAAACTTTCGGTTTCAATGGAAGCCTTGGTAATCCCCAGCAAGACCGGCTCGGCCTCGGCAGGTTTACCTCCGGCTTCGGTCAGCCGTTGGTTTTCCTCAAGGAAGGTCGAACGGTCAACTTGCTCACCCCAGAACCAATCCGCGTCACCAGGATCAGTGACCCGAACCTTACGGAGCATTTGGCTAACAATGACCTCAATGTGCTTGTCATTAATACCAACGCCTTGGAGACGATATACTTCCTGTACCTCGGAGATGAGGAAATCATGCAAAGCGGAAGCTCCGAGAACCTCGAGAATCTCATGGGGATCGGCCGAACCCTCGGTAAGATGCTGGCCTTTGGATACCATATCACCAGGTTGAACGATCAGATGCTTGCCATGGGGAATCAAGTGTTCTTCTTCCTGTTCGGAATCGGGATTGCTGACCACTAATCGTTTCTTTCCACGAAGCGTTCCGTTGAGAGATACGATTCCATCGATTTTCGCCATTTCCGCGGCATCCTTCGGACGGCGGGCTTCGAAAAGCTCGGCCACCCGGGGAAGACCACCGGTAATGTCCTTGGTCTTGGTCGCCTGACGGGGAGTCTTGGCAAGAATGGTACCGGGAGTGATGGTATCCCCTTCACTGACCGAAACCTGCGCGCCGGTCGGAATCGGGTAGGCTCCGACCAGTTTGCCGTCGTCGTTGACGATCTCGACCTGCGGATGAAGATCGTCCTTGTGTTCGATCACGGTGGTGGCGATACGACCGGTACTTTGGTCAATCTCACGTTTGACTGTTACGCCGGGGATCATGTCGTGGAACTTGATGGTTCCACCCTTTTCCGCCAAAATAGGAATGCTATAGGGATCCCATTGCGCCAGCATCGCACCCTTCTCAATCTTTTCGTCATGGCCGGCAAAGAGAGCGGAACCAACGACCACCGGATGGCTTTCCAGCTCACGGTCCTCGTTTTCGTCCATAATCATGACCGTTCCGGTCTTATTGATGGCGACCTGAGCCCCTTCCTTGGTCGTAACAAAACGAATACCCTTGTATTTGACAATACCACTGCTACGCACGCGGATTTCCGGATTTTTGTATTGCCCGGAAGCAACCCCGCCGATGTGGAAGGTCCGCATGGTTAGCTGCGTACCCGGCTCACCGATGGATTGGGCGGCGATAATCCCCACCGAAGCACCGGGCTCAACCATGCGATTGGTCGCCGGATTGATCCCGTAGACCTGAATCGGCATCTCGCGGGGAGAATTGCAAGCCAGCGGGGACATCACTTTGACCCGCTCGATTCCGGCGAACTGGATTTTATCCGCGATCTCTTCGGTGATCAATTGTCCATGACTGGCCAGGACATCATCCGGGTTGGCAGGATCAATGACCTCTTCACTGGAACAGCGTCCAATGATACGTTCCTTGAGACTCACACTCTCCTTGTCACCTTCGTAAATGGCTTGTTTATAAATGCCATCACGGCTGGTGACCGGGATTTCGTTAACGATGACATCCATCGCCACATCACAAAGCTTACGGGTCAGATAACCAGCATCCGCAGTTTTGAGGGCGGTATCCGCCAAGCCCTTACGGGCACCGTGGGTCGAAATAAAGTATTCCAACACCGACAGGCCTTCACGGAAGGAGGAGAGAATCGGCCGCTCGATAATTTCACCGGAAGGCTTGGCCATCAAACCACGGGCTCCACAAAGCTGCCGAACCTGTTGGCGATTACCACGGGCCCCGGAATCCATCATAACGAAAACCGGATTCACTTCCTTGCGCCCGACATTGGTCTCGATACGCTCGAAAACCGCCGCCGCGATCTCGTCGGAGGTCACGGTCCAGATATCCTGGACCTTGTTACCCCGTTCGCCTTGGGTGATAATTCCCTGGCGGTACTGTTTCTCGACGACATCGATTTCCTTGCGGGCCTTCTTGATAATATCCGGTTTGTTTTCCGGAATAATCATATCGTCGATACCAATCGAAATGCCGGCCCGGGTCGCGAATTCGAAGCCCAGCGCTTTCAGATCGTCAAGCACCTTGATGGTTCGTTCCCGGCCCGCGACTTTAAAGGAGTCGAGAATGAATTGGGACAACTTCCCTTTGGACACGCTGAAGTTGACAAAACCAATCTCGGATGGCCAAATTTGGTTGAAAATAATCCGTCCCACCGTGGTCCGAAGCACCTTCTTGGTCGAATTTCCGTAAATGGTTTCCTTGCCATAGTTGGGGTTTTTAAAATCAACCCAACTGTGGATTCCCAGGGCGCCGTCATTCCAGGCGGTAACGATTTCCTGTGGGTCATCGCTGACCGGAATGCGAACTTCCGCCGCTTTGGGATCCCGTGGTGGCAAGGTGAGGAAGTACGATCCCAAAACGATGTCCTGGGAAGGGGTGAGGATGGCATTTCCGCTGGAAGGCGAGAAAATGTTATGCGTAGCCATCATGAGGAGCTTACACTCCATAATGGCTTCCAGCGACAAGGGTACGTGCACCGCCATTTGGTCACCGTCGAAGTCGGCGTTGTAAGCGGTACAGACCAGCGGGTGAACGCGAATCGCTTCGCCCTCAATGAGCACTGGCTCAAAGGCCTGAATGGACAAACGGTGAAGCGTTGGCGCCCGGTTCAGCAGAACCGGATGGCCTTTGGTCACTTCGTCGAGAATGTCCCACACTTCCGGGGACTTCTTCTCAATCATCTTCCGGGCCCCGCGAACGGTATGAACAAAGCCCAGTTCCTTGAGTCGTCGGATGATGAAAGGTTCGAACAGCACCAAGGCCATTTTCTTGGGCAAACCACACTGGTTGAGCTTCAGCTCCGGACCAATGACGATAACCGAACGACCGGAATAGTCGACGCGTTTCCCGAGAAGATTTTGCCGGAAACGGCCCTGTTTCCCTTTGAGCATATCGCTGAGGGATTTGAGGGGGCGGTTGCCCGGACCAGTTACGGCACGACCATGGCGGCCGTTGTCGAATAGAGCGTCCACCGCTTCCTGCAACATCCGCTTTTCGTTATGAATAATAACATCGGGCGTTTTAAGTTGCAGCAGATTGCGCAGACGATTGTTCCGGTTAATCACCCGGCGATACAAATCGTTGAGATCGGAGGTGGCAAAACGTCCGCCTTCCAAAGGAACGAGCGGGCGAAGGTCGGGAGGAATCACCGGAAGAGCATCCAGAATCATCCACTCGGGCTTACTTTCCGACTTCATAAAACCCTGGATCACTTTGATCCGCTTGGAGACCTTTTTCTTGATTTGCTTGGACTTGGTGTTGCGGAGTTGGTCCTGTAATTCATAAACCAGATTTTCGAGATCCAGACGGCCCAGAACATCACGGACCGCCTCAGCGCCCATTTTGGCCACAAAGGCGTCGTCACCGTACTCATCGAGCGCTTGGAAATACTCGTTTTCGGTGAGCAACTGGCGCTCTTCCAAAGGAGTTTTCCCGGGGTCGACCACAAGATAGTTCTCGTAATAGATCACCCTTTCCAAGCTCCGGGCAGTCATATCAAGGAGGAGCCCGAGGCGACTGGGCATACTTTTCAGGAACCAGATATGGGAAACCGGAACGGCCAGTTCGATGTGCCCCATGCGTTCACGGCGTACCCGGGCCAAGGTCACCTCGACACCACAACGGTCACACACAATGCCTTTGAATTTGATGCGCTTGTATTTTCCACAGGCGCATTCGTAATCCCGCACCGGTCCGAAAATCCGCTGGCAAAAAAGCCCGCCGGGTTCCGGCTTGAAGGTTCGGTAATTGATCGTTTCGGGGTTTTTTACCTCCCCGCGTGACCAGGAACGAATGGTTTCCGGGGAAGATACGGTTACGGTAACTTCTTCCGCCTGTTTCTCCTCCTCGAACGAAAGTACTTTAAACATTTCTTTGGTACTCATAGTCAGTTTTCCTCCTTGTTAGGCTCCGTTGCCATTGGTGTTTTTGCGAGATTTGCCCACTTTAATGTCGAGTCCGAGGCTTTGGATTTCCTTGACCAAAACATTAAAGGATTGCGGGGTTCCGGCGGAAAGGGAGTTATCCCCTTTGACCAGAGATTCGTAGATCTTGGTGCGACCTTGTACGTCATCGGATTTCACAGTGAGAAGTTCCTGCAGGGTATAGGCCGAACCATACGCTTCAAGAGCCCAGACTTCCATCTCCCCGAAACGCTGACCACCGTATTGCGCTTTACCGCCCAAAGGTTGTTGCGTAATGAGGGAGTACGGTCCAACCGCCCGGGCGTGGATCTTGTGCGCGACCAAGTGGTTCAGCTTGAGCATATACTTGTAGCCGACCACGACTTCCTGCTCCAGTTTTTCACCGGTGCGGCCGTCGAAAAGGGCACTCTTACCGTGCGTTGGGAGGCCCGCCTCTTCCAGATATTCGCGAACCTTGGATTCCGGAATACCATCGAAGACCGGAGTTGCGATATGAATCCCCAGTTTGCTACAGGCCCAACCCATGTGAGTTTCCAGAACCTGTCCGACGTTCATCCGCGAAGGAACCCCCAGGGGATTCAAGCAGATTTGCACCGGAGTGCCGTCGGGAAGGAAAGGCATATCCTGCTCGGGAACAATTTTGGCCACAACGCCCTTATTCCCGTGGCGGCCCGCCATTTTATCGCCGACCTGCAATTTCTTCTTGGTGGCAATGTACACCTTAACATGTTTGATTGCCCCCTGCTCGATATCGTTTCCGGCTTCAATACTGGCGGTCTTGCGCTCTTTATCCGCTTCGAGTTCATCGAATTTGCTCTGGAAGGAACCGATGATTTCCATGATCTTCACCCGGACCGGGGAAGGATCAATCTCCACGTATTTGGCGACCGCAGACAATTTCCGCAGCAGTGTCTTGGTGATTTTCCGGTTGGCGGGAATGATCTTCTCCCCGGTATCGGAATTGACCACATCGAGAGGGATTTTCTCGCCAAGGAGGATATTGGACAGGGACTCCGTCAGAGCCTCCCGTTGCTTATCCATTTGGGTCCGGTATTCCTCGTTGATTTGTTTGATTTGGCGGCGGCGGTCAGAGGGAGAAAGTTTTTCCTTTTCGCCTTCCAGACGATTGGAAACTTTCACATCCATAACGATGCCGGTCACCCCGGAGGGAACGATCAGAGAAGTGTCCTTTACGTCCGCGGCCTTTTCTCCGAAAATGGCCCGCAGGAGTTTTTCCTCGGGTGCCAACTCGGTCTCACTTTTCGGGGTGATCTTGCCAACCAGGATATCGCCGGGGTTGACCTCGGCACCGATGCGGATAACCCCATCGTGGTTGAGATTCCGAAGTGCTTCCTCACCAACATTGGGAATATCACGGGTAATCTCCTCGGGGCCCAACTTGGTATCACGGGCGTTCACCTCGAACTCCTCAACGTGAATGGAAGTCAAAAGGTCATCCTTAAGCACGCGGTCACTGATTAAGATAGCGTCCTCGAAGTTGTAACCACTCCAAGGCATGAAAGCCACCAGCAGATTGCGTCCGATGGACAACTCCCCCTGATTGGTGGAAGGCCCGTCGGCAATGACTTGGCCGGCCTTGATCTGGTCGCCCTTGGAAACGATCGGTTTCTGATTAAAGCAGGTTCCGGCATTGGAGCGCATGAATTTGCGCAGCTGATACACTTCGATCCCCTTTTTGGGATCTGATTGCATCTTTTTCTCAAAGCGGGAGGGCAATTCGCCGTCCGGAGATACTACGACATGGCGGGCATCCGCATAGGCGACAATTCCGTCACTCACCGCAACCGCCACCGCACGACCGTCGCGGGCGACCTGGCTTTCAATACCCGTGCCGACAAAAGGACGTTCAGTTTGCAGCAGCGGAACGGCTTGCCGTTGCATGTTCGCGCCCATCAAGGCACGGTTGGCGTCATCGTGCTCAAGGAAAGGAATCATGCCTGCCGCCACCGAAACGACTTGCTTCGGCGAGACATCCATATAGTCCACTTTCTCTGGCTCGACTTCAAGGAATTCACCTTGGTAACGAACCGTTACCCGTCCGTTGAAAGAGCCGTCTTTCTTGACGTCGGAATTGGCCTGCGCCACCACCTTGGACTCTTCCTCATCGGCGGTCAAATACTGGACTTCATCGGTTACTTTACCACCGGCGCATTTCCGGTAAGGCGTTTCGATGAAGCCGAATTCATTGATCCGGGAGTAAATACTCAAAGTATTGATCAGACCGATATTGGGACCTTCGGGAGTTTCAATGGGACAAATGCGTCCGTAATGGGAAGGATGAACGTCGCGAACTTCAAAGCCAGCCCGCTCACGGTTCAAACCGCCTGGCCCCAGAGCGCTGAGACGGCGTTTGTGGGTCAACTCCGCCAAGGGGTTGATTTGGTCCATAAACTGGGACAGCTGGCTACGGGCAAAAAAGTCCCGCACCACCGTGCTCAAAGCCTTTGGATTGATCAGCTTGCCGGGGGTGATGGAATCGGCACTTTGGTCGTATAAGGTCATACGCTCGCGAACCAAACGCTCGGTACGGGCTAGACCAATGCGACATTGGTTGGCCAACAGTTCGCCAACGGTACGAACCCGGCGGCTACCGAGATGATCAATATCATCGAATGTACCCTCGCCGCCTTTAAGACGAATCAGGTATTTGGTGGCTGCTACGATATCTTCGGCGGACAGAATACGTTGTTCGATATCGGCGTTGAGACCCAATTTTTGATTGATCTTATAACGACCGACCCGACCGAGGTCGTAACGCTTCGGATCAAAAAAGAGCCTTTTCAGCAGCGCCTTGGCGTTGGTCGTGGTAGGCGGTTCGCCGGGGCGAAGGCGCTTGTAAATTTCTTTGAGAGCTTCCTCTTCATTTCTGGTTGGGTCCTTTTTAAGGGCCCGGATGATCGCTCCATCGTCCGCACTGGTGTCAATGACCCGCAATTGCGGAATACCACTTTTCTGCAACTGGCGGAGGATCGATTTGGTCAACGGCTCAAATGCCCGGGCGATTACGGCGCCTTTGTTGGCATCAATCGCGTCTTCAACCAGGACCAGAGTGGAAACATTTTCCATCTCCAGCGTCTCTTCTACTGAAAGGTCACTCAGGTCATAGAAGAGTTTTAAAATTTCCAGATCGGAGGTGTATCCCATTGCCCGCAGAAGAGTGGTGATGAGAAATTTCCGACGACGGCGACGACGATCCAGGTAGACATAGAGCAGATCGTTATTATCGAATTGGGTCTCCAACCAAGTCCCGCGGTCGGGATTGATACGGAAGGAGTGAAGCATTTTTCCGGTGGTATGGGCGGTTTGCTCGTAGGCAATCCCCGGAGACCGGTGAAGCTGGCTCACGATAACGCGCTCGGCTCCATTGATGATAAAGGAACCTCGCTCGCTTACCATGGGCAGCTCACCCATGTAAATTTCCTCGTCCTTGAGAAGGTCATCCTCACGCAAACGAAGCTTCACATAGAGAGAAACCGCATAGGTCATCCCCTCGCGGATGCATTCAAGCTCGGTGCTTTTGGGACCGACGATGTTGTAGGAGACGTATTCCAGCACACATTTGCCGTCATAGCTCTCGATCGGGAAAATCTCCCGAAACACCGCTTCCAAACCAACATTCTGGCGCTGGCCGGGGGCAGTTTCCTTTTGGAGAAACTCCAGATAGGAATCCAGTTGATTCTGGATCAGATTAGGAGGTGGAATGACCTCTTTGAGTTGTCCGTAATTGATGCGATCCGACATGAGATAAGCTACGCTTGGGAGAATTGTTATAGAGGCGGAAAAGCGACCGGCGCCACAAAGGTGCCCCGGCCGCTGATCTGAAATGGAAAAAAGAGATCAGATTTATTTGACCTCGACTTTGGCACCAGCGGCTTCAAGTTTTTCCTTAACTTGGTTGGCTTCGTCTTTCTCGACGCCTTCCTTAACTGGCTTGGGAGCCCCTTCAACCAAATCCTTGGCTTCCTTGAGTCCCAATCCGGTGATCGCCCGAACTTCCTTAATGACGTTGATTTTCTTGTCGCCGGCAGCGACCAGAACGACGTCGAATTCGGTTTGTTCCTCGGCGGCTGCACCAGCATCACCAGCAGGAGCTCCACCAGCCGCAACGGCGACCGGGGCAGCAGCGCTGACGCCCCATTTTTCTTCGAGGTCCTTGACCAGACCAGCGATTTCCAGAACGGACTGATTGCTCAGCCATTCGATGACTTGTTCTTTAGTAATATCAGACATGATGTTTTGTGGTTCCTTGAGTTGGTTAGTGTTCCAAAAGGAACGTTTAAGAGGTGACTCCTAACGCAATTCCTCGGATGGTTTGTTTTCTCAACCCCTCGCGACGGACGGGCTGTGAAAGTTTTTTGGTTACGGTTAATGTGATAATAAACAGGGATAAAAAGAATCAGGCGCTTTCCTGTTCGGATTTGGCCTTGAGGACGTTGAGCAATCCAGTGGGTACGGCGGCGAAAATAGTGACCGTCTGTTGGGCCGGAGTCGAGAGGAGGGAGAGCAGTTTTGCCCGCAGCACTTCCATCGAAGGCAACTCGGCCAGTGCGCTGATGGCGCTCGCGTCAAGCTCTTCACCGGACAGGACTCCTGCTTTCATTTCCACTTTCTCCTTGTCCTTGAAGAACTTCTTCAGGACCTTCGCCACTCCGGAAGGATTGTTGCCTCCGACCACAATGGCCACCGGACCGCTCAAGTGAGCGCGCAAATCAGGCAACCCCTTGTCTTGGGCAGCAACATTGAAGATGGTGTTTTTGACGACGTGAAACTCCGCACCTTCGCCGGCGAGATTGCCACGCAATTCCGCCACTTCTTCGACGGTTACCCGATCATAATTGGTCAGGTAAACGTAATCAGATTTGTCGAGGTGCCGGGAGACCTCCTCGACCATGTATTTTTTTTCGGGTCTCATAACGGCTTATAGTTTGGAAAATTCAGCTGGATCGAGCCGTACAGAGGGGCTCATGGTGGAAGAAATGGCCGCGTTAACAATATAACGGCCTTTGATTTCGTCAGGACGGGCCTTGGCCAGAGTCTCCAATATGGCATTGGCGTTCTCGGTCAATTGTTCCGCACTGAAGGAGCGTTTGCCGACGAGAACGGCAACGTTTCCGGTTTTGTCCATTTTGAACTCCACCCGACCGGCCTTGACGGCTTTAATCGCGGCGGGAATATCGTCGGTGACGGTTCCGGATTTGGGATTGGGCATCAGCCCTTTCGGTCCCAGGGTCCGGGCGATCGTCCGAACTTCTTTCATCGCCTCGGGAGTGGCGACGGCAACATCAAAGTCGAGCCAGCCATCTTTAACCTTGGCAATCAAATCTTCCAGACCGGCCTCATCGGCCCCGGCTGCTTTGGCTTCGTCGGCATTGGCCGTAAAGACAATCACTTTCACTTCCTTACCACTGCCGTGGGGGAGCGCCACCGTGCCACGCACCATCTGGTTGCTTTGGCGGGGATCGACGCCCAAATGGAAGGACAGTTCGACACTCTCGTCGAATTTGGCCGCGGGCATGGACTGAAGCACTTTAACCGCCTCAACCAGCGGAAAGCGCTCCGGATGCTTAGCCGCCTCAAAGGCGGATCGGTATCGTTTACTTGGTTTTTTCATTGTTTAGGGGGCAGTACAAACGCTTTATAAGCTCCTGCAGTTTAGGTGGAAATTAATCTTCGACTTCAATGCCCATGCTACGGGCGGTTCCGGCGATAATCCGGGACGCGGCTTCGGGGTCACTGGCGTTCAAGTCGTTTTTCTTGGTTTCAACGATCTCCAGGATTTGTTTCTTGGTGACCTTGCCAACCTTATCGCGATTGGGCACTGCCGATCCCTTGGCCAATCCCGCCGCTTTTTTCAAAAGAATCGGTGCCGGAGGAGACTTGAGGATGAAGTCGAAGGACTTGTCCGCATAGACGGTGATGACCACTGGCAGAATCATGCCCGCTTGGTCTTTGGTCTTGGCATTGAATTCCTTACAGAATCCCATAATGTTAACTCCCTTCGCACCGAGGGCGGGGCCGACGGGAGGAGCAGGGTTGGCAGCTCCAGCGGGAAGTTGGAGGCGAATAGTTCCGGTGATTTTTTTGGCCATGATTAGAAAATGGTTGCAGAATTAAAAATTAGGAATCGGTGTCCCGTTCAACTTGCCAGTACTCCAATTCAACAGGGGCGAAACGCCCGAAAATAGAAACAGAAATTTTGAGTTTGCCCTTCTCCGGGTCGATTTCGTCAATTCTGCCGGTAAGGTTGAGGAAAGGCCCATCGGTGACTTTGACTTCCTCTCCGACTTCAAACTGAATTTTCGGTACTTCCTTCCCTTCCGCTTCGGAAACCTGACTTAGAATCCGGTCAATTTCAGACTTCCGCAGAGGCGTGGGACGATCCCCACCGACGAAATTGATAACCCCGACCGCGTCTTTGACAAAATACCAGGGGCGGTGCAGAAGCTTTCCGTCTTCATCGAAAAGTTTCATTTTGACGAACACATACCCCGGATAAAACTTGCGGGTCTTTTGGGATTTCTTGCCTTGCTTGACTTCCGAAACCGTCTCGGTTGGTACCAGAACTTCAAAAACGTAGTCGTCCATCTCCTCAATGGGGATGAATTTATCCAAATAGGTTTTCACCTGTTCCTCTTTACCCGAGAGAACATGGAGAACATACCAATCGGCACCTTTTTCCTGGGTTTGGGCCTCACTCATATCAATCGGTGACGAAGCTGGTAAACAAACTTACCACCTCGAAAAGGGAAAAATCCACGATACTCACAAACGTGCCAAGAATGACCACGGCAACCAAAACCACCATTGTCGAATCTTTAAGCTCGGCAAAATTGGGCCAGGAAGCCTTTTTTAGCTCCTGGGAAGTTTCCGTGAAGAAAATACGGGCACTGCGAAAGGGATTTTTCATGTAAAATGGCAGGACAGGAGGGACTCGAACCCCCAACCAATGGTTTTGGAGACCACTACTCTACCAATTGAGCTACTGTCCTATATTTTGAGAAATTTTGTAAATGAAGGAACCGGAGCCCGATTTTACCGGGCTCCGGTTGTAGATAATTCAAATCGATTACTCGATAATATCGGTAATCCGACCAGCACCGATGGTACGGCCGCCTTCGCGGATCGCGAAACGTTGTCCTTTTTCCATCGCGATAGGAACGATCAATTCCATTTCCACGTTGACGTTATCGCCGGGCATAATCATTTCCACGCCTTCGGGAAGATTAACCACACCGGTAACATCGGTCGTACGGAAGTAGAACTGAGGACGGTATCCATTGAAGAAAGGAGTGTGACGTCCGCCTTCTTCCTTGCTCAAAACATAAACCTCGGCTTTAGCCTTCTTATGAGGAGTGATGGATTTCGGTGCCGCCAGTACCTGACCGCGCTCAATGGCATCTTTTTCAACACCACGGAGCAAAACCCCGACATTGTCACCAGCCTGACCTTGGTCAAGCATCTTGCGGAACATTTCCACACCGGTAACAACGGTGGTCTTGGTGTCCGTGATACCAACGATTTCAATGTTGTCGCCAACTTTGACAATCCCGCGCTCGATACGTCCGGTAGCAACCGTTCCACGACCAGTGATCGAGAAAACGTCTTCGACGGACATGAGGAAAGGTTTGTCAATTTCACGCTCCGGCTCCGGAATGTCTTTGTCGATCGCGTCGAGAAGCTCCTGAATGGCGGCTTTCCCTTCGTCCTTGTCTTCAAGGGCGGCAAGGGCGGAACCACGGACGATGCTGATATTGTCACCATCGAATTCATACTTGGAAAGCAATTCACGGATTTCCATGTCGACCAGGTCGAGCAATTCTTCGTCGTCAATAAGGTCAACCTTGTTCAGGAAGACAACAATATTGGGCACCCCAACCTGACGAGCCAGGAGGATGTGCTCCCGGGTCTGCGGCATTGGGCCATCGGCGGCGCTAACGACCAAGATCGCACCATCCATCTGGGCGGCTCCGGTAATCATGTTTTTGACGAAATCGGCGTGACCCGGGCAATCGACGTGAGCATAGTGACGGTTGTCACTTTCATACTCCACGTGGGAGACGGCAATCGTCACAATCTTGGAGGCGTCACGAACGGTTCCTCCCTTGGCGATGTCCGAGTAGCTTTTCACTTCAGCCAGCCCTTTGCCCGATTGTACGGAAAGCAAAGCGGCAGTCAAAGTGGTCTTGCCGTGGTCAACGTGACCGATAGTGCCCACATTAACGTGTGGTTTGGTTCTTTCGAAGGTTCCTTTAGCCATGGATTTTTAGTTTGTTTGGTGTGATGAGAAATTCGGCGTTTCAATTTAATCGGCGGTGGAGCCCTTGACCGGATTTGAACCGGTGACCTCGTCCTTACCAAGGACGTGCTCTACCTACTGAGCTACAAGGGCGCGGAGGCCAAATCAAATTGATCCCGAAGGAGGAAAAAGGTCTAAAATGAAGATTCTTCGTTTAGGCGTCAACGATTTTCTGATAAATTTATAGACCTATTTCCACGAAATAATATCCGGGTTCCAAATAGACCTCATGGAGGATTTCCTGCTCGAGTAGGTTTCTGCGCCAGGCATCGAGATCTTCGTCGCCACTTCCTCTCTCCAGGACCAGCAGTCCCACTGGCCCAACCTCGCTATGCTGATACCTGAACACTGTTGCCGGGCGGGGGCTTCCGTTCGGCCGGGAATCCGGATCGGCAGGGCGAAAATCAGTCAGCTCAAGACTGCTCCCGGCTCCCATTGCCTGAAAGTCAACTTTTCTTGAGGCACTTACCGATTGAACCTGCGGCTGTTTTTCTTGCCATAGATGCCGAAAAGGCGTTCGGGGCAACTGGAGAACGTCGCCGAGGTCCGGAGCGGGTGGAACCACCTCCCCTACCCCCTCGCGCAGAGCAGCGACCTCCAGATCGAAATTCGGGCCGTGAAGGGGAAAGGGTTCTTCCGGACGACGTTGTAGAAGTCGCGATTCCCCCGGCAGAGGAGCATTCCAGGGCCCCGGAAGAAAAAGCGGACCGGTCTCTTGTAAAAGCACCTTTAACCCCTCTTCCTGGGTATGCAGAGAATCCGGCCACCATAGAATTCTGAAATGCTCTTTTTCTTGACGGGTAAATTCCTCGTCCCTCGGGACAAACACCAAAAGCCCCGAAAAATGTATAATCATTGTAAGCAAAATGGCGGTTACCCAGATTCCTTTACCCGACATACCCTTGCTTGGGGAACGTAATTTCATCGCTTCGCGCTTTTAGGGGCCTGGGGTAAAACTCCCCGGACTTCGCCCGACTTCTTCGGACCGGACGGCTAAACGGACTTCCTCCACCCCCGCCCGGCGAATCTTTTCCAGAACCATTAACTGCTGCTCGAGATTCATCCTTCCGTCCATCCGGACTAGCAAAACCACCCCTTCCCGGGTCCGAAAGTGCTCCCGCAGCCGCCTCTCCAAATCTCCCGCACCAAAGGACTCTCCGGCAAAAAAGACCCTTTCGTTGGCGGTCACCGAGAGGATTTCCGAATGCTGGGTCCCCGACCACGGCGCACCGACATTCTCTTGTATTTCAAGTTCCGGCACCTGCAGGTTGATGCCCGGAGAGGGAGAACTGACAAAGGAACTGTGAAACAGGGAAAATGCCATAAAAAGCGCGACAACATCTGCCAGCGCAAGAAACGGAAAGGAGGTCGAAGGCCTCTGCAAAACACTTTCCAAATTCAATGGACGGGTAATCATGGAGAACCTCCCTCGCTATGCTCCGGTTTTTCAGTGGAGGGCTCTTCCGTGGCCTTTTCCAGCCGTAATTCCTTTTGTAGGAATTGCATCATCTCATTTCCCACCCATTCCATATCCCGTACCAGCACCCGAACCCGGCCACGCAGAAAATGATGTCCCAAAAAAGCGGGCACGGCTATGCTCAGACCGGCTGCCGTAGTCAACAAAGCTTCCCAAAATCCTCCACTCAGCAAGGTCGGGGCAATGTACCCGGCTTCCGCTTCCATTCGTTGGAAAATTTGCATGATTCCCAAAACCGTCCCCAATAACCCCAACACCGGGGCACACTGCGCGATCGCCGCGAGAGTCCCAATCCTTCGTTCCAGCGTGGGGATTTCCGCCAAAGCCGCCTCCTGGACCGCAAAGCGCAATTGCTCAGCGTCTTCCTCATGATGCAGCAGCGCCGCCTTTACCATTCCCGCCGCCGGCCCGGGAGTTTCCTCGCATACCGTTAAAGCCTCTAAAAGCCGACGACGACGAACGATGTTTTTGATTCCATCAACAAACTCCGTGGAACGGATTTGGTTACGATGAAAAAACAACATCCTCTCAATGAAGATCAATAACCCAAACAAACTTAATCCAAGCAGGACCCACATCACCGGTCCTCCCCGCTCCAATAAAGACAAATCTACCATAAGAAAAAACGTATTCATTTTCATTAACAAACCTCAAAGCTCCTCCCGTTGCTCCCGCAGCAATTCTACTCCGGGCAAATTCTGTTCCGTGAAAAGTCGGTGAACCTCCAATGCCCTCTCGGTCTCCTCCGAGGACTCCAATAAGCGACTCAGGGCCAATAACGCTCTGGCTACCCAAAATCTTCCGGTGGTTCCGTAAACCACCGGTTCCTCCCCTTGAAGGGTTTGCGCCAATTGGTAATAAATCGTCCTCGCCCGCCCCTTTTCCCCAAATCTTTCGAGCGCCTGCCCCAACTTGTACGAGGCTTCACTGCGCACATCAGGCGTCAATTCCGGCAGATCCAACAACCGTTCCAGAATACCCAAGGCCGCCACCGCATGACGGTCTCCGACTTCCTCGGCTTGGGCCAGATGACTATCGGCAATGGCCAGACGCACCTGCGAAATTTCGGGATGATCGGAATGACTCGACAAAACGGTTTCGTACACTTGCCGGGCGGCGCTGAAACGGTTCATCTGGCGCAAAATGTCTCCTTGCCGAACCCTCGCATAGAACCCCATCGGATGCCCCGGAAAATCGCGCACCAGACTTTCCAGCCGAGCAATCGCCTTCTCCTGAAAATTCGTATCATGACCACTGCGCAAATGATACAGGGCAGCCTCATAATACGCAATGACCAGAAAATCCGCCGCCCTCTCCCGGCGCTCCAGTGCTTCCTCATCCTCATCCTCCTCGCGCCTTACCGATTGAATGAGATTCTCCAAAACATTGGCCGCCGTAACCGTTTGCCCCTGTTCCGCTAAATAACGGGCCTGGGACAATACTGCATATACCGCCGCATCGGTTTCCGGAAAATTTTGGTACACCTCCTCGAAAATTTCCACCCCTTCCTCAATATCCCCCAGACGAAGAAGAACATTGGCTTGCAGGAGCAAGGTGTGGCTGACCAACCGTTGCCACCACCCGGCTTCGGTTTCGTTAAGCGCGGTCAAATCTTCCTTCAATTCAATCGCCATTGCCAAAGCCTCCTCCCAGCGCCCCACCTCATAACTCATTTGGGCACTAAGCCAACGAAGGCGAAGACGAAGCGTCTGGACCTCCCGAACATCAGCCGGAAATTCATTTCCCAGAAGCCGCTCGATACGCGCCATTCCTTCCCTCCGACGGTTTTCCCGCTGCAGGGTTCGCGCTAAATTCCACTCCGCTTTCCAGAGCAAATCCCCGGAAGAACCGTCCTCGCCCAACTCATCCCACCACTGGTCCATCGCCCTTTTGGCACTCTCGGTCTCCCCCCGCCGGATTTCCGCCAGGACCCGCTGGTGAAAAGTCCGTCCCCGATGTATTCTGGAACCATCTCCCACCAAGGCCTCACCATACGCTTCAGCGGCATTGGAATAATCTCCCGCACGAAAATAACTATCCCCCAGAAGTAAGCTCCACTCGGCCCGACGGGCAGGATTCTCCGTGCGCTCTCGCAAATTGGCCAGACGATTGGACGCCGTTCGAAACTGGCGCTGGTCCCACGCCAAAAGGGCTTGGGTTTGTAGAACCAGAGGAACCACCTGGGACGCCGGAAATTCTTCCAAAATACGTTGGGCATCCTCTCCGGCCCCGTCATAGTCTCCCAGGGCAAGGCGCAACTGGGACCGGTGAAAGAGAATTTCATCCAGGAGCAAATGAGGAGGTTCCAATTCAACCAAACCATCCAATAGCTCGCCCAAAGCCTCTTCCCCTCCTTCTTGACGGAATTCCTCCCGCAACAACATTGCCAAGGCGGACCGGAGGTAAGAACGCCGCTCCCCTATTTCCAGAAGCCGCCGTAAGGATTCGCGCCCGCGGGAACTTCCCTGACCGGCCACCAAACCTTCGAGCAAAAGATACTGCTCCCGCAATTCCCGCGCCTCTTCGGGTAAACGCGGGTAGTGGGTGCGCAGAAGATTTAACGCCTCTTCCCGCCGGTCAAGCCAATGCAACAAAGCCGCTTGCTGCAAAATAAAACGAAACCCAATGACCCGCCCGGAAAACTCTTCCACCTGGGCTGCCAATTCACTTAGCAAATCCTCCGAAGGGGCATCCCCCAACAATTGCAAACGAAACTGAGCTAACCGGGTGCGGGCGATCAACGCGGGCCCCACCTCCATCTCCAGTATCCTCTCGTACCAGTTGCGGGCATCCTCCACGCGACCCCTTCGCTCCATATGAAGCCCCCTGAGAAAAAAAAAGATCCCCCGTTCCGTTTCCGGCAACAAATCGGCCGGAAACCCCGCAATCAAACGGTCCAGCTCCCGGCGATCTTCTTTTTCAAAGGTAATGATGGCTCTCCGTAAATCCCAGCGGGGTCCCTCAAAATCGGGGTTTGCCTGCAATACTTCCTCTGCTTCCCGCAAGCGCCCCACCGCCAAATAGGATGCCGTGAGGTTGAGTAAGGCCTCCTCCCTCCGATGGTCCTCAGACGGCAAAGCGGCCAAGGCTTCCTGAAAAAAGTAAATCGCCAGCGACGGGAAGCCTTCCTTTTGGGCCTGCTCTCCCAACGAAAGAGCCCGCAGAAAACCGGATTCCCGCTCAATCTCCAACCATCCCTCATCCTCGACCAAAGGCACCCGCGGCATCGCCTTCGCCGGACTTTCGGCGGACAAAGGCGTAAGAAGCGGCAAACATGCCGCCAAAACGCCAAGGACCAAACGTCGGCGAAAGGCTTTTACTGAGAAATTCACGGAAAAATTAGAATCTTGCAGGATGAGGTTTCATTCGACAACAACCAAACCAAAAAGTTGTCATCTTGCCAACTTTAAGCATTGGCATTTTTTTAATATAACACATTATTGAGTTTTTCCCTATACTCTATACTGCCATGGACCCAATTCTTATTGTTATTCTCCTTCTCGTCCTGTTTTTCGGCTTTTTGGTCATTTTCGCGGTCAGCATCTACAATGCGCTGGTCACCTTGCGGAATCGCTACAAAAATGCCTTCAGCCAGATCGATGTTCAACTCAAACGCCGCTACGACCTTATTCCAAATCTGGTGGAAACCGCGAAGGGCTACATGAAACACGAGCGCGAGACCCTCGAAGCGGTCATCCAAGCGCGAAACATGGCTTCCCAAGCGAATCAAAAAGCGGCCCAAAATCCGGGCGATCCTTCCGCAATGAAAGGCCTGATGGGCGCCGAGGCCGCCTTGACGGGCTCTTTGGGCAAACTGTTTGCCCTCTCCGAAGCCTATCCCGACCTCAAGGCCAACCAGAATATGATGCAGCTCACCGAGGAACTGACCTCTACCGAGAACAAAATCGCCTTTGCCCGGCAGGCCTACAACGACTCCGTCATGCGCTACAACACCAAACGGGAAGTTTTTCCGAACAATCTCTTCGCCGGAGTTTTCAATTTCCAGGAAGCGCAGTTGTTTGAAATTGAGGACCCTGCCGCCCGCGAAGCGGTTAAGGTGGACTTCTCCTAAGCGGGTTTGCGCCCTCCCATTGCCCACGAGATGGACTTTTTCGAGGCCCAGGAACAGGCTAAAAAAAGGACCGTGCTCCTCGCGGGTCTCTTTGCTACGGTGGTGGTCATCATCACCGCCGCCGTCTATGCGGCCGTCTTTTTCACCCTCGATCTGACCGGCCTCACCACCGACTATATGGAGGCTCGGCAAAGCCGGTGGTTCGACCCATCACTCACTCCGCTGGTGATCCTTTCCTCGCTGGGCATTATGGCGATCGGAAGCCTTGTCCGCACTTACCAATTGCGCGAAGGGGGTTCCTCGGTAGCCCTCATGCTGGGCGGTGAATTGGTCGCCGACCGTCCGGACGACCCCAAAATGCAACGTCTCCTCAATGTCGTCGAGGAAATGGCCATCGCCTCCGGGGTTCCCGTACCCGCCACCTATATCCTGCCGGAAGAAACCTCAATCAATGCCTTTGCCGCCGGACACTCCCTCGACGATGCCGCCATCGGCGTCACCCGCGGGGCCGTGGATCAGCTCTCCCGCGACGAATTGCAGGGAGTGGTCGCCCACGAATTCAGCCATATCCTCAATGGCGACATGAAGCTCAACATCCGCCTACTCGGTTTACTCAACGGGATCCTCATGTTCTATGTTTTGGGATCCATCTTCTGGCGGTTCTTCTTTTACTTCATGTTTCCCTCCCAAGCCGATCGTCGCTACGGCGGCTCCTCCCGCGGAGGAGGGGTTTATTTTGGCGGCAGCTCCGGCGGCCGAAGCCGCAACCGTGGCGGCGGCGGGGGCAAAGGCGGCGGCGGGGGAGGCATTATCATTGCGATTGTCGTCCTAAGCACCCTCCTGGTGGTCATCGGCCTTATCGGACTCTTTTTTGCCCGCCTCATCCAAAGCGCCATTTCCCGGCAACGCGAATACCTCGCCGATTCCGCCGCCGTCCAATTTACCCGCAACCCCGAAGGCATCGGCGGAGCCCTTAAAAAAATCGGGGGCCTCCACCGTAAAAGCTACCTGCGCAACGACCACGCCGAAGAAGCCGGACACCTCTTTTTTGGCCGCGTCGCCGCCCTGAGTATGGGCGGCTTGACCAACACCCATCCGCCCCTCAAAAAACGGATTCGGGCCATTGACCCCTCCTTCGATGGCCAATACCCGAAGGTCAAAACCATCCCCGCCACCCGTCCGAAAGTTTCGGATACCGCCTACGAACCCAAACGCAAAAGTCCCAAAACGCAAAACCCTCCCATTATTCGCCCGGAAGTCCTCATGGCGGGCATGGGCATTCTCGAACAAAGTCAACTTGAGCGAGCCCAAAACCTGCTCGAAAA
The DNA here is from genome assembly GCA_022565335.1 of Opitutales bacterium. Taxonomy (GTDB): domain Bacteria; phylum Verrucomicrobiota; class Verrucomicrobiia; order Opitutales; family T3Sed10-336; genus JAIUMY01. The sequence continues at coordinate 82,161 of JAIUMY010000002.1, forward strand.
AATCCCCCGGCTGGTGCGCCAGGCCGCGCACGAACTTACCGGAGCCCGTGCCATCGTTTATTTTACCTTATTTCAATCGGAAGGCGATACACGGGCCCGGCAGATGGACCTTCTAAAGGAAAAAGCCGATCCCTTGGTCTTCCGTGAATTGACCAAACTGCTCCCCCACCTTTCCCAACTCTCTGCCGGGCAAAGGTTGCCCGTTATCGATCTTTGCCTCCCCGTCCTTCGCCAACTCTCTCCCGACCAATGGATTCGTTTCCGCGATAACATCAACCTCCTTGTTGCCGCCGACGAACAAGTAAACCTTTTCGAGTTCTGCGTTAAAAAAATCGTCTTCCGCCAACTCGGCCAGCATTTCGAGGGTGAAAAAGGCGGCCCTCCCCGCTACTTCAGCATCAACGCCCTTTCGGAGGAAATCTCCATACTCCTCTCGGCCCTCAGTTACGAGGGCGAGAAAGACACCCGCAAGGCCTTCGGCGCCGCCTTGGGCCGGGCCGGAGGCTTACGCAATGAACTGCACCTCCTCCCCCGGGAACATTGCACCATGGATAAACTCACCGATGCCGTCGATAAAATCGCCGACTCCCTCCTCCCCATTCGCCGAAGAGTCCTGGAATGCTGCGTGTATTGTGCCGTCGCCAATCACGACATCGCCCCCGGAGAACGACAGCTTCTCCGGGCTATCGCCGAGGCCTTCGCCCTTCCCGCCCCTTCGGTTCTCTGATGACTTCCGCAAACCAATCCTCTCCGCCGGAATACATCCTCCTTTGGGATATTGATGGCACTTTGATTTCCGGCGGTGGCGCGGGGGAACGGGCCCTCGAAAAAACCGGACAGGAATGGCTCAACCAGCACATTCCCCTCCACACGATCGACTATCATGGCCGCACCGACCGCCGGATCAGCCGCATGCTCTTTGAGCATACCGGCCACCAACCCGCCGAAAACGAAGTCGCGGCCTTCACCAAAAGGTATTTGGAAATCCTGCGCCGGGAAATCACGAACAGCCCGGAAGCTCACGTCAAGCCGGGGATTCTCGAAATTCTCCCCCTCATCGACCAACACCCCAAACTCGCCCAAGGGCTCCTCACCGGCAACCTGCCCGAAGGGGCCCGGATCAAACTGGGACACTTCGACCTGTGGTCCTTTTTCCCCTTCGGGGCCTTTGCCGACCATGCCGAAGAACGAAACGAACTCGCCCCCCACGCCCTTCGCCTCGTCCGGCAACATTTCTCCTCCAACTTCTCTCCGGATCACCTGATCGTCATCGGCGACACCCCTCACGATATCACCTGCGGGAAACATATCGGAGCCCTGACCGTGGCCGTCGCCACCGGCCACTACTCCCTCCGCCAGTTACAGGAAGCCAGCCCCGACGCCGCCTTCTCAACTCTCGAACCAATCTCCACCTTCTCCGCCTGGCTCGCCCAACATACCGGCACCAGCATTGTTTTTTAATTCACCTTCCAGATAGGGTTAACAATTTACTAGCCCTGCCCCTCCGACTCCCGACCACTGCCCCCTGATCCCTGACCTCCGACCCGGGGCCTCCCTCGATGAATTTGCCCGGACCAACGCGCAAATTCCGAGAACCGCAGCAGCGCGGGCTCGGCATTCTCCCGCGTTCCGGTCAAAGGGTTTTGCCACAATAAGCCCAAATCCCACCGCCCCAAAAGGCCCTCCAGGATTTCCGTCCCCCGGGGTATCGGCTGGGAACAAAACCCTTGCGGCAAAAGATACCGCCGTCCCGGCAAGGCCACCCACTCCTCCGGGGAAAGCAATTTCCAAAAACATTCTCCCGCCGGGTTCACCTCCAGAACGTTCCAACTTTTACGCCGGGCATCCGACCCAAGGGAAAAAGCCTCCCCGGGCAGGCTTGGTCGTAACGCCGCGGCGACGCCCTCCGCATGATGATAAAAGCGAAGTTTTGCCGGTTTCCGGCCCTCCAAGCGTTGCAGGGCCCGCCAGCTTTCTATCAACATGGCAGCTATCCGCAAACCCAACAAAGACCCCGGCCCCGCCTGATACAAAAAGGTCTCCACCTCCACTGGCGAAAACTCCCCCAGACACGTGGTCGCCAAGCTGGCCAATCCCTCTTCCGCCGAAGCCTCCTCTTCTGCCACCGCCAGAACCTGCCCCTCCCTCATCAATCCTACGCGCAAACCGGGGTTCCCACCATCAAGCAAAAGGGTCAATCCATCCGAACCCTCAAGAGGACGGCGGTCGGACGCGATAAAATAGGATTCTTCGGTGCCTGCCGTCATTTCAAATTCTCCCTTTCATGCCCCGTCAGTAACCCAGCGGAGGACGCTCAGTCCTCACCCAGTTCCTCCCGCAAGGGTTTCCACCGCAGCAAATGTTCCCGTTTGTAAAGCGAGCGGGCCATCGCAATCGCGTTCTCCAAAATCTCTTTCCTGAGAGCCGGCGACAAATCCGTTCGTCCCACCAATTTCTCATACAACGTAAAGGCTTCATTGGAGTGGCCCTTTTCATAAAATTGATCAGCAATTTCCATTACCAAGCCCAAATCCCGGTCTCGGATAAAGGTCAGATATTGCAAGAACCGCAAATTGTCCGGCCAATCAGCGGTATCCCCCTTCCTGGCCAGACGCCATGCCAAGGCGATGCCCGGACGATCAAAAAAAGCCTGCTCCCCCCAACCCAGCACCGCATCAGGATCCTCTCCCTCCGCCAGTCTCCGGTTCATTTCCCGCAGCACCACATACTGATCATAGTGATCGTAGGCGGAAGAATCGGCTTCCCCCAGATTTTCCACCTGTTCCTCCAACGAAACCCGCATCGGTCGATACAAGGGGTCACCCAAAACCACCCCCTGCCACCCCAGGGCAGGCATGGCATACCACGCCGCTTCGCCAAAACTCATCCCCTTCTCCAAAAGCCCGTCCACCAGAAGATCGGGACGATGACTTATCTCCAAAAAGGGTTCCCAAACATTGCCCACCGTAGCGGCAATCCCTTTCCCAATGAGTGGCCCAACCCATTCCCGGTCCCGCGAACGTACCGTGGTCGCCGAAAAACTGTGGATATGGAACCCAATCGCCCCCGGCGCAAAATCGAACCCCGCCAAGACAAAAGGTCCACTCACCTGCCGGGTATACCAGCCAAAATACCAAACCGGCGCATCAAAACGGGCCAGCGGCGAAAAAACTTCCCGTTCCTCATCCATGGTCAGATCAAAGTGCTGAGCCTCAATCGCCGCCGCCGCCGCGCCCAGCCACTGGTCCCCCTTTGAATGAGGTCGTCCATCCGCCAAATCAATATAGGCCCGACCGCGCAACCCCTTTTCCTCCGCCTCCAACGCCGAGGTCAACATCCCCTGCACCGAACGCAAACTCGGCCCGTCCAGACGGGCCACCCGTATAATCTGCGACAGCGCCCGGGGCGGAGGTTCGGCTTGTTGAAAATAAGGATTGGGGAGCGGGCCATTCAACGGAAACCGCCCCGCCGCCAGCATCGAGAGTACCTGATCCACCGCCGCCCGGTTGGTTTGCTGCGCTTCCGGCAAGCGCTGGCGATCCTCCCCGGTCAGTAGATCGTCCTCATGCCGAATCCGCAGAGGCACCCCCCGGGTGGTCACCAGGAACGCCATCCGATGCCCCCGCACCTGATGTCGTACCTGTCCCGTTTCCACTTCCCCCGAAACTTTTCGACCGGAGATCCAACCACGGTCAATCAACTCCCCCTGCAAAGGATGGAAAATTTCCTCCCAAAAAGTGTCCCAACCCACCGTCTCCGCCGTCGACATCGGCAGCGCAATCAGATTTTCCTCCGGAATCCCCCGTCGCTCCCGATAATACTCCGCCACCTGCCGCGAATCCCGGTCCTCACTGTTTACCAATACCACCACCCGGGACGGATCCACGGCGCGGGAAACCGACTGCCCCCAAAGCAACGAACCGGAAAACCCAATCGCCCAAACCATCAACCAACAAGCCCGGCGCCCACCATCTGCGGAACGCGCGAAACCAAGCCCCCACGAGGACCTGCCGGAAAAAAGAACTGCCAGACAACGAATCACGGTAAGATATAGAAACCCTCACTAAGACACCATTCCCCCAATGCTTCAATCTCAAAGCCACCCCAACCTTCAATCGCCTGCCCGCCAGCTAAACAATATATTCGTCGTACCAAAACCAAAACTCTTGAACGACCTCTGAGGCAGTTTGGAAATACCCGAAGAAAAAATCACCCTGGGAATTCACTCACTACGACCCAGCATTGCTCCGAAAAAAAGATTAAATTTGCGAAACTTTCGCAAATAGTATTTTCTACCGGAATATGAAACCCTTTTATTTCCAAACCTACGGTGAGTGGCACAAAGCCATCACCCTCCGCTGCCGCCTCAAACTGACCAAGGCCTATACCAAGGAACGACTGCAAGCTCTGCAAAACGATGCCGAGCCGACTACCAAAGAATTTCTCCAAACCTACGGGGAAGACTATCGCAAACAAGTCATCCATTGGTTTGAGCGAGCCCACCGGGAAGCTTCCTAATCGCCCCCAGTGCGGCCAACCGCTCATTCTCCTTGTTTTTCCCACCACCCGGGCAGATCAGCAATGGAGTCAAGCAGAGCGTCGGGTTGAACCTCGGAATCCTCGAGGAGATCTTGCCGGAATTTGCCCGTCCGCACCAAACAAGCTTGCAGGCCCTGAGCCTTGGCCCCGCCAATATCCGATTGAATATCGTCGCCGACCATGACCGCATCAGCCGCTTCACAATCCAACTGCGGCAAGGCCAACTGAAAAAAATCACGGGAGGGCTTGCCGATAATCACCGCCTCCTGACCGGTCACATATTCCAACCCCGCCACAAAGGCCCCGATGTCCATCCGCAATCCATCCTCATCTTCCCAAAAACGGTTCCGGTGCATGGCGATCAGTTGGGCACCGTTCATCAGCAGCCGGAACACCCGGTTCATCAGCTCATAACTCCAGGCCGCCCCAATATCGCCAATCACCACAAAATCCGCTTCGCCCTTCTCGGTCGGCGGGAATTCGGCAAACTCCTCGCGGGCGGACTCCCGCGTCAAAAGCTCGACCCGCGGACGGGGACGGCCCTGATTTTCCAAATAGGCTTTGGTCGCCGAAACAGCACTGAGAATCTCCTCCGTCTCTACCTTCAAACCAAGATTCCCCAGTTTGGCCACCAACTCCTGCGAGTTCTTGGTCGAAGTGTTGGTCAAAAACCGACAGGGCACATTCTGCCCCCGAATCCACTCCAGGGTTTCCCTCGCCCCCGGCAACAGGCGGTTGCCGATGTAAAAAACACCGTCCAAATCGAGCAGCAATCCCTTGGGCCGAGGCATACCTACCACAAGCAAAAACCACGCCAGCAATGTAGGCAAACCTTTCCCATGCCGGAGCCCAATGGGCGAAGAGCCTGGTTGAAATGGTTTGTTGTTCTTGGAATCCCGTGCCGCAGGCACCTTGGACTGCCTTTCGACAAGCTCAAGGCCCTGAGCCTGTCGAAGGGCGGCAAGCCGCTTGCCGCTTTCTCCAGCCGCAGGCATTTTATTAGTCCCAAAGGGACGGCAAGAGGATAGCCGTGGATGGCAATCCACGGAATGGGCATCACCCTCAATAGTATGCCTCGCAGAGCGAGAGCAGGAGAAGAGTCGCTCAAATGGTACTAGGTTTTTGGCTAATGAAAGCACCTCAAACACACCCCTCTCAGGTCTCGCTCTGCGAGACATTTGGATTTTTGCTTGGAGATTACGTGGATTGCCATCCATGCCTACCATCGGCCCGTACCTCCGGGACTTAGGTTTCATTTGCCGTTTCACACGATTTATAAGAGTAGACCTATCGTCATGCGCTTAAGTCTTTATTCAAAAACAACTTGAAATTTTCGATGGGGGTTTCCTGGAAATGTGGGGTCAGGAGTCCTGAGCCTGCTGCGGCGTTACTCGAACTGAACGGTTCGCCAGCAGGGCTGGCGAACTCCAAAGACCGCTTCGCTGTCGGACTGGCCGATCCGGCAAAGTATAACCGGTCACCCCTCGTGCCGCAGGCACCTTGGACTGGGGCAGGCCTCCTGCCGCTTTCTCCAGCCGCTGCCTGCTGCGGCGTTATCCTACGACGTTGTCCTGCGACCTTGTCCTGCGAAGCCCGCAGGGCGAAGAAGGATCTGTGCACTCCGTGTTCTTCATGGTTACAAAAGCCTGTTTGACCCGCAATCTCTAGAAATGAAATTGGTTCAATTAAGGACTTGAACTCCTGATTTACACTAGAATAATGAGACCGATGCTTTTACATAGAACCATTCTCCCGGAACTGATGAATCTCCTGCGTGAATACCCCGTGGTAACAATCCTCGGTCCACGCCAAGCTGGAAAAACCACGTTGGTCCGTCGCTTCTTGAAAGACTATGACTATGCCAATCTGGAAGATCCGGAAAGTCGCGAAATTGCTGCCAATGACCCGAAAGCTTTCCTGGCCAGTCTCGGGGACAAAGCCATCATTGACGAAATTCAACGGGTTCCCGAGTTATTGAGTTACCTGCAAGTCGAAGTTGACGAAAAAAAACGAAATGGCCAATACGTTCTGACCGGCTCGCATCAATTGAGCCTGCGTCAAGCAATCACCCAATCACTGGCTGGTCGCACCGCCCTACTGCATCTTCTCCCACTCTCTATTGCGGAGCTCAAGGCAGGTAATATCCATCCACAGAATTTTGAAAATTATGCCTTCACCGGCTTCCTTCCCCGCATTCATGAGCAATCGCAACGCCCCGCCGTGGCCTACAAAAATTATTACCAAACGTATGTGGAAAGAGATGTTAGCCAACTTATCCGGCTTAAGGATGCCTCCCTTTTTGAAAAAACATTGCGTCTCCTCGCCGGTCGCACTGGTCAGGTGATCAACTACAGTTCCCTCGCCAACGACGTCGGAGTCGATGCCAAGACCATTCGCGAGTGGATTTCCATTCTCGAAGCCTCCTTCATTCTATTCAAAGTACCCCCCTATTTTGAAAATTTCGGGAAACGGGTTATCAAAAGCCCTAAATATTATTTCACCGAGATTGGTCTCCTTTGCCATCTCCTGGGCCTCAAAAAACCTGAACAAATCAGCAGGGATCCTTTGGTCGGAGCAATCTTTGAAAACCTTGTCGTGATGGAGTGCGTCAAGACCCTTTACCATCAGGGGGAATCGTCAGGGCTCTATTATTTTCGCGATTCCAAAGGCCACGAAGTAGATCTCCTTTGGCCCATCGGCGGTCAACTCAAAGCCATTGAAATCAAAGCTGCCTCAACCTTTCGGATGAGTCGCCTGGAGGGGCTGCAACGTTTCCGCACAATCGCCGATAATGTTGAAACCAGTTATTTGGTGTACAATGGGGAACGCAAAACGCTAAGCGACCAGACCATTGCCTTGAATTTTCAAGAGATCGAAACAATCTTTGCCGATGTCTGATTTTCAAACCCGCCAGAGGCAAAATGATTCCGGCGGCAATGCGGGGAAAGAGGTCTCGCGCGAAGACGCAAAGGCGCGAAGATGGAATTTTAAGAAGTCACAATTGGAGGAAGAAAGCAACCGCTTCCGAACGAAGCGACACTCAACCGAATAGGCGAAGCAAATGACTCGGATTCACACAGAAAAAAGGTAGTATTTGCTGATTGGGAAAGGTTTGTTGTTCTTGGAATTCCGTACCGCAGGCACTTTGAACTGCGTCAAGCTCCTTGCCGCTTTCTCCAGCCGCAGCCTGCTGCGGCGTTATCGAACCTAACGGTTCGCCAGCAAGGCTGGCTTCACGGAAAGCGCCAGCAGGCTGGCGCACTCCAAAGACGGCTGCGCCGTCGGATAGGCCGGCCCGATAAAGCATAACCGACCACCCCTCGTGCCGCAGGCACCTTGGACTGCGGCAGGCCTCCTGCGGCGTTATCCTGCGACCTTATCCTGCGACGTTGTCCTGCGACGTTGTCCTGCGAAGCCCGCAGGGCGAAGAAGGAAGCCCGCAGGGCGAAGAAGGAAGCCCGCAGGGCGAAGAAGGAAGCCCGCAGGGCGAAGCAGGATCTGTGCTCCGTGTTCTTTGTGGTTACAAAAGGCTGTTTCTCTTTCCTGTCTTCTCCTAAAGTTCCTTTCCAAACTTTCCTATTGTCCCGTTTACAGATGCCGGACTCCGGGGATGGGATTCACGAAAAAGATCAAAGCGTATTTACCACTTGTGAGAGTTCCTCCCACGGGACAATCTCCGTTTCCCCGCGCACCCATCTGCGGTCGCCACCATAGATCAATCGCGCCCGACCAGCATCCCGGCCAGCCAACCTTTCCCAACGTTGAAGGCCCCGAAACCAATCACTACTCACCGTTGCGCCAGATTTGATTTCGATGGGCGCTAAGGTTCCCGCCTGATCCACCAGCACATCCACTTCAAGGCCATTGTTTTCCCGCCAAAAATAGAAATTCGGCTCCTTCCACCGATTGTATCGCCCTTTTAATAATTCCGATACGACCCAGTTTTCAAAAAGAGCCCCGCGCAAAGGATGAGTAAATAACTGATCTGGAGTCTCTACCCGAAGAAGACGGGTCAACAGGCCCGTATCATAAAAATACAGCTTGGGGGACTTCACAATGCGCTTGCGGAAATTTTTGAAATGAGGCGGAAGCCGAAAGACCACAAACGAAGCTTCTAAAATCGACAACCAATGCCGCGCGGTACCATGATTCACGCCGCAATCCGCCCCCAAACGGGAAAAGTTCAATTCCTGTCCGGCCGATCCTGCACAGAGGGCCAAAAAACGAGTAAAAAGCCCTAAATCCTTCACCAATGAGACCTGCCTCACATCGCGTTCCAAATAGGTAGAAATATAACCATTCAGCCACTGCTCCGCCTCCAGGTCCTGATCAAAAATGGGAGGGTACCCCCCTTTGAATAAATGCTCGTCCAAATCTGAGGGGGCTTTCCCCGAGCCCTGTATTTCCTGCAGTGATAAAGGCAGGAGAGTCATCAGAGCACACCTCCCCGCCAGCGACTGGGTAATCCCTTCCATCATTCCAAACTGTTGTGACCCCGTTAAAATAAACCTCCCGGTTTCCGATGAGGCGTCCAAAACCTCCTGTAAATACGAGAGAAGCAACGGCGCACGCTGCACCTCATCAAAAATACACCCATCCGCATAGCGCTTGAGAACCCCTCGCGGATCCGCCAAAGCCATCTCACGAAAATCCGGATTTTCCAGGGAAAGATAGGGATGATTGGGAAAACATTCCTGCGCCAATGTCGTTTTCCCCGACTGTCTGGGGCCAGTCAAGGCCACCGCTTTATACTGACGGGCAGCCTTCTCTAAACAGGATTTTATGGTTCGCTCTATCACGATGCGAATTATACTATTTGCCATTCTTACTGTCAATATGTATAAGTTATATTGCGCTCTCGACTAAACAACAAAAGGCCAAACGATCCCGGCGACAATGCGGGGAAGGAGGTCTCACGCGAAGACGCCAAGACGCGAAGGTGGAATTTTGCAGGGAAAAAGCAACCGCTTCCGAGCGAAGCGCCACTCAACCGAATGGGCGAAGCAAATGACTCGGATGTACGCGAATCAAAGGCAGTATTTGCGGATGGCGAAAGTTCTGGATTAAAACCTGCTTCGGCTGTTTCCCTTCGCGTCTTGGCGTCTTCGCGTGAGTTTCGGCTATTAACTTACTTTATATCCATATCTCCAACTCTAAAGTGCCCAACCTTGCGTCTTTGCGAGAGCCTCCAGCTGTTTTTCTTTCCTGCCTTCTACTAAAGTTTCTTTCAAAACTTCCTACCTTCCCGTTTCCAAATTCCGATCCCCCGGGGTGGGGTTCAGGAAAAATGTAAGA
>JAIUMY010000003.1 GCA_022565335.1 Opitutales bacterium
AACCTTGACCCCTGAAAAGGCCGCCACCTTGTGTAACATTTTGGCAAGAACGGCTTTCTCCTTCTCGCCAAAAATCTTTTCTCCATTCACCGTCCGCGACATCACATGATAAACCGCCGGACAGTCCGTAAAATGTAAGCGTTTTCGTTGCATACCCCAAAAAAAGCAAAATCCCACCAATGGTCAATACCTAAGTTCAAGAAACTTAGTTTTATTGGGGGCGGGTTTAGGGATGGAAGGTGGCGGTATGGAGGTATCCTTGGATGATGGAAAGAAAACCTATGGTGGAATCATAGAGGGGACGTTTGATATACCCCTCGGTGGAAAGGTAATTCACTAGATACAAATTCTCCGCTACCCGCTCCCGGAGGTCTTGGCGTGTGAGGTTATACCTGGTTTCATCTTCCAATAAGACAAAAGTGGTGATCTGGTCGGGTAAGGTAACAGCCCATTCCCTCATGCGGGAGAGCACCTCCGTAAAGGTAGGGTCGTCGATTTCATCGGCAATTTGCTTCAAACAGGAAGCTAGACGGCAGGAGATTTTCCAGATTTCCACATCCTTTTGCCTTACGTTTTTATCTGGCGATTCTTCCTCTCTGCGTTTCATACAATAATCCGAAATGAACAAGAAAGTAGTTTATTTGCCCCAAAACGATCAATATTTTTCAGAATTATTTTTTTTAAGCTTTTTAGCCGCCTCCAAGGTGCTACCCATAAAAACTTTCCCAGGAAGCATTGTAAGAGTAACGGGCGGGCGAAACTATTCTTCCAAATCTTCCAGTAACCGGATGGACTGAATCAGCCAGTTACCCTCCTGGCGCACCCAATTGATCTGCACCCGTACGGAATCGGTTCTTCTCTGCCCCCCAACCTGGGCATTGCCTCGAACCGTTACCTCGTAGATAGCTTCGCTTTCGTCCTCGCGGACTTCGGCTTGCCGGTTAGCGGTGGAAAACGAAAGCGTTTCGGCTTGGGCGCGGCCCCCAATGACCGCTCTTTGAATATCGGGGCGGCCCTCGATCTGCCCGACCGGAGGCCCAATCTGGAGTTGAACATCGCTGGTAAAAAACCCTTGCACCTCCCGCGCCACGCCAATTTGCACAAACTGACTCTCCTCGCCGGTTTTTTCCATAGCTCCCAACATCTGGTCCAGGCGGCGGTCCAACTGCGAAATAACCGGGCCGGCGGGCCAAAAGTACCAAGCGGCAAGACTGATCAGAAGAATCACCGCGCCCCCGGCTACCCATTGACGAAAAGTAAAGATTGGCATTACTTTAAGTATTCCGGAATTTCTCTTCTCTGCAAGCTCAACCCCCGGATCAATGGATACCATGCCAACACCAACGCAAACCCTTATCGCTCTGTTCAACCATCGTCACCGCCTGTTTACCATTCAAAACCAGGAAGGGCATCCCGTTCTGCCCACGGCAAACAAGTTGGACGAGATTGCCGCCATGATTTCCAAACGACCATGGATCATCCCCGAGCAAATTTCCAAGGCCGAACCGGTCCCACTGGCCCTGAGTCGTTTGGTGGACGAAACGACAGAGCTTCCGGGCATTTGGATGACCTTCGAGCAATGGAAAAATGAATCCAGAAAAAGCCCCCTGCCCAACCTGCCTGATTTGATCCGCTCTCTGGAGAAAAATTTATACCAGGTTCCCTATTTGGGCCAGCGGGACCATGATTACATCTTCCGTTTTCGCACCGAGAAGCAGCGGAATCGCGAGGTTTACCGGGAGGCTGGGGAAAGCACCAACATTCTTTACCAAAGCCGCTTGTGTGAGGCGATCAAAGAAGTGAAACGGGCCAACGAACGGCGCAGTACTTCGCCCGCGACCTTGGATTTTGGTCCGGTCGCCTATTGGCTGCCCAGCCATTTCGGGTTTTGTTTGGGCGTACAGAATGCCATTGAGCGGGCCTATGAGACTATTGTGGAAAACCCCCGGAAACGGATCTTCATGCTCAGCGAACTGATTCATAATCCTTTCGTCAACCGCGATCTGGCCAAACGGGGTCTCCGTTATTTGCAGACTGACAAGGGTGTTCCCTGTTTGAACCCGGAAACCGGAAAACCTTGGTGGGATTTGCTAAATGATGACGATATCGTCATCATACCCGCCTTTGGCGCAACCAATGAGGATAAGGCGCGATTGATCGCCAAAGGGATCAATTTCCAGGAGAATGACGCCACCTGCATGCTGGTGGAAAAGGTCTGGAAAGCGGCTAAAGCCTACGGGCGGAAAGGCTACACGGTGATCATCCATGGAAAAAGTGAGCACGAGGAAACCAAGGCCACCTTTTCCAACACCCTTCCCTACGCCCCTTGCCTGGTGATCAGAGACCGCCATCAGGCCGGAATTCTGGCAGAAATCATGACTTCCGACGATCCCTTCCGACAGCAAGAACTTTGGCAGAGGCATTTTCAGGATCTGGCGAGTCCCGGCTTTAACCCGGAAAAGGATCTGGAGAAAATTGCCGTAGTAAACCAAACCACCCTTTTACGAAACGAAACGCTGAGCATCATCAACCTCTTGGAAAAGCATCTCTCCATTGCCTATGGCAATGAAGTGGCGGCTCAAAGGCTGCATTCGCAAAGCAAAGGCGACACCTTATGCTATGCGACTCAAGTCAACCAGGATGCCTTGGAAAAGGCGCTCGAAGCCGACTTGGACTATGCCATGGTAGTGGGCGGCAAGAATAGTTCAAACACCGCCCAACTCTACCGTATGTGTCGGGAAAAGCTGGGCGACAAGGCGTTTTATATTCAATCTGAGGCCAATATTCTAGGGGAAAACAAAGTCTTACATTATGAAGCGCCCTACCCCAAGAACCGGGAAGATGAGAGCGACATGAAAGTAAGAGAGTTTTTCCTGCATCCCATGACAGAGAAAAAGAAGATTCTCATCACCGGCGGGGCCTCCTGTCCGGACGGTCTCATTCAACAAATCATAAACCGAATCAACGGTTTCTACCAAGCCGAAAACCTTAACTCAATCGAGAAGGTTTTGGAGGGGATCGAAGGCTGATCCAGCTGTCTAACTAATTACTCGAGGGCAGCATAGAAGGCCAGAATGGCTTCTTTGAGTTCATTATACTCCGCTGCGGTAATTTCCCGGTAATTGCGAATGCGGTAACTTCGTGCCTGTAAGGCCCCGGGAGGATAGTTTCCGTTTTCAAAAAACTTACTGAACCCCCAGTCTCTAACCGGAGGATTATAAGCAAACCCACCCCACATACCGGCGGCGTGTTGACTTCGAAACAAGCCTACCATCGAGCCACGAATTCGAAGGGTGCGATCGTAGTCACCCCAGTGGGAGGTTGCGGAGATGTCTTGTTGGGGATGCCTGATGAAAGAAGTGCCAACCAAGCTAGCATTTTTCAAAGAAACCAAATGAGAAAGGCTGTGACGGTGGTGGTTGTTGAAACCGGGTCCATTAACGATGTGATCATTCCAAGCAGAATTTCGATCACCATTCCCGTAGGCGCCTTGTCCGGTCCAACCAGCCCCGTCGATCCAACCGCGAAAGGCGAAACCGGAGATATTCCCGTCCCAATTCATAATACCCGTCCCAAAATCATATTGGTTAAAGCTTGTTGTATCTCCATAATAGACATGGATATTATAACGATTTCCTTGAAGTTGAAAGTCTTTCACGTCGTCTTTGTCAGAGGGAAATCCATCAGCCATGTAAAACCGGCCAAAATCAAAATCAAAGAGCTGGAATAAGGCGTGATCAGCGTCTGGATTATAGGTGACCCAGGCACCAATGTCCGTTAGCTCTCCCTCTTCCAAATCGTCAGCATTAAAATGCTTTGGATCAAAATCATCACTTTGAACGAATTCTTTAACTTCCAACAACCAATTATTCCATTGCGCGAAATGGCCGTCCGGGGTGTCCGTATAATCACTACCGAAACCTGTTGGCATCACTGGCATGTCCTGCAAAATCGTATGGAATTCCTCAATTTGATTCCTCCGGGCAAGACTTTCACCACTATCATCAGAATCTAATTCTCCAAGGTCAACCGGTCCCGGAGGTGGCGCGTCGCCATCATGCCGCCATTGACCCCAGTTTTCGATTAACCGGGGAAAGTTTTCCAATCCACCGGAATAATTTCTCGGCGTAGTAGGCACGATACCCGAAATCAAACCGGCACTCACCTCGGTAAAAGTCGCATCACGCTGGAAGGTGATACGGGAACGGTTCCGATTGCCTGGCAAATCCCTATAATAGCGCCAGGTATGAGGCAAATGGTCCTCCCAATTGTCCGAAAGAATAGTGATACTATCGGCAATAAGAGCGGAAGGCACTTCGGTTGGGGTATAGTCAGGACGACCAATCTTTTCCAAATCCTCCGGATCATCCATATCCCGGGCCGACCCAGTATAAGGATCCCCATCAGCGTTGAAATGCCCCTGAATGTACAAAGGGCTATTGGTGATCAGGGTAAACCCATAACCAGTCACTTCCGTGCCATCAGGATTTACCTGGCGAAAGGCCCGGGGTACTTGACCCGCATTCTGTAAGCGAATCCCCGATTTGTGAAAATGAGAGCCGGGCTGAGGATCCCCATATTCAGCAAAATCAACGGGATCGGGCAGGCCTTCGTTTTCAATGTAAACAACCCCATTCCACCACGCAGGATCATTGCTTTCCATGTAATGCGCCAGCGCCCCGACATCCAATGTAGCCAATACGACTCCTCCCCATTCGTTGGCCACAGGATCGTAGTGAGGCAATTCCACATGCCCCGAGAGAAAAGAAAAGTTATCTGTCGTATTCTGGACCGCCGTTTGAAATTCGGAGTTTTCGGCCACCAGATTATTAATTTGGTCATTCCAATACGTAGCAATACCCCCGAATTCCGCTGGTTCAGTGGGATCGGAAGCCAGCCGTTCCCCGAACTCGTTGACCACATAACCATCGGTATCAATCAGGCGCCCGTCGTTATGAAGAAAATTAATCCGCAACCCATTTTCCCGGGGATCATACAAATCGATACCTTCCCGGGTCGTAATCAAATCCGAAGGCAAAACCACCGGAGTACCAGCAGACCAAGGGTCTTCTTCCTCGCGGTCAACAATTCTGGCCACAAAAGGCAGGTTCACCACGTCACCCTCACCGATGCGCTGGGAGGGGTCAAAAGAGTCAAAGGGATTCACCTTGATATACAGACTTGCGGAGCGGGAGAACTTTGCGAGTTCGAATTCCCGTCGCGAATCCTGCTCCGCCGGATCAGCATGGGTGATGGCGGTAACGTCCTGCGGGGGGCTAATTAGGTTCCATGGTGACCGAACCTCGGGATTAAAATACTCCCCCTCCGTAATATTCTCCGCAGTGGCCACTGGCAGCGAGGGCAGAACCCCATGATCTCCGGTAAGCAGGCCACCCCGCCAGGTATCCAACACGCCATTAAACCATGATGCCATATCACTTTGATAACCCGTCCCCGGTTCGTTACCAAAAGCGTCCTGAAACTTCACCAGTTGACCGGAACGCAAATTTTTGAAAAACAAATCACCTTCACTGGACGCTCGGGGCCCGTTGGGCATAGCCCCATGGTAGAAGCCTTGAGTGATAGTCACCCGGTCATGCCACCGTGAGGCGACGGGGTCATTGGCATGGATATATAGGTTGCCATTTACGTGAACCGGACCAAAAAAATCCATATTGGCACCAGCCCCGGCTTCCATGTCCATATTGAAAAACGCCCCATAGGCAAACAGAGGGGCATCCCGGATTTCCAAAGTCTGTCGGCCGAACACACTCGTCTCCACATTCCCCCGTTTTGCGGTAGCCCTTCCCAACACATCAATCTCCCTCATCATTACTCTCATACCGGCAAGGTTGTCCATGGCATTAGACGGATCGTTGGGATCGATGGTCACCCACTCGGCCCATTGAATTTGGTCTGTAGGCCTACCGCTGCCCGTATAATCTTCAACCGTTTGCGTTGCCTCTTTCAAGGTTTCCAGAAGGGTTTTTCCGGGAAGAATTACGGGGGTATTGGAGCCAATCACTTCGATCGAACCCGGATCGATCCCGAGCTTGGAAAAGAATTGGGTATTATCCTCAAGGACCGTGGGTTGAGTGAGATTTTCGCGGGAAGGTTCGAGCCAACGCATGGGCAGGGACTCGAAATTCTGCATTTGGGTAATGATCTGCGCATGGGCGTGCTCCAAGGTAGACTCGACACCATACTGCGCCTGCGCATGAGTAAGGGTCCGGTAATGAAGATTTTTCTCGGTGATGGCAAAGCGAATCAAACTGGCTCCGGCAATCGAAAGCACGAGGACGACAATCAGCACGAAGACAATCGAACTTCCCCGCTGGTTGGTAAAATCGGTAAAATGTTTCATATCATCCTCTGGGGGTTACGGTAAAATTGTAGGTATTTGAGGCTCTTTGCTGACGATTGCCGCGGTGAATGATCTCTCCTCGAACAATAACACTTTGGTCCTGGAAATTATAAAAAAGAACGCCTTCAGCCAACCCGCGGGACAATTCCAAAGTCAGACGGTGCTCTTCCGAACCAACCGTTGAAGGATCGGGGAGATAAGTCGTTAAGAGCCCCTCTTCGCCATCATGGTCGGCAGTTGCGGGAATGTCTCTGATTGGCGGTGCTTTGTCACGGGGCAAAATGGAGGCGTCTTCCATACGATCAACCAGATTATCGCGATGATAGGGATTGTCCGGATCGCTGATATCACTTAAATCAACCATAAAGCGGCGGACTTCCGCACCGTCGTCGCTAGGGGTCCCATTACGATAATAGCCGACCAAATGAGTCACCCGCTGAAATTTTTCCCCGGGTCCATCAGGGTCGAGGGAGCCATCGGGAAGGATTTGCGGCAGGCGATCAGGAACTTGGCGAACAAGTACCAAAAAGTCCCCCGAACCACCGCGGGGAACGTTTTCCTGTTCCGAAGAATATTCCCGATCGACAAAGGAAGGATAGATTAAAAAGGAGGAAGAAGCCCGCCCGTTCGAGCGCAATTCATTGGTGAATTGGCGAATATCCTTACCCACGAGAAGTTTCCCGGTCGTCATATACGACGTTCCCAGATTGAAAATGAAGAAGCTGATCAATCCTGAGGAGAGGATGCTAAAAACACCTAAAGTCATTAAGACTTCAGCAAGCGTAAAGGCTTTCTTGCAAGAACGGTTTCCGATAAAGAATAAAGATTTCATAACGATTTCAGAAACTATTGTAACGGGTTCTTATAGCACTAACGGTAAAGGAGTTGCGATGCATGGAACGAGTTGTAGAGGGGACTTCATAGGTAACGTGAAGGTGGATAATCGCCCCGTGATTTTCGTGATGTAAAAGAGGTTCAACTTCCGGGGTAATAAGCATCTTCATCTGCCGGCCCCCGGAAACTACCCCATTGGTACCATCACTCCCCAAATCAGCGACAATCGTATAGCGGCGAAGATTTCGGGCCGTGTCCTGGCCGATTTTTTCCGAAGCTTCGGCAAAATCCACGTCGTTTAGATAATTGTAATCCTCAAAGGCAAAGTCGGCAAAGGGATCACCATCCGGCCATAAAGTTGAATCGATGTACAATGACAGGGCATCTTCAGTGGTACCATCGATCCCGGAGACCGTTTTGATGGGATTTTTGGAAGTCCAAACCAGCGAACCATTATCGTCGACCTGTTCCATGAGGTCGAACCAAGCCATCGATTTTATCTGTTCCAAATACCCTTGGGAAATGGTTTGGGCCATCGCTTGGTAAACATTCGCCTCGGCCAGACGCCGCACTTGAAGGGTTAGGGAGATGAGGCCTATGCCTGAAAAGGCAAAGATGAAAGTTGCCACCATAACCTCTACTAAAGTGAAGCCGGTTGTTTTTCTGGATAACATAGGAGGGCTGAAATTTAGAACAAGTTATCATGAAAATATCCCGAATCCAAGAAAGAATTACTTGATTGGGTGAAATTGTGACTTTTTCTTTCTCTATGTGCGAAAGGTATTTCTTTTTCTAATAAAGTTGCCAAACTTTTGAGCAGATCACGCCATGATTCAGCTGATGACGACTCCCGGATAAGTTACTTTTCAGCAATAGCCTTTTACTCTATTTACATTTCAGGCAAAAGCCGCAAACGACTCAAGGCTCACGCGAACCATTCACAACGTCTATGGAACAGCTTTTCTTGGGGCCTTTTCAGTCAATCCGGCAGATATAAATATTTTTTCCAACCTTGCGATGCTGTTCGGAAAGGGTCTCCAGCGAGGACAAAAGATCCGGTGATTCAGCCACCAGATACCCTCCACCCTCTTCTTTCAAAAAGCCCAGAACTTGCGTCACGATCTCTTGCTCCTTGGTTTGCCAAAGCTGGTAAGGGGGGTCAACGATCACCAAATCAAAGCTTCCGGCAAGATAGGGCATGGGGCGAAAAGCATCTTTTGCCAAAACCCGGGTGGGAATAGCCTCACCGTTCATGGCTTTTTGCACCGCCTCCAGATTTTTCTTCAAAAGCCGGGCTACTGGCGCGGCTTTTTCCACCCACGTTACCGAACCGGCCCCACGGCTGAGTGCCTCCAATCCGTAGGCCCCGGTCCCGGCAAACAGATCCAAAACCGACCTCCCTTGAAGCCAGGACCCCAGCGAAGAAAAAAGCGCTTCCCGATCCCGATCGGTTGCGGGGCGAGTCTGGTCTCCCTTCGGGACCCTCAAAGGAATGCCTCTGGCGGCACCTCCGGTAATCCTCATTGCAACAAAGCCTTTCGCCAATCTTCGCTCGTTGCCACGATCCGGCGCAAGGCGGCATTGGTGTAGCGGCTATCGCCGGAAACCTCCCGTCCCAGCCAAGTGGGCAAGGAAACCTCTTCGGCGTTCGATGCCAATTCCACCTCGGCGACCCAGAGGCCTTCCAGCGTCCCGCGGTAAGAATCGATTTCCCAGAGGCTGCCCTCCAGGGAAACACGGTAACGGGTTTTCTCGATCAACCCGGGAAGAACAAGGGTCAACAATTCCCGGGCATCGTCGGCCAAAATTTCCTTTTCCCACTCAAAACGGGTAAGGCCATCGGCCTGAGTTATTCCTTTGATCGTCAGAGAGCCTTGCTCCCCCGCCAACCGGACCCGCACGGTTCTTTCGGGATCATCACTCAAATAGCCCTGCTGTAAAAGCTGCCCTTCCCCCAACTCCACCGGAGGCGGACCGGAGAGAAGAAATTTTCGTTCGATTTCCACTGGCATATGGATATGCTAGGACTCTCCCACGCTCTCGTCAAAATGAACTTTTCCCATGTCCCTGGTTGCCCGTAAAATCCATAAATCCTTCGTCTCCAGCGAAGGAGAGTCGATTGCCGTGCTGCGCGGGGTCTCGCTGGAATGCGTGCGGGGAAAAACCACTGGCCTGATCGGTCCCAACGGGGCGGGCAAGACCACCCTTCTGCGCATCCTCGCCACTCTGCTGCAACCGGACCAGGGGGAAGCCTTCATCGAAGGCCTGTCGCTTCGGGAAAACCCGGCCCTCGTTCGCCGAAAAATTTCGTTTCTCACCAATTCCGCAGAACTCTACCGTCGCCTAACCGTTCGGGAAACCCTTGAATATTTCAGCCGTCTGCACGGGCTCGCACCAAAGGTCTTTCAACAACAGCTCAAACGATTGACCGAGGAACTCGATCTGACGGATTTCCTGGACCGTCGGGGCGACCGCTTATCCACGGGAATGAAACAGCGCGCCGCCCTGGCCCGGGCAATTTTGCACGACCCGCCGGTTTTAATTTTTGATGAGCCCACCAATGGACTTGATATCCTCGCCACCCAACGAATCCTTGCCTTTCTTAGAGAACGGCAACGGGAAGGGAAAACCATTCTTTTTTCCTCTCACCATCTCACCGAGGTGGAAGAACTGAGCCAACAGGTAATCTTTCTTGGAAAAGGCGAAATTCTCGCTCAGGGCTCCCTGAGTGAGATCCTTGAAACCACCGGACAAGCCACGTTCTCCGAGGCGGTCAACCACCTTTATCCAACCCGCACGCCATGAAACCAGGAAGTTTCACCCATCAGACATGGACCGTTTTCCGCAAGGAAGCGAAGGAGATCCTGCGTGACAAGAGAACCCTTTTTGCGATGATCGGAATTCCTCTCCTACTCATTCCGGGACTCTTTCTATTAATCGCCTTTCTGGCCTTTTTCTTTTTGCAAGAGGCCGAGCGGGAAACGGTGTTTTATGCCCTTGATGAGATTCGCGTGGAAACTTTTCCCGCCCTTGAGGTATTGGATCAATGGGATACTTGGCAACCCCGTTCCCTAACCAACCCGCGCGAGCAAATTGAATCCCGGGAACTGCAAATCGTCATTCAAGAGAAAACCATAGAAAGCCCTGGGGACGACCGGATCCCCCGGTTCCAGATTCTTTACCATGAGGGAGAGATCCGCTCCCAAATGGCTGCGGAACGCCTGCACCAAGCACTCAACCGATGGCTGGAAAAACACCAGGCCGAGGAGTGGGAGCGGGCCGGATTAGATCCTGAACGGCGAACCCCTTTTCATGTCGAACGGCACAATCTGGCGTCTCCGCAAAAAGTGACCGGCGGACTTCTGGGGGGATTACTCCCCTATCTGGTGGTCATGCTGAGCCTTACCGGGGCGGCTTATGCGGCGCTGGACTTAACCGCCGGGGAAAAAGAGCGGGGAACCCTGGAAACCATCTTGAGTAGCCCTGTGGCCCGGGAAGCTTTAGTTCTGGGCAAATGGCTACTGACTTTCATAGCCTCCCTGTTTACCAGCCTCCTAACTCTTTGTTCGTTGGGGATTCTGCTTTTCAGCGTACCCCCTTTGCTATTTCCCCAAGCTGAAGGCAGCGACCATTTTCTTCCGGGCTTCGACGCCGGGGCACTTCTGGGCACTTTGGTTTTACTGTTGCCGCTGGCCGCCTTCTTTTCCGCCTTGCTTCTCTTGATCGGCATCTGGGCGCGCAGTTACCGCGAGGCCCAGTCGTATCTTTCACCCGTTTTCCTGCTCGCTTTGTTGCCTGCCATTGTCTCCACCTTACCAGGGATTACCCCCAACGCTTTTCTTCTTTCCCTTCCCATTGTCAACGTCTGTCTCCTTGCCCGCGAAATGTTTCTCGGTACCTATTTATGGATGCCCATTCTCGGAGTAATGGGGATGAATTTTCTCCTCGCCGCCTTGGCCTTACTTTTAACGGGATATTTCTTCCGCAAGGAATCGGTTCTTTTTCGCTATTAGGTTTTGTTTTGGATGGCCATCAAAGAGGGCCTTCCTCTTCGGAAACCTTCGGTGCTCTCTCCCGGACGGGTCAGGTCCGAAGATCCTCGAGGGGCACCGAACCGCACCTAAAACCTGCGGCTACCATCTTTGCGTCCCCTGGTAGCGCGAGGCTTTAGCGGAAATTGCAGGCACCACCGTCTAAAGGACTAAAATCCCCTCACTTCCGAGCGCTGTCTCGCGCGAGTTCGGGAATTCGTTCCTCGGGAGGGATGTTCAAATCCTCTTCCAACTCCCGAATCCGGCGAAGCATCACCTCAGCCCGGTCATAAATATTGTCGGGGTCCAATGTCGGATAGATACCCGCCAGCCATTCATAGGCCTCTTGATCGCGTCCCAAACGGCGCAAAAGCTGAGCATAAACCCTGGCGGCGTAAGCCGGAGCATTGGGCATCTCACTGGCCTTGCGGTAGTATTTGAGTGCGCCCTCCAAATCATCCATCCGGCGCGCCTTAATCAAACCGATTTCCAAAGGATACTGGGGATTATTTGGATGATAAACCATGGCTCGATGGAGAATTTCAATCCCGGCCAAATTCTGTTCTTCGAAAATGCGCTCTTGTACCACTTCCGGAACATTCTGGCGTCCCCCTTGTTCACGAATTCGCCAATGAGGCATATCCAGAGAGGTAATGCGGGCCCCATTCATCCAAAAGAAACTGGGACGGGGGTCAATGGCGGTGACCAACCGAATCATCGTTTGCATACCGGGCAAATCCTGCTCCTTCCAATACTCCGACCCGCGTATCCACAAGAGATTGGCAAAAATCGAGCGAAAACCGCCCATCACGCCAACGATAATGCCCTGTCCGAGCAAATCTTCCAGACTTTCCAATTGCAGGGCTGGTTCCTGTTCCCGCACCCACTGCCAGGCCGGTTCCTCTACGGGACGGGCCAAAAGCCCCACCAGAAAGGCGGCGACCAAAACCAGAGCGAGACTTTTCCAGAAGGGATTCATAGGAAATGCGTTTTCTAGATCTCCCGGGAACGAAAGCTTACCACCGCCAGAAGGTTGTAAACGATAATATAAATCGCCGAAAGGCCGACCAGCGAACCAATCACCGACCAGGGCAGGGGCTCATACAGCGCCACATACTCGCCCACATTGAAAACCTGAAAATTGGGAAAGGCAAACCCCATCACCGCTACCCCCATTCGGGCCGGCCAGAAAGCAATCTCCGCCCAGGCGTCCCGGGCCAAATACTGAAGATGGCAAATGATTAAAATGAAAAACGAAATCACCACCGTGAAAAGATTGGTGCGGGCAAACCCTGCCACAATCATCGTAATGGAAATCAAAATACCAAATTTCAACCACTGCAAAAACCCGACCCAAAGGATATCCCCATACAGAACTTTCCGCCCCTCCGGAAAATCTCTGGCAAAACGTTCCATCCCCATGAGAATTCCTTCCCGATACCAAAGGATGGCCATCAACAAAAGGGTCATCATGGCGGTGAAGGCCAGGACCACCGCCCAAACTCCGGTGAATTTCCCCAGAATAAACTCTATCCGACGCACCGGTTTGGCCAGAATGGTCAGGGCGGTGCGGTTTTCAATTTCATTGAAAAACAACTGCGCCGCCCCGGCGATACTGAGAATCGAACCAAAGAAAACGATCGCCCCAAAACCAAAATCAGAGATGAATTTCAACTCGGAGAAGCCAAAATCCAGATCCCGGAAGTAGAACGAACTGACGATGAAGGCCGCGGCAATGAAAACCAAAAACAGAAACAGTTTCTGCCGGACCGCCTCGAGAAAGGTGTT
The DNA here is from genome assembly GCA_022565335.1 of Opitutales bacterium. Classification (GTDB taxonomy): domain Bacteria; phylum Verrucomicrobiota; class Verrucomicrobiia; order Opitutales; family T3Sed10-336; genus JAIUMY01. The sequence continues at coordinate 13,018 of JAIUMY010000003.1, forward strand.
TCCGGCAATCAATCGAATGATACGCAGACTATTCATTTTCCGAATCCTTTCCCGCTTTGTCAGAGGTTACCTGGGAGCCCAGTTGAACCGACTCGCTCCCCTGGCGATAGATGAGATCCGCTTTGCCGATCTCCCGTAAAAACACTTCGTCCAATCGGAGTTGTGGACGTTTAACCTGTCGCAAGTCGATGCCACGTTCCCCCAACCAACGGCGCAAGGCCTCGACCTCCGGTTCCGGCAATTGGTCGAGGCGAATCTCGGTATCGCCCTGCCCTTCGGTAATTTCCGCCAAAGGCCCCTGGCGAATGCAGCGACCTTTATTCATAATAGCCACATGGTCACAGATGTCCTCGACCTGAGCGAGTAAATGGGAACAAAGTAAAATGGTTTTTCCGGCTTCCTTGAGTTTGAGCACCAAACTGGAAATCTCCGCCGAGCCGACCGGGTCAACTCCGGCCGTTGGTTCGTCGAGGATAATCAACTGCGGATCATGCACCAGTGCCTGAGCAATGCCAATGCGCTGGAGCATCCCTTTACTGTAGGTTCCCACCCGTCGCCGGGCGGCATCCTTCAGCCCCACCCATTCAATTACCTCCCAAGCCCGCTCACGGGCCCGGGCAGCGGAGAGACCGCAGATTTTCCCCATTAAAACCACCATCTCCAGACCGCTCAGGTATTTGTAGAAGTATGGGGCTTCCGGCAAAAAACCAACCTCTTTGCGGGCGGCCGTTTTGTTACTGGGAAGCCCGTAAACCCGACACTCTCCCGCCGTGGGTGTCAACAAACCAAGAATAACCTTCATGGTGGTGCTCTTTCCGGAGCCATTGGGTCCCAAAAGACCAAACACCTGGTTCTGTTCCACCCGCAGGGACAAATGGTCGACCGCCCGAAGTTTGTATTTCCCCAGACCAAGGGGAAAATCCTTGGTCAGTTCCTTGATTTCAATTGCCGGTGCCATAGTAATAGATCAGCGGATTTCAAAACCGCGAAACCCCTTCATTTGTTCCATGGATTTTTTCTCGGTCCGCTGAATATACCCTTCCATTTCGGTTTCGATCGCCTGGACAAATTCTTCCACTTCTTTGGGAGAACCCTCCACCTGAAGTTCCACCCGGCCATCGGTAAGATTGCGAACCCAACCGCACACCTCAAACCCCTGGGCGATTTGTCGAACGGTGTAGCGAAAACCCACCCCTTGGACCCGTCCCTCAAAAAAAACTTCCCAATGAACTGAACTCATGGTTTATAGCGGGCCACCACCAAACTGGCATTATGCCCGCCGAATCCGAGATTGTTGCTCATCGCAATCTCCACCGGTGCCGAAACTTTCTGATTGGGAACATAGTCCAAATCCAATTCGTCCTCCGGTTCCTCGTAGTTGATGGTCGGGGCGATTTCTCCGGTTTCGATGGCTTTTAAACAAACGATCGCCTCCACGCCTCCGGCGGCTCCCAAGAGATGGCCAGTCATCGATTTGGTCGAACTCATTTTGAGGCGGTAGGCATGATCGCCGAAGGTATCCTTGACGGCCTTGGTCTCGACCCGGTCATTAAAAGGTGTCGAGGTGCCGTGCGCGTTGATGTAGTCAACCTGCTCCCGTTCCAGGCCACCGTTTTTCAACGCTTTCTTCATGCACAGGGACAATCCCGCCCCACTGGTTTCCGGGGCGGTCACATGATAAGCATCGCAGGTGGCGGCATAACCTTTGATTTCGCCGAGGATATTGGCCCCCCGGGCCAAAGCGTGCTCAAGGGTTTCCAAGACCACAATACCGGCCCCTTCTCCCATAATAAAACCGTCCCGCCCCCGATCAAAGGGACGGCTCGCCCGTTGCGGCTCATCGTTACGGGTGCTCATGGCTTTCATGGAACAAAAACCGGCATACCCCAAAGGGGTGATCGCTGCTTCACTGCCTCCGGCAATCATTACCTGGGCCTCCCCGCTGCGAATAATACGAAGGGATTCACCAATGGCATGGGTGGCGGTCGCACAGGCGCTGACCACGGCAAAATTAGGGCCCTTCATGCCAAACTCTATGGCGACCAAACCACTGGCAATGTTGGCGATTAGAGAAGGGATCATAAACGGCGAAACCCGTCTTGGTCCGCGTTCGTGCAAGACCCGGCTCTGGTTTTCAATGGTCCACATCCCCCCGATTCCGGAACCGACCAACACCCCGACCTCACCGGGATCCTCGGCAGTCATATCCAGCCCCGCCGAGGCCACCGCTTTCTTACTCGCGGCCAAGGCAAAATGGGCATACCGGTCACTGCGGCGGGCCTCCTTCGGGTCCATCCACTCCTCCGCTTTAAAGTCCTTGCATTCGGCCCCGATGCGACAGGCAAATTTTTCCGTATCAAAGGAATCAACCGTGGAAATCCCACTCTCTCCGGCCAATAGGCGATTATAAAACTCATCAACTTCATTGCCGAGGGAGGAAACCACCCCCATACCGGTTACGACAACGCGTTGCGAAAAATTGGAAGACGACATAGGATCAAAAAACTCTGGGATTTATGTTTCAGGGAAATGGGTTTTAACAAAGTAAGCCTCCTTTAATAAAGGGATTTCGGAGCAAAGAAAATCTTTTTTTAAAAAGGAAAGACAAAGAAGCCTTCTTTCGCAATGGAATTGCGCGCATTAGCGAAACACCTACCCTCCGGCACTCGCTCTGCGAGGCATTTTCCGGGGGGGGTAGCCGTGGGGTTCACCCACGGCTACCCTCACATCATTCCTACGGGACTACAAAACAGCCAATGAAATCATAAATCAATAAGCCCGTAATCCGGTCCTCGTCCTGCAAGCGCGTAACCGGTGGCCGCAGGTGGCCGCAGTAACGTGCGACGAAGGGTTTTCGAGGTCTCAGGAGTGTTGCGCGCAGGGACATGAAGTCCCCGCTCGCGGTTGAGAAGGGGCGACTATTTCCGTTTTCCGAAGCATTGCGCACAGGGGCACAAGGCCCCCGTTCGCTGTTTACAAGGGAGGACACGGGTTCGTTTGCTCATGTTCGCCAACCGGTAGGCACAAGGCCACCGTTCGCTGTTTGCACAAGGGAGGGGGGCTCGTGTCGTTGGCTGTTACCCCAAGCGGGGACCCTGTGCGGAGTTCTTCAAGCCAGGGACGCGTGCCGACCACCTCCTCCGCGCGGGGACCCCCGATACGCTTCGCTCATTTCCCTTCGGCGGGATTTCGCGAGCTCAATTTGTGGGGCTGCGCGGAACACTCCGATCTCGTATGTCTCTCCCCGCCTACTCCAGCTTCGCTGGTGGTGTCCCCCGACCTGAAAAATATGCCGGTTCCCGATAAGGGGTTATTTTTTGCGCAAGAAAAAACAGTATTCGCTCGGAATGCGGGCACTTAATCTGTCAGAATATTTCGCTTTCGAGAAATTTCCTTGGCTCAAAAGCCTTTTTTCCTTTTCACAAAGCCTAAGAAATGAAATTTTAAGCTTTTTGCCGAAAACCCACTTTATTGATTTCCTTACCCTTTCCCCTTCTTTTATTTCATGCCTGCCAAAAACGAAACCCTGATTGAAGCCATTGATGTTGAAAGAGCCTATCCGACCGGAAAGACCGTGGTTTATGCGCTCAAGAAAATCAATTTAAGTGTCTACGCGGGCGAATACATCTCCTTGATGGGTCCCTCGGGTTCCGGGAAAACGACCTTTTTCAATATGATTGGCGCCCTCGATTTGCCCACCAAGGGGACCATTCGGCTGGGCAACCGGAACCTGCAGGACTTGGCGCCCGCCGAGTTGGCCTCCCTGCGTTGCGCCAACATCGGCTACATTTTTCAAAATTATAATCTGATTGAGGTGGTTTCGGCTTTGCAGAATGTGGTTCTGCCAATGCGTTTTCTGGGCCTCACCGAACAGGAGGCCCGGGAAAAGGCCGCCGGGTTGCTCGAAATGGTCGGCTTGGGCGAACGTATGCATCACCTTCCCGGCGAACTTTCCGGCGGACAGCAACAACGGGTGGCCATTGCCCGCGCCCTCGCCAACGACCCCGACCTCATCCTGGCCGACGAACCCACCGGCAACCTGGATTCCAAAACCGCCGTCTCCATTGTCGAACTTTTGAGCAAGCTCAGTGTCGATCGTGGGGTCACCGTAGTTTCTGCTACTCACGACGCCCGCATGTTGAATGTTTCCGACCGGGTGGTTTACCTCCGCGACGGTGAGGTCGAGAAGATCGTCAAACGTGAAGACCTGAACATTTCCATCGGCTCCATCGCCGAACACTAAACCCCGACCTATTTTGCTTCTTTTTTCCATACGCACCTGCTGACATGAGTATTTCCCGCGCCGTAACCATTCTGATCGGATTAGTCCTAATTGTGATCCTCGCGCCCTTGTCCCAGTTTATGACCATGATGACGGTCAACGCGGACATTGAAACGGCCACTCCGGTGGGTTGGGCTATCGGGATCATCTTCACGCTGTTGCTGGCGTGGGCCTTTATCCGCTCCATGGCCAAAGTGCAGGCTATTCCGCGACAGAATCTGGTCATCCTTTTCGTCATGCTGACCATCGCCGCACCGGTGATGAATCTCGGCTTGGTCCGGACTTTTTACAATGCCAACTCGGCCGCTCTGGATGAGTATTTCTTCCAGGGCAATCCGACCTACCGGACGATTTTTGACAGCATGAGCGACAGCTGGTTTCCCAAGGTTCCCACCGATGAGGGACTGGCATGGAACCGGGCGGATCGGTTTTTACGGTTTCTAACCGATAATGAGATTATCCGCGACAGCGACCAGGCCCGGCGCTCCCTGGTCGGGGCCTTGGAAACGGTGGAAGCGGAACTGGTTCGTCGTCAGCGTTTGGAGGAATTGGAAGAACTTCCCCCGGTAGAATCCATCGGCGACGAGACTTTGGCCGAACTGGTGGAGATAGAGTCCCTGAGTGAACGAATCCCTTACCTGCTTTTTGATGATGCCCGGCGACTGCTGGACGATGATTCAGCCGGAATTTTCCCGCACCTTGGTTTGGCGGAAGAGATCGAGGCGCAACAAGAACAACGGGAGGCACGAAGCGAGGAAATCACTCCCTTGCTTATAACCGAGCTGTCGGATTATGACGAATTTCTCCTCACCATGGTGGAGGAGTTTCAATTCACCATGGACCCCGCTATGGTGCTGCGGGTGGATGAGGAATTGAACCGTCTACCCGAGGAAGAAAGAGAGCTTCGCCAGCGGATTGCCGAACAGGAAATCGCCCCGCGTTGGCAGGAATGGCAGGCCCAGGTCTCGGTGCTTACCGAGGTTGACCGAAGAGAGGTCCGCAATGGTTTGATGGAAGCTTATTTATCGCAGCAAGCCGAACTCTCACGGGCTGAGCGGGATGAGATGCTCTCCGGTTTTGCCTTTCGTCTCAGCCGGAGCGAGCGGCGGAGCCTGATTCGCCAAGACGGTTCGGATGAGCCCAATCAAAATATATTTGCCTTCCGCAACGGGCTCTGGGATGATTCCTCCAGTCGGCAGATGCGGGACCAGGAAAGTTTTTGGAGCAACATGGCTTCGGCCCGCGAGCGAATCCCCTGGGGACTCTGGGTTAAACCGATGTTCAACTGGGGTATGCTGTTCCTGGCCATCTTTTTGTTCATGATGTGCCTCGCCGAATATTTCCGGCGAAAATGGGTGGAGCGGGAAAACCTGGCCTTCCCCTTGGTCGAGATCGCCGACGGGCTGATCCGACACGATTACAAACTGGAAACCGCCGACGATGTTCGGGAACCGGAAAAGCGGGGCGTTCTCTTTGACCGATTCTTTATTTTTGGCGCCTTTCTCGGGTTTTTAATCCTCTCATTGGAAGCCATCAACCACTATGGCTTGGTCGGTAATGATATGCGCATCGTTTTCGATGCCAGCGGGACCCTGTTTACCAGCGGTATATTATCGGAAATTGACAAGGTGGTCTTTGTCTTTTCCCCCATTGTCATCGGCATCGCCTTCTTGATCAGTCTTGAGTTGAGCTTTTCCATCTGGATGATCTTTTTCATCTATACCCTGCTGAGCTGGATCATGCGGCTCATGGCCGACGGAGCCTTCAATACCGGGCTCTACACCGGCTGGGCCGGAGGATCGAACTACCCCTATCCGATGGAGCAATTGCTCGGTGCAGTCGTCTGTTTTACTCTCTTCCTCCTGATAAAATCCTGGAAAACGAAAAGCCGTCCCAACACCGGAGAAGTCCCGGATCAGTACGTCCCTCCCCGCCTGACCATGGCCGGACTGATTGTTTTACCGATTTTCATTTTCATCATGATCTGGAACATCGGGGTCAATAGTCCGTTCGTCATTCTTCTGTTTGGCCTTCTGGTTATGGCGATCACCATCGCGGCGGCCCGGGTCCGGGCGGAAACGGGTCTCCCCACCCATCATGTTACCTACGATTTCACCAAAATGCCGATGGTCCTCGGCCTAACCAGTGGGATGGGGGCCAAAAACTACGCCGCGTTCCTGAACATTGTGTTCCTTCCCTGGACCCTGATCTTCCGCAGTTTGCCCCAACAATTGGAAAATATCGAGCTGGCCCGGCGCTATAAGTTGCGTTACAGCGTGGTTGCCGTAGCCTCCCTCCTGGCCTTCGTGGTGGCTATCGGCGCCGGTTTATTCAGTTTCCTGATGTTGTCCCACTACTTCGGCGATGGGATGCAGGGAGCCTCTCTGCGTGAAGGCGCGGCGACCATCAACAATGTCAATATGGCCAAATATCCCCTGTGGGTTGGCCACTTCCAGGGAGAAGGTTCCCTTGAGATGCACAACACGTTCTCCGGCGTCCATGTCTTTTTCATGGTCGTGGGCTTTGTCGTCATCCTGGCCTTGACCCTCCTGCGGAAATATTTCCTCAGCTTTCCCCTGCACCCAATTGGCTATCTGGTCCTCCTTTTCAGCCTCTACTACCACTGGATATCGCCCTACCACAAGGGGGAAGGTTTCACGAATGAAGCCTCGCTGGTCTGGGGTGGCGTACTGGTGGCCTGGGGCTTCAAAAAACTGATTATCAAATACGGTGGGATGAATTCCTACAAAGCCGCCAAACCCTTCTTTATCGGCCTGGTGATCGGGTCCGTCTTCTGTGTCTTCTGCTGGAACATGCTCGATCTACTGGCCATGCTCATGGACCAAAGTGGTTCGGACGCCAACTTCATCGAACCTTTCCAAAACCACCAATTGTTCAGCCCCCGCTTTTACTAAGCCATGTCCTTTTCTTTTTCCCGCTTCCTCCCTTCCCTGACCCGCCAAGCCTTTTTGGTGGCCTTGCTCACCGGGACCGGACTGTCCGCCCCGGGACTCCTCGCCGACCAGAATGCGGACTTCGTCGAGCGACTTTCCCCGGAACGACAGAACCAACTTCTCAGCTTCGACCTGTTCGAAAATGCCTCCCTGCGCGAAATCGCCGCGCGTACCCAGGAAGAAACCCTTCGCCCGCTGATCGAGGAAATTCTCAGCGTGGACAGCCTCTCGATAGGGGTCCGCGAGGTTGACGAAAATGATCGGGCCGAAATCCATCATCTTCTTCTCGACCACTTGAACAAACTCGAGCCTTACGGGGTCGAATACGTCGGCTCGCTCACCGGGATTGCCGCCGTTCCGGTTTCGGTGGACCGGCGCCTTGACCCCGACGAGCGCGAAGCCCCCTCGGCGTTGACCATTGGCGAGGAACAAATCACCGTCCACCCCCTCTGGCCCAACGGTCCGATGCCCAGTCTTGCCCCCAAAGAGGGAATCACCGGAAAACTCGTCGACATTGGCTCCGGCCGCTGGAGTGATCTGAATGGAAAAGACCTGCGGGGCAATATCGCGGTAATGTCCTTCCGGGGCGGGAACAATTTCGAACGGGCCTTCTACCTCGGAGCCCGCGCCATCCTGATCGTCGAGGACAATAACGTGGATATGGAAAACGCTGAACGGCTTTTCCGTCACACTCCCCTTCCCTACCCGCGCTTTTATCTACCCCGCGCCGAGGGCCAGGCATTGTTGGAGCAAATCAACCAATCCGAAAATCCCATCGAAGCAACCCTGAACGGAGGGCAAGTCATTGAAAACCGGCCCATCGAATCGATCTTCGCCTTTCTCCCCCCCGACGAGGAAAGAACTCTGGAAGTCGGCGAAGATACTCACCTTCGTCTCATTGCCGACCAATTCGGAGTCTCCACACGGGATCTTCTGCGAGCCAACGATAAGACCTCCCCAAACGTTACCGAGGGAGACGAAATTATCATTCCCGGCCGCACTGATATTTTCACCATTCCCGAAGGAGACCTTATCAGTCGTCTGGCGAATCGCTACGGCACGACCCCCGACGATTTCCGGGAGGCCAATGATTGGGACGAGGGTCAAACGTTGCAGCCCGGAGACTCCTATCTCGTTCCCAACCGCGAAGACCCCTTCGTTATCACCGTCAATATCGATACCGTCTCGGTGGTTCCCGACCTGCCCCACGGTGCCCACCAAGCGAAAAATATCGCTTTTGCCCTGAATACCATGGAACACCTGGCGACCAGTGAAAACAGCTGGCGGCGCCGGGGCATTCTCTTTGCCTTCATGGACGGCGATACGCAGGGGGGCATCGCCAGCCGGAAGTTGGCGGAGCACTATCAACTCTACCACAATCGTCTGCGTACCGCACACGGCGAAGATCTGGCCGCGGAAATCGAAAATTATGAGGGGGCCATGGCCTTCTTCGATCCGGATCGTTCCATACAGGATATGGACCGCGAATATGCCATGTGGTTTGCTAATGATTGGATCGTTCCGCGCCTCGAGGATGTCCGTATTGACATTGGGGAAAAACGGGTCGCCCTCATTAACGAACTGCTGGAAATGCCCGATCCGGATCCGGGACCAGGGGAAATTCGCCATCCGGACCTGGAGAAAATGTCCCCTGCGGAAATCGAAGCACTCCGCGAAGAGCGCCGCGAACTGCGACAGCGTCAGGCTTATCAGGAAAATCGTCGGGACCGGTTACAGGAACTGCGTTTACAAACAATTGAGCAACGACGCCTGAGTTTCCAAGACCGTCTGGAAAGTTTCCATGATATCATTACGGAGAACCCGGACACCAATTTCCCGGACCGGATAGCTGATGCGATGAAGGGTGAATCCTTTGCCGCTCTTTTCGGGGAAACAGATATGACCTTCGAGTCTCTGAAGGAGCGTTTCCTGGTGGAGATGGAGGAAGAGAAGGAGGCCCAAGCCTACCTGCTGAACAACTTGGATTTGGCCGAAAAGCTCTATCCCATCCTGCATCCCGCGGACGAAGAAGACCCCCGTTTGGGATGGTTCCTCGACTTATCCAGCGACAGCCGCACCATCGGCCTCCCAGCTCTGGACAGTTCGGATTTCCGGGGCCGGCTCCCCGGTGACGGCGCAAATCATGGACGGGATTTGGAAAACTCCTTCCAGTACGCTCTCTCTCTCGGCCACATCCGCGCGGGTTGGGAAGAACAATGGAGCTTTTACCGCCGGGAGGATTCCCTGGACTTCCCCGTTCTCCCTGCCCGCCAAGCCCCCATCTATGGAGATTTCTGGGCCGCCCTCCGAGTCGGTGTTCTCCCTATGGGGAATTTTAATGACCGCCTGTCCCGCTTGGACACCCCGCACGACACCCTCGAAAATATCAATTTTGAGAACTTTTCCATTGTCGCGCGGAATGCCCTTTTCCTGATGCAACTCGGGGCGGAAAGCCCTACCGACTCCAGCGGTCCCTCCCGCATGAGCCGCCCGCGCTTTACCCGCATCGGGGGACAGACCGTGGAGGCCAGCATCCGCTCCGCCCTCGACGCCGAAGACCCGGTGGGAGGAACCATCGTCCATTATCCGGGAATCCGCACCCAGGAAGAGCGCAACAACCACAACACCAACGCCTATCGTGGAACCCGTAGAAGTTTTCAACGGGTCAGTATGCTCAACGGACGATACCGCGTCCCCTTGGAAAACATCGGTTTTTCCAACATGATGAACCATATTTATGCCTATCATCTGAACCGGGATCGGGCTATTTTTGATAAAATTGCCACCCAAGGTCTTTTGGGTGCCGCCACCGAAGCCCAGACACCCGCTTTCCAGATGATCGAAGGCCGCGAGGCGGAGAAAAAAATCATTCTGGTGGATGTCGCCCCTCTGGTCTTTTTTGCGGGCAGCGAACCGCATGATTATCAAATTTTAGGAAGTGGAAACCACGACCTCCGGGTTCTTGAAGCGGTCACTCGAGGCAACCCGCGGGAATATGCGCTGGAAAACCCGGTGCGCCATTTTGCCGAACTCGAAACCCTCGGCAACATTATCTACATGAACGAAGGGGGCCGAGCTTCCATCCTGTACCAGCGAACCGGCCAGAATATGTTTATGCTGGTCGGGCGTTTGGTCGAAGACGAGCGCTTTGGCGGCACCCGTCGGGGGGAAGGTATTCGGATTGGCCCCACCGATGACGGAGAGGAGAATACTTTTTACCCCTTTACCGCCATGCGCGTCGCCGAACAGATGCTGGACTTGGCCATTGACCGGCAGGACACCTATGCGGACTTCGGGATTCGGTCCCAATCGATCGCCCGCGCCATCGCCCGCAGCCAGGAAAAATTAAATGAGGCCTATGCCTTCTACGAAGAAAAAGAATGGCAAAAGGCCGAAGGCGCAGCCCGGGAGTCCTGGGGGATGCTGGTCAAATTCTACCCCCGCATCCTCGGACTGGGCCGCGAGGCGGTTTTCTCTGTTATCATGATCATGGCGATCCTGTTGCCAGCTTCCTATTTTCTCGAAAAACTTCTCATTGGCAGCAAAGCCATCATCGCCCAGATTTTTGGCACCAGTACCCTCTTCGCCCTGGGGACGGTCTTTTTATGGCTGTTCCATCCGGCCTTCTCCATCGCCGTATCGCCCTTTATTGTGGTGATTTCTTTTACCATGATCCTGATGTCGATCATCGTGTTGACCATCTGTTATCAGCGATTCGAGACCCTGGTGCGTCGGGCCCGAATTGCCGGCGGTGAGGTCGAAGGCGAGGAGATCAGTTTGGTGAGTTCTCTGGGCACCGCCCTTTCCATGGGGGTTTCCAATCTGAAAAAACGCCCTTCCCGGACGTTCCTCACCTCCCTTACGGTAACCGTTCTAACCTTCTCCATTGTCGCCTTCGTCTCGGTGACCGGCGAAGAAACCGTCTCCGAGCGTTCCGTTTCGCTCGACCACAATGTCGAAGGACGCACCATTGAAGCCATGGAGCCAGCCTTTGAGGGCATGCTCTTTCGGAGTTTCAACTGGCAATCGCTCACCTCCTCCTTCGTCGATGCTGTTGAAACGGAATTCGGTTCCCATCTCCCCACTACCACCCGCGCCTGGTACATTGAGCGGGAAGGAGGCAATAATGCCGCCGTTGAGGGAGCGAACCAAGTGGAAATACGCTTGGGTGACCGCCAGCACATTTCCACGGGTATCATGGTCTTCGAACCCAACGAAACCGAATTCAGTGGCCTGCACCGGGCCGTATCCAACGCCGAATGGTTCCGGCCCGCCCAATGGGAAGAAGGCATCGCCCCGGATCGTAATGTCATCATCCTCCCCGACAACGCCGCCCAGCGCCTGGGAATTACCGAAGAGCACATTTTCGACGAAAACGGTCAACGCCGTCCCGTCGGGGAATTGCCCTCGGTTATCATGCAAAACCAGCAATGGTCGGTCATCGGCATTCTTGACGTGGAAAAAGCCAATCGTATCCGCGATGTGAACGGCCGCAGCCTTGCCATGGTGGACTACGTCCGCTCCAACATGACCGGTAATGCCCCCGGCGAACTGATCAACGAAGATCCGGTTTCCTACCACTTTGACTGGGAACGTCTGGTTATCGTTCCCATGGCCGCGCGCACCGATGTCAACGCCCGCCTGCGCTCAGTGGTCGTACAGTTCCAGGAAGATACCGATGTCGAACAGATCTACCATGATGTAGCCCTTCGTTTGAACCGACCCTTCTTCGCTCATCACGATGAAAATCTAAGCTTCATTACCACCCGTACCCAACGTGACATCGGAGGCATCGCCAAAATCATCGTTCCCATCATTCTCTGCGTGCTCATTGTTCTCAACACCATGATGGGCACCGTGGACGAACGTCGAGGGGAGGTAGGTATGCTCGGCGCGGTCGGTCTATCGCCGAAACAGATATCCTTCCTTCTCCTCTCGGAATCGGCGGTGTACTCGGTCATCGGCATTCTCTTCGGGATGTTCATAGGCCTTCTCTTTGCCAACAGTATTCCCTTCTTCAATGAAGTTCTGGGGGTCGCCTTCCTCAGCGAGTTGTCCTTCAACTTCACTTCGGTGATTTCCATGGGATTGGCCCTGGGAACCGGCGTGATCGTTATGATCGCCACCCTGATCCCCGCCAAACGGGCCGCCACTCTGGCCGCTCCGAGCGGGATGTCCAACTGGGAATTGCCGGAGCCTGCAGACGATAAGAACATTTACTTTGAACTGCCCTTCACCCTCACCCGGGGCAATGCAGTGGGGATGTCCGCCTTTTTCCGGCAGTTTCTGCTCAATCATACCGACGCCAGTTCGGAAGACTTCACCTGCCGCGATATTCGTCTGGAAAACCGGGTGACCGAAGAGGGGGGGCCTGCCCTGCGCATTGAATCCTCGATGTGGCTGAGTCCCTACGACCTTGACGTGGCCCAGCACTTTATCATGGATATCGTTCCCACCAAGAACCCCGGAGTTTACGCGGTGGAATTGATTCTGGAGCGTACCTCGGGTGCCGAGGATGCTTGGATCCGCATCAATTACCGCTTTTTGAACAATGTCCGACACCAATTCCTGCTTTGGCGGAACCTTTCCCCTGAAGAGCGCAACAACTTCATCAAACGCGGTGCTGAACTGCTGCAAGACGACTGATTTAGACCACCATGGCTGACCAATCTCCACCTCCTGAAGCTCCCAAAAAGACAGGGATCGAGAACGAAGAGTTCTTTGATGCCAAGTTCTCCATTGAGGCCATCCAGAACGAGCCGTATGAAGACGGCTTCACCTGGCGGACCATTGTCGGAGCGTTTTTCATTTCCTTCGTCATGTTGCCGGGCCTCATCTTCATGGGCTTGATGATCGGCTACGACATGGGGACCGCCGCCGAGTGGGTGACCATCATCCTCTTTGTCGAAGTCGCCCGCCGCTCCTTCCTGACCCTGCGTAAACAGGAGCTGTATATGCTCAAATACACCGCTGGTCAGCTCACCCACATGGCGGGGGGGATATCCATCGGAGGGGGGATTTTCGGGATGCTGGTCTATTTCCGCTACCTGCGGAACTCCGATGCTTTTCACACCTTCGGCATTGCCCACCAAGTTCCGGATTGGGTCGCGCCATACGGCGATGCCGCCTACAATGTTTTCACCCATCCGGTCTGGTATCCGGCGATTATCGTCACTATCGCCTCCATGACCCTTTCCAAGCTCACTCAGTTGAGTTTGGGCTTCCTGGCCTACAAAGCCACCGCCGATGTGGAGAAACTTCCCTTCCCGCTCGCGCCGATTGCCGCGGAAGGGGCTATCGCCCTGGCCGAAACCAGTCAGGACAAAAACAAACGGGGCTACCGCCAATACTGCTTCTCCCTGGGAGCGATCATCGGCGCGGTATTCGGGATCATTTACGTCGGGGTGCCCACCTTGAGTAATGCCTTCCTCGACCAGACCCTGACCATTATTCCGATCCCCTTCCTGGATTTAACGACCACCATGGAACGGTATCTGCCGACGGCCCCAATCGGGATTACTTTGAATCTGGGATTGATCTTCTTCGGCTTCGTGCTGCCCTGGCGGGTCTGTATGGGCATGGTCGCCAGTACCTTTCTGTTCCAGCTTATTCTGAATCCTTTTGTCTTCTACCCGCTAGGCTGGCTCCCCACCTGGACCCCCGGCAAATCGGCCATTCAAACGAACGTTTCCAACGCCCTCGACCTCTACCTCTCCATGGGGATCGGGATCGCCTTTGCCATTCTCTGCGTTGGCCTCTACGGCATGGGCAAATCCTGGATGAAGTACCGGAACAATAAGGATCAGGATGAGGACGGCTTTGATATTAAGGCCTTCTGGCGTCAGGACAAACCCCGGGGAGACGTCAAAACCTGGCTGGCCATTGGCGTCTATTCAGGCGTTTCGCTTATTTACGTCATTTTCTGTAACTACCTCGTCAACGGCAACCTCCCTCCCGATGTGGAACCCTTCCCCATTTACTGGTTGGTTCTCTTTGCCTACGTCTGGACCCCGATGAACACCTACATCAACGCCCGGATGTCCGGTATTGCCGGTCAGCACGCCGGGATTCCCTTCGTCACCGAGGGTGCCATCTTCGCCTCCCAGCACCGCGGCGTGGCCATCTGGTTCGCCCCGCTGCCCATTGCCAACTATGGTAAGTTTGCCGACGAGCTCCGGGAAACCCAGCTGACCCGGACGAAGTTCACCTCGATCCTCAAAGCGGAACTATTGGCCTTCCCCTTGTTGATCATCGCCTCCTTTATCTTCTGGAGCTATATCGTCACCCTTGGCGATATTCCCTCCGACCGCTATCCCTTCGTGGAACAATTCTGGCCGCAGTATGCCACCATGCAGGGGGTCTGGGCTTCCTCCATGCAGGAGGGGCAGACCCTCCTCTTCCAGTCGTTGAAACTGGAAGTCATTATCACTAGCTTCATCGGATCCATTGGGCTCTTCAGCGGCTTCAGCGCAGCGGGACTGAGCCACCAGTATATCTACGGAGGCATTACCACGGTCACCCAATTGCCCCACATGGCGATTTTGATTTTCGTCGGCGCCCTTCTCGGCCGCTTCTTCTTCATGCGGAAGTTCGGCAAGGAACGCTGGACCAATTACACCCCTATTCTGGCCGTCGGCTTCGCCGCCGGAATGGGGCTCACGGGGATGCTTAGCATCGCCATAAACTTCCTCTGGGCCTCCATCGGGGCCTCCTTCTAAGCTTCCTAATTTCCCTTTTTACCCATGGCCCACAAAGAATGGCATATTGATCGTCTGAAGATGAAACCCGGCCTGGTTTGGCAGATGGCCGTGAACAGCCTGAAAGTCCGGATCAGCCGGACCACGCTGACGCTCCTCACCATCGCCACCTCCAGCGCCTTCCTCATCTACCTACTCACCCTCCCCCGGTCCGATGATCTGGCCGATCAGCAAACCTGGTATCTGATGCTCGGCCTTTCCGTTTTGGTAAGTGCTGCCGGGGTCTTGAATACCATGCTTATGTCGGTCAGTCAGCGCTACCGCGAAATCGGCACCATGAAGTGCCTTGGGGCCCTCGATAAGTTTGTCCTTTTTACCGTGATGGTCGAATCGGCCATCCTCGGCTTTGTCGGTGCGGTCATCGGGGTTATTGTCGGGTTGACCATCTCCATCTTGCTCGGCCTGCTGGAATACGGCTTTAGCCTCTTTCAATACCTCCAATTCGACTGGATTCTGCTGAAAATCCTTGCCGCCTTCGCGCTGGGTATCTTTTTAACCACCTTCGGCTCTTCCATCCCTGCGGTTATCGCTTCCCGCATGCCGCCGATGGACGCCATGAGAGGAGAAAAATAATGAGTTCCTTGCATACCAAGACCATACCCGCCTCTGACATGCCCGACCGCCCCGCCTTCAATTGGCTGGATGATACGGGCGAAGATGCTGACCTCACCGTCATGACCCGGGACGTGACGAAAATCTACCAGATGGGGGAAGAAAAAATCCATGCCCTCGGCGGAGTCAATATCAAGATCGCCACTGGCGAATACATCTCCATCATGGGGCCCTCCGGTTCCGGGAAAACCACTTTGTTCAACGTCATTGGCGGATTGACCAAGCCTACCAGCGGTAATGTTTTTATCGATGAAATCGATGTCGCCCAGTTGGATGCCAACGAATTGGCGTGGTTACGGTGCCGGAAGATCGGCTACATTTTCCAAAGCTACAATATCGTCAAGGTGCTTACCGCCCTGGAAAACGTCACCCTGCCTATGCTCTTTGCCGGCGTCCCCCCCGATGAAGCGCAGGACCGCGCCGTTTACATCCTTGGGCGGGTCGGCTTGGGTGATCGGGTTCTGCACACCCCAAAGGAACTCTCCGGTGGACAGCAACAACGCGTGGCCATTGCCCGCGCTTTTGCCAACAAGCCCTCCATCATTCTCGCCGATGAACCCACCGCCAATTTGGACCTCAAAACCGGGGAGGAAATCATCGAACTGATGCGCGAAATGAACCAGGAGGAAGGCGTGACCGTGGTCTGTTCGACGCACGATCACAAGATGCTGAATATTTCCGACCGAATCGCCTGGATGCAGGACGGTCTTCTCAAGAAAATCGCCAAACGGGACGAAGTGGATATCGAAATCTCCCAACTGGCGGAAAAATAACCGCTGCCTTGACTGTCTGGCTTGACCCTTCCTCCCTTTCCTGGACGGTTCTCGCCCTGCTGGTTCTGGTGGGCTTTATCGGACTAACCTTCGGCGGAGACTTTCTTTGCCGGGGAGCGGTTGGCCTTTCCCGCAAACTGGGGGTTTCCCCCTTGGTTATTGGCCTGACGGTAGTTTCCATCGCTACTTCAATGCCGGAACTTTTCACCTCCGTGGCCGCCTCTTTGCGTGACGCCCAAGGACTGGTCATCGGAAATATCGTGGGCAGTAATATCAGCAATCTTGGCCTGATCCTGGGTCTTTCCGCCCTCTTTTGCCCTTTGGTCGTTCAGGTTAGAGTCATTCGCCGGGAAATGCCCGCATTGGTCCTCATTACTCTCCTTTTTTGCGCTTTGGCCTATTGGGGGGGCGGATTCACCCGGCTTGATGGATTACTCCTTTTGCTCTGCTTGGTCGGCTACCTCTTTTATTTTTTTATCGAATACCGTCAGCAACCTGACCTCAACGCAGAGATCGCCGAAGAGGAAACTCCTACCCAGTCGACACCGATATTCTTTCTTCTCCTCGGGGGTACGGTTTTTCTCACCATCGGTGCCGATGCTTTGGTCATCGGAGCCAGTGAAATGGCTTTGCGATGGGGAGTCTCCGAGGTGTTGATTGGCCTCAGTCTGGTGGCCATCGGCACCAGTCTTCCCGAACTTGCCACCTCTGTCGCGGCCGCTTTGCGCAAACAAATGGATATCTGCGTGGGGAATATTATTGGGTCCAATGTTTTCAATTTGGTCTTGATTGGCGGAGTTACGGCCTTGGTTTTCCCGTTTCCCGTAGAAGCTCTCTTACTTCGTCTGGAAATACCGATAATGCTGGGACTCACCCTGCTTTTGTGGCCCTTTGTCATCACCGGCAAAATCATCAGCCGCCGCGAGGGCGCAATCCTGCTTCTCCTGTTCACCGGTTTTCTCCTCGCCGCTTTCTTTTTTCGTTTGGGGGGCTGAAATAATCCCGCGACTGAGACTCTTCCGGTAGGCTGAAAATAAAGTTATCTTTTCTAATCTGTTAGTTTTTTTATTGTTTTTTAAAGGACCTATCCAATACTATAAATTATCCTTTATGCAAAAGATCGTTTTCTGCCTTCTCACCGATTTAACCTATCATCGCGATATGATAACCGGGGCCGCCGGTTATGCCCGCGACCATCAATTGCCTTGGGTATTCACCTTTGAACCAAAATCGGCAGCTTTACTAAATAACGATTCTGCCTCCCGTCCCGATGGAGCGATTATTTATTTACCCCATAGAGAGGACCAAGCTTTCCCGGTCCCCCCTCCCTTTCCAATCGTCAATGTATCCTCGACCACCGAAAAGAACCTGACCGTTCCCTCCGTTTTGCCCGACAATTCAAGTATCGGACGTATGGCCGCCGCCCATCTAACCTCCCGGGGATATCGAATACTCTACAGTATCGGGCCCAAAACTCTTTTTGGCAAAAACCGCCACAAGGGGTTCCGGGAGTACTGCGAGAAATGCCAAGGGTTGGAAGTGCATTACTTCGAGCTCCCCTTTCCCTGGTCTCACAAGAACATCTCCGAGAGCGGATTGTCCCCCGATGAATTGGAAGCCATTGTTCGACGATCAACAACCCCTCCGGCATTTTTTCTTCATGACGATGATTTAGCTCTGCACTTCGCCCAAATCGCCGCCCTGGCGAAACTGCGCGTTCCTTTTGACTTGGCCCTGATGGGCGTCAACAATCAGGAACACGTTTGTATGTTGAATTACCCTCCCCGCAGTTCGATCCAACTTTCGGGAGAAAAGATGGGCTACGAAGCCGCCCGCCAACTTCACCGGCAATTAGAAAAAATCCCCATCCCCGATCCGGTCGTGAATATCCCGCCTTCGGGCTTGCTCGAGAGAGAGTCAACCGGATACCTGAATGCCGACGACCCATCCGTGCGGGATGCCTTGGCCTTTATGCAAAATCATTTGGGAAGCAACTTGCTGATCACCGATGTGGCTAAGGCCATCGGCCTTTCCCGGAGAGTCCTCGAAAAACGTTTTCAACGTCACATGGGCGTCACCATTGGGAAGAAATGGATTGAAATGCGGATCGATAAAGCGCGCGATATGCTTTTGAACACCGACCTTCAATTAGTGGAAATCGCCAATCTCACCGGATTCAATACGCCCCAAAGATTAGCTACCGTTTTCAAACAATATACCGGACTTACCTTGACCCAGGCCCGGCGACAGAATCGCCGCTAGAAGATTTCCGATGGCTCCTTGACCAAGTAGTCCAACCCCTGACTACTCGAGTTTCGTCCCTCCTACCGCTTCTTCACCGCACCACTTTCGTAGCGGGCTATCCACTTCTCACTCCAGGAAACAAAATCTCCCGCCTGAAGATGCTTCCGCGCGGAGGCCGTCAGCTCAAGAAAAAAGCGAATATTGTGCAGACTCAATAAGGTGCCCCCAAGCATTTCTCCCGCCACCAATAAATGCCGCAAATACGAACGACTGAATTCTCCCCCCGGCCCCGGAAAATTCTCGATCAGAGGACGATCATCCTCGGCATATCGTTCGTGACGTAAATTCAACAAACCATCGGGGGTGAACGCACTCCCGTGACGGGCTAACCGGGTCGGCATAACACAATCAAACATATCCACCCCCAACCGTATCATTTTCAAAATCTGCGGCGGCGTCCCCAGCCCCATTGCGTACCGTGCCTTGGTCTCCGGCAAATGCGGAGTCACCGCCCCGACCTGGGCCAACATCTCGGGCTCGGGTTCGCCCACGCTCACTCCACCAATCGCATACCCCGGAAAATCCATCTCGACCAAACGCTGTGCACACTCCACCCGTTGCTCGGGGTAATGCGCTCCCTGCACGATGGCAAAAAGTTGTCGCCCCCGCGCCGGCATTTCCCGTTCCTCCCATGCCTGACGGCACCTCCGGGCCCACGCCACGGTGCGCTCCAAAGCCTGCCGGGAATCATCCTCGGTGCTCGGATAAGGGGGGCACTCATCCAGAACCATCAAAATATCCGAACCCAGCCGGTCCTGCACCGCCACCGCCTCCTCTGGGGTCAGGACAATTTTGCGCCCGTCCAGATGAGATTGAAATTCCACCCCCGCATCAGACAGCTTTCGGGTTTTAGCCAAACTGAAAATCTGAAAGCCCCCACTATCGGTTAAGATGGGGCGATCCCAACGCATGAAGGAGTGTAACCCACCGCGGCGTTGAATCATCTCCGAACCGGGACGAACGTGCAGGTGATAGGTATTGCCGAGCAAAATACGAACCCCTTGCTCCTGCAACTGTTCCGGAGAGCAGCTTTTTACCGTTCCCTGAGTGCCTACCGGCATAAAAATCGGGGTCGGAACATCCCCGTGCGCGGTGTGCAAAGTTCCCCAACGGGCCGCCGACGCGGGGTCCTTTCCCCGCAAAGTGAAACCATTATTGATCACTGTCATACCTGTCCTTAAAGCTCCTCTATTTGGCCAATCCCCAACGACGGGTGAAGGGGTAATAGATCCACAAGGGTCGCCCCACCAATTCGCTTTTCCCCACCGGACCATAGGAACGGCCGTCCAAACTGTTCGGGGAATTATCCCCCAACGAGAAGAAATGGTCATCGGGAATGACGATCGATCTTCCAGCCGGCAGAAACCCCCGGTTCTCATATCCGGGATAATCGCCTTCCAGTGTATTGATCCGCTCCCACACCCGGCGACCGTTCAACAACTCTCCGTTGCGGAATAAATGCGGCTCCACGATTTCCAACTCATCGCCACCAATGCCCACCATACGCTTGATGTAGTAGGATTCCTGATCGAGGAGACGAATATTGTCGGTGCGAAAGACCACCGCACTGCCCACTTTGGGACGAACGAAATGATAGGATAGACGATCCACAAACAAATGATCCCCCGTCCGAATATCAAACGCCAGCAGGGTCTCCCCAGTCTCCACCGGAATTCCCGTATCGACGATTGCCACCCGCGAATCGCGGGCGGTAACCCGCCCTTCGGAAGCCAATCTACTGACCCAACTGCGAAAGCTCTCATCCTCTGGAGAAAGCGCCTTCCGCAAACTCTCATGGGGTTGAAAATCCGCTGGCACCACCGCCTCCACCGGTTGTCCCCCGACCAATACCGGATAGGCTCGCATGTTTGCGGGGAAAACCAAAAACCGCCGCCCTCTGGTCTCTTGGGAAAGCCACATGGTCTCGCTGAAGTTCTCCGCCAGGGAATTGTACACTACCGGAAATTGGATCGTTCCACTGGCGGGCGCCTCCAAGCGAATCTGGGTGCGCCCCGGCAATACGCCGCGAAGCGCTCCGGGAGCTTCCTCCGGCTCTTCATACACCTCCGCCATCATACCCGAATAGGAAGGATACATCGAGTTCGTCGGAATCTTGAAGGGCTGCAAAAAGTAGGTCCGCACGCCCAAAGCCAAAATTGCCGCAATGAGTAGTACCTCAATATTTTCCGCCAGAGCGGACCGCTTGAAATAAGGTCCGCCATGAGTTTCCAACGCCTCTTCAAGCGTCGACATAACCATCCGCAATTTGGCTCCATCCACTTTGGTGCGCAAGGCCTTCCGAACATCCGCAGCCGCCTCTCTCAGCTGAGCAACCTCGCTCTTGCGTAAAAGATCCCGCCGATAGTGGATCACTTTATCGGCCAAGCGCAGCCAGTGTTTCGCAGTTTTACGCTGCTTGCTAAGGTCTGAATACAAAAAAGAGAACACGACAACAAGGGTTTAGGCGGAGGGCGGAAAAAGCAACTCGGCAATTTGCAGCGCGTTGAGGGCTGCGCCCTTCCACAATTGATCGCCCACCACCCAAAAGCTCAACCCATTGGGCATTACCAAATCCTTACGCAGACGACCGACCGCGCAGGCTTCTTTCCCGGAACGCTCCAACGGCAAAGGATACCGATTGGCCGCCGGCTCATCCTGCAACTCAACACCGGGGAAGGCCCGGATCGTCTCCCTCGCCCGCTCCAGGTCCACGGGTTTATCGAAGGATGCCGTCAGACTCATCGAATGCGCACGCAGAACGGGAACCCGCACGCAGGTGCAGGAAACCGCCAACTCCGGCAAGTCCATAATCTTTCTTCCCTCACGCAGCATTTTCATCTCTTCCTTGGTATAGCCATTCTCTTCAAAGCAATCAACATGCGGCAGAACATTGAAAGCAATCTGATGTGGATAAACCGTGTTGGCCGCCGTCTCGCCCTTGGCCCAGGCTTTTAATTGTGCCTCCAGCTCCAAAACGCCCCCCGTACCGGACCCCGAAACCGCCTGATAGGTCGAGGCGACCACCGAGCGCAAACCGAATTCCCGGTGCAACGGATAAAGCCCCATTAAGGCAATGGCCGTCGAGCAATTTGGATTGGCGACAATGCCCCGGTGAGCCTTGGCCGCCTCCGGATTGATTTCCGGAACCACCAGGGGAACCTCCGGATCCTGGCGAAAGGCGGAGCTGTTATCAATAACCACCACGCCTTCCTTGGCCACTGTTGGAGCTAATGCCTGAGACACCGAACCACCGGCACTGAAAATAGCAAAATCGAGCCCCCGAAAGGCCTCCGGCGTAGCTTCCACGATCTTTCCGGAAAAAGAACCGACTTCAATAGTGCGCCCCGCCGAACGGGCTGAGGCCAACAGTCGCAACTCCCCCACGGGATAATTATGGCGCTCCAAAAGCCGAATGAATTCTTGACCAACCGCCCCGGTTGCGCCGACGATGCCGATATTGTATTTTTTAGACATGAATAATCTACGGGAAAAATTATGGGAATACGCTACTCAAAGCGCGCACTCCCGTAAGATCAAGCTAACAAATGACCTTCTTTGGGTTAGTATCCCGGAACAGACCCTGGAACATTGGCGGAACGGTCAACACCTCCGTACGTACGACATCTCCACTTCGGAAAGGCCACCCTCGGTACTCCAGGACAGCTTGGGAACCCCTACGGGCTGGCTGCGTATTACCGAAAAGATCGGCGACGGGCAACCAACCGGCATGGTTTTCAAGGGAAGGGTCCCCCGAGGCTATTCCTGGCCCGACGCCCCCCCCGCAGACCAGGAAAAAGCGCTCATCACCTCCCGTATCCTCCGCTTGACGGGCTGCGAAACGGGATGGAACGCCGGCCCCGGCAGAGACACCTGGGAACGATACATCTACCTTCACGGCACCAACCGTCACCACCGTATCGGCGAACCCCAAAGCGCCGGTTGTGTCCTGCTCAGGGATGAGGAAATGATCGCCCTCTTCGACGAAGTTCCCGAAGGCACACTGGTCTGGATTCTCGATAAACCAACGATCGAACAGCCGTCATGAACCGTTCCTACCCCGACAGTTTTCTTCCCGATCCCATCAACCCGCCTTTTTGGAGTTGCCTGCGCACCAGGCCACGATGGGAAAAGAAAATGGCCCGGTGGTTGGAAGAGCGCGACTTTGGTTATTTCCTCCCTCTGGTTAATCAAAAAAAAACCTCCCACCGGAAAACCCGGATTACCGAGATCGCTCTATTTCCAGGATACGTCTTCGTTCAAGGCGACTACGGCAAAGGGGATTTCCAGGAAACCGGCGCCGTAGTCTATGTCCTCAAACCGAAAACTCCCGGCCAACAGAAGGATTTGGCGGAAAACCTTGAAAGCGTCCGCTGCATTCTCGCCGCCGGACGGGATCCCCGACCTCTGGAGGAATATCGCCCCGGACAAAAAATTATTATTAACCAGGGAACCTTGGCTGGAGTCCGGGGGGAAATCCTCGAACACTCCGCGCCCGACACCATTACCGTGTGGATCGAGCTTTTGGGACGCGGCCTTTCCCTTCCCCTCACCCCGGAAGACCTGAGTCTTCTGGAGGACGAAGAAGCTTAGGCCAATCCCTCGACATTCTGCGGCGCGGGCCGAACCCCGCCTCTGAGAATGGATCGATATGCCACGAAATGACCCATTCGGGTCATTATGTCACTTTCAACATACCCCATCCCGTTCCAGGTCTTCACTCCAGCCCTTTAGTTAAGCTGGTCTCCCCGCTTTTCTGAAACGGAACGAATTTTGCAAAATCATCCTTGAAATGCGGAACAAGAATAAACTCTCAACTCTCTTAGCAATCCTATGAAAACAATCACCATTGGTTTCCTCTCTCTTCTGCTGGGGTCCGCCTTGGCAGTGTTTTTTCAATCCGGGAAAGACCTTTCCTTCCTCCAAAACGCCTCCTCCGGGGCCAACGAGGTGCGAATACTGGCACAGGACCAGCCGCCGGAACGCCGGAGCCCGGAAATTCCCAGCTTCGCGCCCATGATTCGGGAAGTAAACCCGAGCGTGGTCAATATCTATACGACCCGACGGGTGGAAACCCGCGGCGGACGTTCCCCCTTCGATGACCCTTTCTTCCGCCGGTTTTTTGGCGAGGAATTTTTCCCTGAACAAAGACGTCAGCAACCCCGTTATCGGGAGCAACAGGGTTTGGGTTCAGGTGTCATCGTCTCTTCCGACGGGTTCATCCTCACCAACCATCATGTCATCGCCCAAGCTGATGAGATTCGGGTAAAACGGGAAGACGGCGAAGAGGAATATGTCGCCGAGGTGATCGGTTCCGACGAGGGAACCGACCTCGCCGTATTAAAAATCGACGCCACCGACCTGCCGGCTCTCACTTTTGCCAACAGTGACCACCTGGAAGTGGGGGACCTGGTTTTCGCCGTCGGCAATCCCTTCGGCCTGGGGCATACCGTGACCATGGGAATCGTGAGCGCCCTGGGACGCGACGATATGCGCATTGTGGACTACGAAAACTTTATCCAGACCGATGCCTCCATCAACCCCGGTAATTCCGGTGGTGCCCTGGTTAACGGATTGGGCGAATTGGTCGGCATCAATACCGCCATCCTCAGCCGAACCGGCGGAAATCTGGGCATTGGCTTTGCCGTCCCTGCCAATTTGGCCCGCAATGTCATGCAAAGCTTAATTGAACACGGTGAAGTGGTTCGCGGCTTCCTTGGGGTGACACTACAGGAAATTACCCCGGAGTTGGCCGAGGCCATGGACCTGCCGGGAACGCGGGGCGTTTTGGTAACCGATGTTGTTCCGGACAGTCCCGCCGATCAAGCCGGACTCCAACAAGGCGACGTCATTCAACAATTTGACGGCAAGCGCATGGAATCTCCACGACAGCTGAGGCTGGCCGTAGGCTCTTCCTTGCCGGACACCGAAAAGTCATTGGAATTGCTACGTGATGGCGAAACGATTTCCCTAACGGTGACCCTGGGCACTCTTCCCGAAGGAGAAGGTCCACTGGCGCGTTTGGATGACCAGCCAAACGGTGCCCTCACGGGTATCAGGGTTAAAGATTTGGACGAGGAAAGCCGGGCCGAATTCCGCATTCCCGAACAAATTCAAGGAGCTCTGATTACCGAGGTTGAGCCCGATTCCCGCGCGTTTGAAGCGGGCCTGCGCCCCGGTATGGTCATTCGGGAAATCAACCGGCATCGAATCAACAGTGCCCGCGAAGCCCGCGAAATCGGACGGGAATTGGAGCCCACCGACCGGGTTCTGCTTCTCATTTTCACCGGACGCGGCAACCAATACCTCGTTCTGCCCGGTGACTCGTGAGGCTTGGCCTTATGGATTTTCATCAAATTACCTTCCAGATGAACACCGAGAGAAGCCAACCATAGCTCTTTAAGTGGAGAAAGCGGCAAGCCTCTTGCCACTTTCTCCAGCCGCAGCCTGCGGCGGCGTTATCAGCCCTGGGGTTCGGTCCCGTTTTGACCGGACCTTCACCACCGACGGCGCTCCACAAGTGGAGGCCCTACAATCACCCTCCAAATCAATTCGGCCGAAACTTCCTGTAGGGCTCGCGCTTGCGCGATGCCGTCGCGGAGGGGATCATCGAAACGTACAGATGAGGAACGCCTTTCCCGACCACCAACGCCAACTTTCGGCCGACAGGCCGCGACCTCAGTCCAAGGACGGCTCCGCCGTCGAATGGAAAACGGATTTCCCCTCAATCGGATCCAATTCTTCAACTGCGGCGTTTAGGTCCATGACTTGCGGAACAAGAGCCTCCTCATCAAGGTCCGACTTAACAGAGTCGGACCTTTCTTATTGAATGAAATTCTAAGCGAAATTTCCCTCGCAAAACCGTTTTCTCACCCTGTAGTATTTTTCTCATGAACATTACCCCTTGTTTTCGCCTGGCCTCCCTGGCCATTTTTGGTTGCAGCCTCTTCGCCCCCGCCCTCTCGGCCGACTGGACGATCCGCAACGGCTTTAACTTCGATGTGGAAAATGAGATTCTACGCATCACCACCGTTCCGGATAACCGCGTGGACCGTGTAAATGACGGCACCCTCCTGCGCGATGGCCAAGCGGTTCCGCACCAGGTCCGTCGCTACTGGGACGAAAACCAACTCTGGTCGGTTGCCTCGGCACCCGCCGAGACTTCCTTGCAATACACCTTCCAAGGGGGCTCCTCCACAACGCAACTTCCCGAGGGGCTGTCCGCCTCGGCCATCTTTGAAGAAGAGGGCTTCCTCCATCTGAGCAATGCCTACTTCACTGTTCGCTTGCCCGCCAGTGCCTCCGGATCCACCCCTCCGGCTCCCATTCTGGGACTTCTGCCCCATCCGGACCTCACCGCTGAACAACGGGCTGGCTTAACTCCCGATGCCTTGGAAAATTCCACCGGGCTGCAAGAGCTTCGCGGCGAGGCTACCAATTGGATCGGCCGCGGCGAATGGCAAACCGAATTGCCCCTGGCCAAACTCGAAGTCGATATTACCAGCGAAGGCCCGCTCTTTCAGGAAGTCCTTCTTACCTACCTTTTTGAAGGCGATATCGGGACTGATTACCAGCCCTTTGCCCAAATCCGGATTCGGATTTTCAGCGGCGGCGAACAACTGGAAATCGAGGAACGTTTCCACATGAAACGCAACGATGCCTGGACCTTTGATCTCGCCCCCGGATGGTCTCCCGATGAAAGCCTCGTGCAGGTCCACGGCGGCGGAGCGGGACAACCGGCCAAGTCGAACATGCAGGAAATGACCTTTACCCTACCCGGCAAACGCTGGCCGCATGAGGACGAAATCTGGAAAAAAGGGGACCGCCTGATCAGCCTTTTACCCCGCTGGACCCAGGCCTACGATGATGGCTGGTTTTATGGCGCCTCCGACGGCCAAAAGGTTTTTGGCAGCCTCGTCGCCAAAGCGGGCAAATGGGTCTGGCCGCATGAGACTAAAATCAATGTCCACCTCAATGAGCAAGGTAACCAAGCGCTTCTACGCCTGCCCACTCACCGCGGCTCCCGCTTCCATTATCTCCTCTACATGGCCAAGAGTGATGTCGAACCAGCCGAACGGGAAGACCGCCGTGGGCGGATGCGCAGAACCAACCAAATGGACGGCATTGTTCAAGGCTTGGCAATGAGGAATCTTGACCGTTTCAACAATAAATTCATCACCGAATGGCCCGGCAACGATGACGGTCGTTTCTCCGCTTTCTTCTTTTACAGCCAGAACATCAACCCCACCGGCTTTTGGCGCCAACAAGCCCGCCAGGACGCTAACCGGGTGGGAAGCAAAGGAAATCTCGGCACCCTTACCTGGGTGCAAAACATGTTTCATGCCGACGCCTTTGGATCGTATCTTAATATGTGGTCTCCGCTGAACCCAAACTTCAACACCGATTTTATTCAGCGACCCATCATGCAGGCCACCCGGCTCAAGGACCATCCGGATTTCGAAACCTTTCGCAAACGTGCCGAAATTGAGCTCCGCAAGGACATGTATTATGCCATCACCCTCCCCGGGGGGGCCGGACAGGAATGCTTTGGCTATCTCAAACATGCTTTGGGCATATACGAGAAATTAGCCGAGGTGACCCGCGAACATTTGGATTTCGACCCCACCGAGTGGCCTCGTTACCAAGCCGCCCGGGATTTTCTTTATCGAACCTCCTATCCGAAAAATGGTCGTCGGCATATTCACCCCGGCGGCGACACCCACCCACGGGGTGACCGCGGAAGCCCTACCGTCGGTGATTACGGTTTGAGCGGGAACGCCCAAGAATTGGAATCCGAGGAATTCCCCGGCTTCGGGGTGGTCCTGCGCAACCACTCCGGAACCGACCGGGAAACCTATTTTGCCTTAAAGAGTGGCCCCAACCGTGGACACTTCCACGGCGATCAACTTTCTTTCCACTATGCCGCTCATGCCAATCCCCTCGCCGTGGACCACCACGTCAGTTTCAACCCAAGAGCTGGCCAGGAACATATGCACAACCGGGTTTCCTTTGGCACGGAGGAAATGCCCTGGGCCAATATGGACGGATACGAACGCACCATTGCCTTTGAAACCGATGAGAAGGTCGATATCGTCATGGGACAAGTGGAAAGCAACCGCCTCCGGGAAACGAAAAAAATGCCCCCCGAAAGATGGAACCAGGAATATCCTCAAATCCGTTTCGATGACAATCCCCTCACCTACCGCCGCACCGTGGTCCAGGTCAAGGATGCCCCCTCCGGAAACGATTATTTTGTCATCTGGGACCAATTCCACGGCCCCGAACTGAAGGCCACCTACAACCTACATGTCCTGGGCGACAAACTGGAGCGAAACGGCCAAACCCTGAACTTCAATAAACTTACCACCTTCGTCGCCTATCCGGAGAATTTTTCTTTCGATACCCTTCCCTGGAGCCATGAGCGCGGCGGCGGCCAAACGACCCAAGGGGCCCGCCTTACCGTCGAAGGAGACCAAGGCGAGTTTATCACCGTTCTCTATCCGGACGAAAACCCACCCGCCATGGAATCGATGGCCAATGGCGTCAAAGTCGGCGATGACCAGATCCTTTTCAACCGCCACCCCTCCAACGCCTCGGATGCCGTGGTGGTCGTTCAGCGGGGCAAAGAAACCATTGGGAGACTGGCCTACGGGGACATCGACTTAAATCGCTCCCAGGGAGAAATCGGCCTCTTCATCCCCGACGCAGGCTACCCCTTCGGCGAAATTCCAGACTGGCTGGCCGAACAACGCACCGGTATTCCGGAGTATGCCCGCGAAATCGCCACCCCCGCCGCCCTCCGCTGGGGCCAGGGCGCGATTACTCGTTAAGGGAAAAATCTATCCGGCGAACGGCGTTCAAACAATATGCGATCATTCATGAAGGAGATCTTATGGGCAGGAAATGGTTCTCTGTCCTTATAGCTCAGGTCCCCTCACAGCTTCGCGCAATAGGCTTTCATTCTTTGCAAGCCTTTTTCGATCACTTCATCGGAGGTGGCATAACTTAAACGCAAATACCCATCAGCTCCGAAGCCCTCTCCGGAAACCACGGCGACTTTCTCTTTTTCCAAAAGCTCCTCGGCAAATTGCGTCGAGGTCAGCCCCCAATCGGGATTAATTTTCGGGAAGAGATAAAAGGCTCCTTGCGCCAAGGTGCATTCCACCCCTGGAATCTCTGTCAGCCCTTGGAAAAGCATCTTCCGCCGACGATCAAAAACCCCCAGCATCTCCTGAATGGCAGTCCGGGCCGCATCGGAATTTTGCAGAGCCACCAAGGCTCCATATTGCGCAAAAGTCGTCGCATTAGAGGAGGTCTGACTCTGCAAGCTACTCACCGCTTTGGCAACCTCGTCCGGAGCCACCATCGTACCCAGACGCCAACCCGTCATCGAAAAGGTTTTGCTGAAGCCGGCAACGGTAATGGTCGATTCCGCCGCATCCGGTCCAAAGGAGGCAATGCTGTGATGGGTCACATCATCATACAATAGGTACTCGTAAATTTCATCCGCCAAAATCCAAACCCCATGGCTTAGGCAGACTTCAAACAAGGCTTCCAATTCCTTCCGCGTATAGACCGCACCCGTCGGATTTGAGGGGCTATTTAGGATGACCATTCGGGTTTTGGGTGTCAAAACCTCGCGCAATTGCTCCGGGGTGATTTTAAATCCCTGTTCGATTCCCGCCATAACATAAACGGGCGTTCCCCCTGCCAATTTGATCATTTCCGGATAACTGACCCAATAGGGCGCAGGCACCACCACTTCATCCCCGGGGCTGCAAGTCGCCCGGATGGCCAAATAACAGGAGAACTTACCCCCCGGACTAACCACCACATTTTTCGGTTCAGCCCGCGTGATCCCGTTTTCGTTACGGTATTTCTCCGCCAGAGCCCAGCGCAGATCAGGGATCCCGGCGGCCGGGGCATATTTCGTCTTTCCGTCCTGCAAAGCTTTAATTGCCGCTTCTTTGATAAATTCAGGGGTATCAAAATCGGGTTCACCAGCCCCAAAACCACACACATCCTCACCTGCGGCCTTTAACGCTTTGGCTTTGGCGTCAACCGCGAGGGTCGGCGAAGGAGAAATATTACGAGCCCAGACAGAGAGAGGAAGCTTGCTGTTTTGCATTAGATCTAAAGGAAGGCGGACGCAGCGGATTTGTCAAAACATCTCAGCCTGCGATAATGAGTTTTTTCGGTCGACCGGACAAATGAATTGAAAATCATGGTTTTTGCGAAACCTTTCGCACCAACCCCCGCGAAAGGCACCAGGCCGCCATTGAGGAAAGCATCAACAAAAATGCCGTTACCAGATCAGGGCGCCCAATGGCCCAACCAGAACCAGTCCCCAGGAAGGCCACGATCAGAAGAAACGCCAGAAACCACGTACTTCGTCGTTGCCCATTTTCCTGATTCAACCACCACAAGAAACCCAATAAGGTGAGACCGGCTAATTGCGATACCCAAAAGCTCCAGTGATTCTCCAAAAGTTTTCCCTCCACGCGAAAGGCCAGACTCAAAAGTAAGAAAAAAGCCTGATTGAAGAAAAGGAATCCCGCCACCAGAAGATGCCCCACAAACTTTCTTTGCTTTGCATTCAGTCCTTCTCCTTCGCCGCTAACCGATGCTGCCATGGCACAACCCAAGCAACAAAAGACCGGCTCGTTTTTGCGGCGGACTACCCCCCGCAGCGGCAAACCACAATAGCTGCAAGGCATGTTTTCCGGGGTTGATGGGGTTTGGTCTTCCATAAATTCGGGCTTACTTTGTTCTCGTCGCGGAAATTGCCCAACACTGCGTTAGCTTTAAATCTCTACTTTAAATTGGGTTGTCGGTTGGAATTCGGGTTCATTGACCAAAACGTCGCACTGCTTCCTCGCGGTCACGGCGAATTTGCGCAGACAACTCATCCAAGGAGTCAAAACGCTGCTCCGGCCGGAGACCGAAAACCCATTCTACTTCAAGTTTCATCCCTTCCCTCCAGGGAGATTCCGCAGACAGAAGATGAACCTCCAGTTGCGGCTTTGTGGCCCAGCTTTCTACCGTTGGCCGCAGTCCAAGATTCGCGACACCCTTGACCCATTCGGGCCGGTCAAGCGAACGCACCCGCACTCCGTACACCCCGAGGGCGGGGACCAAATCATATGTCCAGGGCAAGTTCAGGGTGGGAAAACCAATCTTTCGGCCCAGTCTTCGTCCCGATACCACCATGCCTTTAAAACAATAAGGCCAACCCAGCAAATGGTTCGCCTCCTCGATTTCTCCTTTTTCCAGATACGCACGAATTCGACTACTGCTTACCGGAGCCTCCCCATAAGAAACTCTCTCCATCGCTTCCACCGCGAAACCGGCGGCCGGGCCATCCTGACGCAGACTTTGCGCATTACCTCTCCGACCCTTCCCATAATGCCAGTTAGCCCCGACAAAAACCTTCTCCAAAGTTGGATAGCGCCTCTTTAACCAGAAGGGAAATTCGGAAGCTTCAATAGAAGCCAAACCGGATTCGAATGGTAGCTCGAAAACCTCTTGCACCCCAAGAGCTTTAAGAAGGTCAGTCCTACGTTCGGCCGGATAAATCATGCGGGTGGGCCGCGGGGATTGAAAAAACACACTGGGATGCGGCCAAAAGGTCAAGACACCTGCCTTGCCACCATGGCAACGGGCTTCCGCAATGGCCGATTTAATCAAGCTTTGGTGGCCAATATGAACCCCATCAAACATCCCAATCGCCAAGAACAACGGGGATTGATCAACTTTTTCGGTTGCTGCGTGGGAAGGAATCATCAGAGACCGGTATAGTGCAGGTTTCAGGTTTTCGCAGCCAATGGCAAAAATTGGGAAACGGGTCGCAAGCGGGCCAACAACTCAAGCCGGGGCAATGCTTCCAGCTCTGCCAGAGGCATCGAATCCTCGACCCGGAGTTCATCGATTGCGGTCCGCCGCAAAGCCGATAAATGAGCACCACAGCCCACTTTCTCCCCGAGATCATGCGCTAGCGTGCGAACGTAGGTCCCTTTTGAGCACCGCACCCTGAAATCCATCACCGGCGGGTTCCAGGCTAACAGCTTGAAAGAGGAAATATGAATAAACCGGGGTTCCCGTTTCACTTCCTGGCCCTTTCTGGCCATCTTATACAGCGGAACGCCGTCGATTTTTATGGCCGAATGCATCGGGGGCATTTGATATTGATCCCCTTTGAAGGCCCGCAGATGGCTTTGCAACTCATCCTCCGAAAGTTCCGGCACCGGACTGCTGGCCAGGACTTCTCCCTCGGCGTCTTGGGTATTGGTCACTTGTCCAAAGGTTACCGAACCTTCGTATTCCTTATTTAAACTGATCAAGTACTGCGACGCCTTCGTAGCTTTGCCAATGAGACAAAGTAATAGACCGGTTGCCATGGGATCGAGCGTTCCCGCATGCCCGATACGCTTCATTTGAAACTTCTTGCGGAGTTTGGCAATTACATCGTGGGAAGTAAAATCAGTCGGTTTATCAACCAGCAAAAGGCCTTCTGGGTTAGTCGGATCCATCATAATAATTAGCTCGGTTTAGTGGTCCCCAAGGGGCCGGATTTTCAGGTTTCACCCCTCCCTTTACTCGCTTCAAGTAGTCTTTCGGCCGCTTGCAAAAATTGCGGAAAAAACTCCCTGAAAGAACCTTTCCAGGTCAGTCCGGCAGCACAGGCATGACCGCCTCCGCCAAATTGTCCAGCTAGTAAATCCACCCGATAGGTTTCATCACCACTGCGCAGGCTTCCTTTTACCTCCCCGTCATGAATTTCAAAATAAGCTGCCACCTGCACCCCATCCAAAGAACGGCCATAACTGACAAAACCCTCCGTTTCCTCATACGTTGCCCCGGTTTCACTAAAATCCTTCTCCTTCAACCAAGTGTAACACAGAAGTCCCCCGGCCACCACTTCCATTCGGTCCAGAACTCGCTGCAAAAGTTTCATCCGGGCGAGACTTTCCCTTTCGTAGATCAATTGCGCAATCTTTGACGGAGAAGCGCCCATCCGAATCAAATACGCCGAAAGTTGCAAAACCTGCCCCGTCGTCGAAGGATATGTGAAGTTACCGGTGTCCGTGACAATTCCCGCCCAAAGGGCCTGGGCCGTCAGTTCATCCACGGGGAAGCCACAATCTATAAATAACCCGGCCAATATTTCACAAGTTGCCGCGGATTTAGCCTCCACCAAGTCAAAAGTCGCAAAACCCTCGTTACTACGGTGATGATCAATATTCCCCAGGATCCCGGGAAGGTTTTTTGCCATTTCCGGGCCAACCCGGGCCGCATCCGAACAATCCACCAAGATGACCTTTTCTCCGGAAAATTCCCACGGCGCCCCATGGTAAAAAGGAACGCCTTCGGCGATGAAGTTCACCCGTTTCGGTATGGTACTTTCATTTACCGCGAAAGCATCGATATTAAGCGCCTGCAAAATCCGCACCAACGCTACCTGCGCACCAATGCAATCGCCATCCGGACGACGGTGCCCCACTACCGCTACCTTCTGCCCACGGCACTGCAAAAGGAGTTCTTTAAAGGCAGAATGAAGACCGGGAAAGTACATAATCCGCTTCGCTTAATCCTTCTCTCCCCGCTCCCCGGCTTCGTCCTGAATCTCCAACTCATCCATTAAGGCCAGAAGAGAGCTTCCTTGCGCCAGTCCACGATCCTCCCGAAAATGCAATTCCGGAAGGTACTTTAGCACGATTCTTCGTCCCACCTGCTGACGGAGATCTGACCGTATTCTGGTCAGTAAGGAACGTGCTTTTCGTTTCTTCTCGTCATCCCCGATCACCGAATAAAAAACCTGCGCCTGCCGCAAATCCGGAGCGGTGTTTACCGAAGTTATGGTAATGGCCACCGATTCAGCCTGGTACCGGGTATGGAGAACTTCACTGATTTCCCGATGAAGAAGCTCGTTAACTCTGACCGTTCGTTTGGGCATTCGTTATTTTTCCTACAGAGAAGGCCGTTTTTGAACCACTTGAAAAGTCTCAATCGAGTCGCCTTCGGAGAAATCGTTGAACCGATCCAGCCCGATACCACATTCGTACCCGGCACGAACTTCCGTCGCATCCTCTTTGAAACGCTTAAGGGTAGAAATTTTGCCTTCGAAAACAATTTCTCCTTTGCGCAATACCCGCGCTGCGGCATCGCGGCGGATATGTCCTTGGGTTATCAAACAACCAGCCACTTGCGCACGTCCCACCGGAAAAACTTGCCGTACCTCGGCAGCCCCAACCTTGGTTTCTTCCAAAATCGGATCCAACAATCCCGCCATCGCCTCTTTCACCTGGTCAAACAGTTCGTAGATGATGTTGTGTTGATAAATCTCTACTCCATGATGCTTGGCAATTTTCGTAACGCCATTTTCCTGACGTACATTGAATCCAATAATTACCGCTCCGGAAGTGCTGGCCACCATCACGTCGTTCTTGGTTATCAAGCCAACATCTCCGGCAACAACCTCCACGTCGACCTTATCGCTTTGAATCGCTTCAAGCATCCCTTTGACCGCTTCCAGGGAGCCTTGAACATCACATTTCAAAACCGCCCGCAAAGTCTTCTTCTGGGTGCTCGCAATGGCGGCAAAAAGATCATCGACCGTGGGCGCCGCTTCCTGCGGTTCCTCGGCCACTGAAGTTCGTTTGCGGATCTCCAGATTCTCCGCAGCTTCGGCCTTGGCCACTTTCTCATTTTTGACCACCTTGAAAGTCGCCCCGGCCTCCGGAGCATCCGACCATCCAATGATCCGTACCGGCGTCGACGGAGGGGCGGCTTTCAGATTTTTTCCTTTATCGTCGAAAAGCGCCCGGGCCTTCGCATAACGGGTCCCGCAGACCAGGGCATCACCTTGTTTTAAAGTTCCTTTCTGGATAATAACCGTTGCGCTGGCTCCACGCCCGACTTCCACTTGGGCCTCGACAACCGAACCCTCCGCAGGACAATCGGGATTGGCCTTGAGCTCCATGATTTCCGTTTGGAGATTGATCATCTCCAAAAGTTGATCGATTCCTTCTCCCTTTAGAGCCGAAACGGCAACCGTTATGGTTTCCCCTCCCCATTCTTCCGGAGCGAGGTTTCTTTCCTGCATTTGTTGCTTAACGCGATCCAGGTTCGCCCCCTTGGTATCGATTTTATTGATCGCCACGATAACCGGTACTTCCGCTTCGCGGGCAAACTTGAGAGCCTCGTCGGTTTGTGGCATAAAGCCATCATCCGCCGCTACCACAAGAATTGCGATGTCCGTTAGCTCTGCCCCACGGGCACGCATTTTATTGAAAGCGGCGTGACCTGGAGTGTCGAGGAAAGTGATCAGCTTGCCGTCTTTCTCGACTTGATAGCCACCAATGTGCTGGGTAATACCTCCAAACTCCCCCTTAACCACATTGGCTGACCGAATCCGGTCCAAAAGGGTCGTTTTACCATGATCAACGTGTCCCAAAATACAAACCACCGGCGGACGTTCCTTGAGTAGCTTACTCTCATCAACCTTGGGCTTTTCTTTCTTTTTGGCGCCACCTTGGGCACTTTCCCCCCGGTGCTTCACTTCCAGGAGAAAACCATGCTTGGCCGCAACTTCGGAGGCTACTTCCTCTTCGATCGTTTGATTCATCGCGGCAAAGATATTCATCTCCATCAGTTCGGAAATCAGACGGAAAGGCTTGACCCCAATAAGATTCGCGAAATCTCTCACCACAATCGGTGGTTTGATTTGTAAAATCTTCGCATCCTCGCCCTTCTCTGGAGACTCCGAAGGTGTTTCACTCTTCTCCTCTTGCGTCGACTCTGGTGAGGAAGTCGCAGGGGGGCGGGGAGCCGCAGACGGCGGAGGGGGTGGAACCCCCGGGCCACGACGCGCCGGAGGAGGCGGAGGCGCCATCGGAGGACGACCCGCCGTAGGCGGCGGGGGGGGTGGCCCGCGACGCGCAGGCGGGGGCGGGGGCGGGGCGGAGGGCTTGGCACCGCTAGCCTCCTTTTTTGCTTCTTCAGCGGCCGCTTTTTCGCGGTCCAGATCATCCTTCGACTTTACGAAAACCCCACTGGGTAAACCACTACCCGCCTCAGAACCTTTCGACTCTGGAGTCTTCGCTGGCGCCTCCGGGGACTTCGATTGTGGCGGGGGCGGGGGCGGAGGTGGCGGAGCAGAGGATGGTCGGGCAGGAGGAACCGGGGCAGGTTTTTTGCTGCCATCCCCGGAACTCGAGGCGGCCTCGGGCTTTTCCTCTTTCTCGGTTTTCATCCCCTCATCATCGGCTTTTGACTCCTTATTTGAAGATTTAAACTCTTCAATGATCGACTCTGCGTCAATATTGTTAATCGTGCTGGAAGCACTTTTTACGTCAAAACCTCTCTCTTTCAGGAGAGCAAGAAGCTCCTTGTTCTCCATTCCGATCTCTTTGGATATTGTATATATGCGGGTACTCATTAGCGGCTGTTATTAAAATTTAAAAGGGTTTAAAAGGACAGCCACCAATGTTTGGGGCTGTCTTACTGAACCGTGAGCGTCTTCACGGCTGAGCGTTTTGCTGGGCGAAAAATTCCTGCACCCGTTCCAAGACAAAAGCGGCTTCTTCAGCACTAAACCCTGCCTCCACCAAATCATCCGGCTCGACTCCGGAAAAAGTTTCCGGACTGACGAATCCAACCGCAACCAAACGAGTGGCCAAATCGCCCTCCAAACCGGGAATCTGGTTGATCGCATCAGCGGCCATTTTCTTTTTGTCTTCAAAGTCGAGCTTTTGGGTGCGCTCTTTGTGAATATCAAGTTTCCAGCCTAAGAGACGGGAGGTTAAACGGGCATTTTGCCCTTTGCGGCCAATAGCCACGGCAAGGTCATCTTCAGAAACTTCAAAACTTATTTTCTTACTGCGACGATCGAGATTGATGTTTTTAGGTACCGCGGGGCGCAATGTTTCGGTCAAAAATTCAACAGGATCGTCGGAATAGCGGACGATATCAATTTTTTCACCCCCCAACTCTCTCACAATACTTTTTACCCGAGCCCCACGGGCTCCCACACAGGCTCCTACCGGATCGACTTTGGAATCATTGCTGATAACCGCAATTTTTGTCCGGTAACCGGCTTCCCGCGCCAAGGCACGAAGAACAACGGTTCCGTCGGCGATTTCCGTAACCTCCAGCTCAAATAACCGGCGAACGAATTTGGGATGGGCCCGCGACAGAATAAGCTCTGGACCGCGGTTGCTGTTATCGATCTTTAAAAGCAAACAACGGATACGCTCTCCCGGCGAATAATCTTCCCCCGGAACTCTTTCCCGGTGCGGCAGAAGGGCCTCCGCAGTGCCTAATTCTACGATCAGATCACCTCTTTCACGCCGACGAACGATTCCCGATACCACATCCCCAACCTGATCCTTGAAATGGTCGTAAATCCTTTCCTTTTCAAACTGCCGTAGCCTTTGCATGATACCCTGACGGGCCGCTTGCGCGGCAATACGTCCCAGATAGGAGGGATCGATCTCTCGTTCTACGAAGTCTCCCAATTGCGCGTCGGGCTTCAGCAAACGGGCCTTTTCCAAATTAATTTCGGACTTGGGATCACTCATCGAGTCGACGACTTTAAGCAGACTCCAAGCTTGTAAGTGGCCATTTCGGGGGTTGATCTCAACTTTGATCTCCTGGCCCGCGTTCACTCCTTTCGCCGCGGCATTTTTTATGGCCGTGGAAATGATGGAGATCATCTCGTCGCGGGTGATCCCCTTTTCTTTTTCCATGTATTCCAGGATGGATAGTATCTCAGCGCTCATGTATTTGGATTGGCGTATAAATAAAAAAAGCGAGCCAAAGCTCACTCTGTTCAGTGTGCAAAAACGAAATCTTGAAATGCCGCCAAAGAAATGTCAAGAGTCCAAGCGCAGACATTCTCCTTTCTGAATTTAACAATTTTCTCAATGCCCAACCCGAAATCCACTTCCCGCCAAGACCTTCAACCGCGAAATATTCTTCGCTTCCTTTCGGTGGGCTTTCTTATGGGAACGGCAAATCTGGTGCCAGGGGTTTCGGGCGGCACCATCGCTTTGGTTTGCGGCATTTACGAACGCTTAATCTTTGCTCTACGGACCCTGGATCGTAAATCTCTTTCTCTTTTTTTACGAGGGGACCTGCGCGGATTATGGGAAAAAGTCCCCATTCTTTTTCTCGCTGCTTTGACCCTAGGTGTAGCTGTGGCTTTTTTGAGCATGGCCCATCTCTTGTCTTTTTTGATTAATTCCTACCAAAGTTTTCTCTGGGCCTTCTTCACCGGACTCATCGGCGGGTCTATCCTGTATATCGGTAGAGAGGTTGGTAAATGGGACTTGGCCAAAGCCGCTCTCTTCGCCGCTTCAACCATCATGGCAATCCTCCTTACCGGACCATTTTCCATACAACTGCCCACCGAAGCCCCCTTTCTGGTTCTGGGCGGAATGATTGCCGTTGCGGCCCTTCTTCTTCCCGGACTATCGGGATCCCATGTGCTCGTGGTCATCGGCCTCTATGGTTTCATCCTCGAAGCTTTCACCTCGCTGCAATTGCAGAATCTCGCCCTTTTTGGCAGTGGCATGGTTCTGGGAGTCCTCGTTTTCGCGCAAGCCATTGGGGCTTTATTAAAAAAAGCCCGAAACGCGGTTCTCGCGGTCCTGACGGGTCTGATGGCTGGTTCTCTGCCCGCGGTCTGGCCTTGGCAAAAAACCGTCACCGAGCGTATCAATAGCGCCGGAGAGCCTGTTCCTTTGCAGCAAGTGCCAGTGCTTCCCAGTACTCCCCCGGACATGACCGAAGGGTCCATCCTTCTCCTTTGCTTGGTCATCGGTATATTTTCGGTTTATCTCCTCACCCGCCTGCAGGAAAAAAACCTCCCCTCGCTCCAAAATCCCCAAGCTGTCAAAACCGAATCCGCCAAACTGTAAAAGTTTGTCTCCAGGACTCTATAAGCAACCGTCCTTCACTCGTTTTCCCTGGCCAGAAAACGTTCCATGGCCGCCAGAGTTTCCGCTCCCAAATGGTGTTCAATGCCTTCCGCATCCTCCCGCGCGGCATTCTCCGGCACCCCCAAAGCCAAGAGAAAAGACTCCACCGTGCGGTGTCTTTCGTAACATTCAAGCGCCAGTTTTGTACCTTTCACGGTCAAGGCGATGCCCTTGCTTCCACGCTCTACCAACCCTTCTTTTTCCAATTTTTCCAAAGCCCGAATGACCGTAACATGCGAGACCCCAAAAACTCCTTGGAGGTCGACAACACGAACTTCCTTTCCATTTTGCGCAAGCAAATAAATCGCCTCCACATAATCCTCTGTCCGCTCATCCCGGTGCTGCAACCTTACCGCACGGTGGGCATCGGACATCAATCCCGAAGAGGGGTCGGTATCGGGGGAGTCTTCCATCAAAGCAAACTTCCGTAAAAGAAAATACAGGTCAAGAATAAGAAGACTCTTTTCACGTTAGCCTTTTTAAGAAGAGGTTCCCCGCTCCCTGAAATTTGGAACGTTCCCTGACCTTTTCGGCCCCCTGAACTTCTTTTGTCCCACGAAAAGTTCCTCGCTCACCTGGTTTTTTGCCTCGCCCCGGCAATCAACAAATTTGCCCGTCACTCTTTCCACGAATGCTTTCGCACCTATGATCATGCCATACCCCAAAGAACGTAAAAACCTCCAGTTTTTCCGTGTTGCACCACTTTCCTCCCGCTGCCGCTCACTCAAAATCCTGACCATCTCTTCCCTGGCTCCATCAGACCCAGCCTGTCCCAGCAAAAGCAGGCGATACTCACGCAATACCTCCTTACCCCACGCATCTCCCCGCAATCCCCGCAAAACATCCACCAGCCCGGCCCGCGGATACCCTTCCTTCTCCCCCTCACCGTAACCGCTAAAGGCATAGTCACGCGGGTCCTCCACCAACCCCGCCCGCACTGGGTTCAAATCGATATACGCCGCCATCACCAGCAACGCCGTCCCACTCCCCTGCACCAAAACACTTTTGAAACGATCACTCCATAGCGGCCCATAGCGGTCATGATTGGCATTGTACCAAATGCTCACCTGTTGCTTGTAGATCTTCACAAAAGCCGACAAATCATGCATCCGAGCCAGCAAGCTCGCCCGCATCTTCTCCGCCTCCTCACCCCCGTCTTTCAAGGTTCGCTCCACCTGTTCCGGCGTATTCGGCGCATACTTGCGTGCCCGCTCACTCTTGCGCAGCACCCCATCCTCCCCATGCAGCATCCGGTACCGCCGGAGCAACTCC
Source organism: Opitutales bacterium (assembly GCA_022565335.1). Lineage (GTDB taxonomy): Bacteria > Verrucomicrobiota > Verrucomicrobiia > Opitutales > T3Sed10-336 > JAIUMY01. Next base: position 52,948 of record JAIUMY010000003.1, read on the forward strand.
CTATCATCAAGTTTCATCTGACCCCCATCAGGCACCTCGACCAAGAAATGGAAGTGATTGCCCATCAGGCAATAGGTCAGGATCTTCACCCCGCAAAACCCCGCCACCTTAAACAGCATCCGCCGCATCGCCTCTTTCTCTTCATCCGAGAAAAAGATCTCCCCATTCACCGTCCGGGACATCACATGGTACAACGCCCGCTGCCCCTTTACCTTAATTCGTTCCTTTCTCATACCCCCACAAAACCCAAAAATCCGTCAATAGTCAAGAGTCAATCCCTTAAAATTTAATTTGTCAAATAATAAGAGCCGCGGTCTATTTGCGGTAGGCTTCGGCAAGGATGGTGACCGGATGTTTTACGGGGATCCCGCCTGCTCCGTCGGCTTGGAGGCCGGCTTGAATTTGAATGTTGCAGCCTGGGTTGGCGCTGGCAATGCAGTCTACCGGTTTCTTGCGAATATGCCCGATCTTGCGATCGCGTAGTTTACGGGAGGTTTCGGGTTGGGTAATATTGTAAATGCCCGCACTGCCACAGCACCACATGCTTTCCTCGAGCTCGACCAACTCCAGGCCGGGGATGGCCCGGAGAATATTGCGCGGGGGAACACGAATCCCCTGCCCATGGCAAAGGTGACAGGCCTCATGATAGGTCACCCGTTGCGCCCCCCCCTCCCCTTGCGGCGTCACAAGGCCAATTTCATCCAACCATTCGTGAATATCCTTACATTTGGCTGACCATTCCCGGGCTTTGTCCGCGTATTCCGGATCGTCTGCCAACAGGCGATCATAATGTTTCAAATGCGATCCACAACCGGCGGCATTGGTAATGATGGAATCGAGGGAGGACAGATCAAACGCATCAATGTTTTTCCGGGCCATTTCCTTGGAGAGTTCGTATTCGCCGTTGTGCCCATGCAGTGACCCGCAGCAATGCTGCACGCGGGGGGTAATCACGGTGCAATGGTTATGGCGCAAAACCTCCGCCGTATCGGCATTGACAGAGGCAAAAACAATATCTTGCACGCATCCTGTAAGGAGACCCACCTGATACTTTTCTTCTCCATAGGCCGTGGCCCGCAGAGGAATCTGTTGGTGAGAAAAGCGGGCTTCGGCGGTCGGGGTAAGTTCCTCCAGTTCGCGATACCTCTTGGGCAATAGTTTATTGAGCCGCAAGCCTCGAAAAGCCGCTTGCAATTTGGAAGCCTGGTAAAGCCACAGTGAACGTCCGACAAACCGCAACAACCGCGGCCGGGTAAATAGGAGCCGCAAGGTTAACCACCGCACCAAGCGGCGTTTTTTTCCGGTAAGAACTTTCTCCTCCTCGGCCTGGGCGCGGGCTTTTTCGAAAAGATCAGCATAGTCCACCCCCGCCGGGCAGGCACTTACACAGGCGAGACAACCCAGACAGTAATACATTTCATCAGCAAAGGCTTTCTCAATCTTCAATTCCCCGTCGGCCACTGCCCGCATCAAAGCGATACGCCCCCGGGGGCTATTGCGCTCGCGGCCCGTTTCCTCATACGTAGGACAAGTGGGCAGACACATCCCGCAGTGCATGCATTGTTGCAAAACAGAGTAGTCCATATCGGCGAGATAGTTTTTCTTTCCCATGGACGGGGAATTCACGTTGGAGGGAAAATTCTTCATGCGGACCGGGATTTGCGCTCAACATCAACCAGTTTACCCGGATTGAGCAACCCTTTGGGATCAATTGCTGCTTTGAACGTTTTGAAGAGTTTTATCCCCTCGGCCCCGTATTGTTGCGGCAGAAAATTCTTTTTGGCCACCCCTACCCCATGTTCACCGGTGATGGTACCTCCCAGCGAAATGGCAAAGGTGAAAATTTCTTTCATGGCTTTTTCGACTTTTTCCATTTCCTCGTGGTTCTTTTCATCGGTCAGAAAGGTGGGGTGCAAATTCCCATCTCCCATATGCCCAAAGGTTCCGATACGAAGCTGGTATTTTTTGCCAATTTCCTGAATAAACGTAACGATTTTCGTCAGCTCGCTTCGGGGAACGGTAGCATCTTCTAAAATCGTTGTTGGGCGAACCCTCGCCAAAGCCGAAAAGGCGGTACGGCGTGCTGCGGCCAGTTCGTTCGCCTCCTCGACTGACTTGGCAACCCGCACTTCCCGGGCGCCGTTTTTCCGCGCAATGTCGGCCATCTCCAGGGCTTCGGCTTCTACTACCGACAAAGGCCCATCGCTCTCCATTAAAAGAATAGCTCCGGCATCCGTGGGTAGGCCGATTTTGGCATAATCCTCAATGCACTGAATGGTGACCTGGTCGAGGAACTCTAAAGTACAAGGGATGATTTTACGCGAAATAATCTCCGAGACCGTGGTCGCGGCATCCTCCATTCTGGGATACATCGCCAACATCGTTTGACGGGCGGGAGGCGGAGGAACAAGGCGAAGGAGCACTTTGGTAATCAGGCCCAAGGTGCCCTCGGAACCGATAAAAACATCTTTCATCGAGAAGCCGGCGACATCTTTCACACATTTGTTGCCCAAAAAGGTGACCGTACCGTCGGGCAAAATCACCTCCATCCCCATCACATAATTCCGGGTGACTCCATATTTCAAACCACGAAGCCCTCCTGAATTCTCGGCCACGTTGCCGCCAATCGTGGAGATTTTCATAGACCCTGGATCCGGAGGGTAAAACAGCCCCTCAGCACTGGCAGCTTCGGCGATCTTCTGGGTAATCACCCCACATTCGGCAAGTAGGGTCAGATTATCCGCGTCCACTTCGAGGATTTCATTCAGCCGCAAAAGGCAAATAATAATGCCCTCTTCCACCGGCAGGCTGCCACCGCTAAGGCCGGTTCCGGAGCCACGGGTGACCATCGCCAAATCATTTTCTGAACAAAAACGCACAACGGCGGCGGCTTCCTCAACGGTGCCTGGAAAAACCACACATTCAGCGGCCTTTTTGAGGGCCGCGGTACCGTCAAAGCCGAAAGGCAAAACGTCTTCCTTTTCGGTCAGAACCTGTTCCCGCCCGACAATTCCGGACAAGGCTTCGATGATCCGGGCTTTCTGTTTCAAGGGGTCTCTCCTTCCCAATCAATAAGGAACTGGGCAAGCTCATCGAGATTCGCGCTGCGCGCCTCCCGAACAAAAAACCCAGAGGAAGCGGTCCCGATCGCCAGACGCTCCCAGGGGGCAAAGCCCAGCACGGTGGAAAGCACATAACCGGCGTTGAAACGATCCCCCGCTCCGGTACTTTTCTTCGGTTTGGGGCAATACGGTCCGGTGATCGAGGCGGCTCCGTCAGGGCCATCCACCGCAGCATATTTAATCCAGTGAACCGCCACCTCATCGATCTCCAGGGCTTTTCGCAAAGCGACCGCTTGGGTGGCCACCGAATCCTCGGCATCCTCACCTTCCGGCAATCCCAAAATGCGACACAGAAGGTTGGCTTCGTTGCCGTTTAGGCCGAGAGTCAAAACACCATTTTGAGAGATATCCGGAAGAACCTTGAGCATGGCCCGAATGTCCTCCTCCGAGCGGGAGGACGGGTCAACGAGGTCGATCATGAAACGTTTTCCGGCCGGGAGTTTGGCATAGACCTCGTCGCACAGAATCTTCCAAACCTCGGTCATGTGCGGATAGAGAGTCCAGTCGGTCAGGGCAATCAGAGAGGCTTCCTCACAACTTTTGAGATAGGGCCCGGTGGCTAATTTTTGCTGCACATAGGAGGCATCCAAATCAGCCAACTGGCGAACCGCACTGAACATCAGTTTGCCATCGGCAAATTCAAATGCGAGGGTGCGACCCGGTTCGGCGCCCCAGGATTCGACGGTGCGGCATCGCCGGGTGAGTTCGGCGAAAGCCGGATGCTCTGGCTCGCCAAGGGTGGCGAAAAGATCCAGCGGCAAGCCGAAATTCACCAATCCATCACCCATATTGACGGCACAGCCACCGGCATCGACCTGGTTGACAACAATTTCACGCAGACTGCTATGCCCGGCCGCCCCGGAAATTAATTTGCCAAAAGTGGCGATATCCGGAACGGCATCATAATCGTCGAGGCTGCGACGTTCATTCACTACCGAGATCATCTCATCGACGAACCCATCAAACCCGGAAACCACCGGGTGTTTCATGGGTTCATGGCGTTCCCGTAATAATTTTTCTGCGAGCAAGGCTTTGTTTTCCATAATAAGTTTCTTTTGAGTTTGAGGTTATGCGGAAAGGCCCGCAAGAAAAGACCATTTAACGGGAACCCTGATTTTCTTTCCGGCGGCGTTCATGATCAAAATCGCCTCTTCCCCCCGAAGCGGACGAAGATCCGTTACCATGCCAAAGTTTTTCGGCACGGGATGAACCCCCTGAACAATTCGCAGCGAAACGGTCTCGTCAGCCTTGAAAGTTCTGGTGCAGGGGACGCCGTATTTTTTCCGCAGGGGCTCGGTCCGTGAGGTGTCCAAGCCATCACTGAAAAACGAGCAAACTTCTTCCAATCCCAAACGGCGACGGTGCAGACCGTTCCATGGAGGGCTATGGCGACCACCGTTGGAAAACCACATCATGGTACTGGGGAAATCCCTGGTATCCTTGAGGGAGAACCAAACATAGCCGTCAAGGGTTGCCGCCGTCCAGGCAAAGCCGGTAGGTTTGGCGCTCACCATTACCAAATCCTCAAACCCCTCCCGGGCAGGATACTCCCGCAGGTCCACCTTCCCCTCGCGTATGGTGGGCACCCTGCGCAGATGCTGGAAAGTCGCCCCGCTGGGCAAAGCCCCATACTCCCCCCCGGGAGGATTATCGTAGGGAGGAGGCTTGATTCCTCCGAAACGAATCGGGCTGGTATTAAAGTAGTAAGGTCCGCCCTCCTCCGGAAATTCCAGAATCGCGTGATGGCCGTAATTGAAGGCTCCTTCAAGGCCGCTGATTTGGTGTTCCTGATAAACCGCGCGGCTTTCGCCGTCGAGGGAGACGATTTTGCGTATTTTCCCCGGAAACTGGCGAAGGCGCAGATCGGCCGTCAAAGAGGTGTGATTTTCTTTCACCAAGCGCCAGGAAAGATTTGCCGGATCTCCGTGGACCCCGGGAACGGATTCCGAAACGCCAAAAGGGAGACAGAAGAAGTCACCGCGCAGAACTTCCAGAATCGGCGGAGTGCCCTTTTCGCAGTCCTTTGGCTTCCAGGGGGCTTTGGAGTATGGCTCGACCACCCGATTTCGCGGAAGAGAAAAGGCCACCGGACCAAGATGACCTCCACGCTTGGTTAAACTCAGGGAAACAGGACCAGAGGTCAGGGACCAAGCCGGTTCTCCGTGGATTTCTTTAGGGGTTTGTAGTTTCATAAACAATCTATCTCAAAGAATAACCAATTTCCGCGCAACAGCGAAAAGCGAATTCTGTTAGGATGTCCGCTTTTCTTTGCTTTCCGGCATTTTTTTTTCTAACCTGACTTTATGAAAAGACCTGAACTCACCCTTCTCCTGGTCGACGACGAAGCCGACGTACTGGATTCACTCGCCCGCGATCTGTCTTCCTTTGAGGACCATTTTGTGTTGGAAACCGCCAGCGATGCAAACGAAGCCAAGAAGGTTCTCGAAACGATCAAGTCCAAAGGCCAATCCCTGGCCCTGATTTTCTGTGACCATGTAATGCCCGGCCAAAGTGGGGTTGATTTCCTGATCGAGCTCGCCAAGGACAAAGAACTCAACCGCGCGAAAAAGGTTCTTTTCACCGGTCAGGCCGGACAGGAAGATACCATTGAAGCCTTGAATCGCGCCCACCTCGACCATTACGTGGCCAAGCCCTGGGACCGTGAGAAACTCCTTGAAACAACGCGCAATTTGCTCACTGATTTTGTTCTCGAAAACAAAATCAATCCGATTCCTTACATGGCGATCCTTGACACGGAAAGACTGGCGACCGATGTCGCACGCCGGGATCTCTTTAATGATTCTATCTGATGAACGGCGAAAGCCCGGAAACCACCCCCGTCTCCGAAGAGAATACTGATCGGCTGATTAAAGAAATTCGCGAGGCCTTTACCTCCTCCGAGGAGAATCAGAAAAAAATCAAAAAATACGCCTCGGGCGATTGGCTGATCCGCGAAAGCGAAAGGCAGGAAAGGGTGTTCATTATTCTCGAAGGAGAAGTGGCTCTCTATAAAACCACGGATGATGGTCAACGCCTGCAGGTTGATAGCCTCTCTTCCGGCGATATGATGGGGTTGCTTTCCTATTTTGCCCGCAACCGGAATTTTGTTGGCGGCCGCTGTCAAAACGAAGTCACGGCAATCCGGCTAACCTGGGAAGAGTTCGACCACTACAACTACGCCGACCCCATAGGCGGTGCCCTTCTCATGTTGATTCGCGACAACATGGCGCAGCGCTACCGTCGAATGGTCGGGGTACAACTAAAAATGGCGACTTTGAACGCCACCCTGGCCAAGGAGCGTAACGAGTTACGCGACACCATTATCGAACTTGAGCAAACCCGGAACCGCTTGGTGAACCAGGAACGTTTGGCAATTCTGGGGCAACTCATCGCCGGACTGGCCCATGAGATCAACAACCCTGCCGCGGCGATGCTACGCTCCACCGATTATTTGCGCGAATCTTTGGAGCATTTGTTTGCCATGCTTAAGGACAAGGACCTGACAATCATCAGGGAAACGGGCCCAGCCTTTTGGGAGGAAGGTCTTCGGGACGGGAATCACCCGGCCAGAGAACAACTCGACAAAAACCGTGAGCAATGGGAAAAGCTTTTTCCGGACCTGCCCCGTTCTCTCTACCGCCGCCTTTCCTTCCTTCCCGAAAGCACCCGTGATCATTTGCGGGAGAACAAACTGATCCAGAAATCCTTCCGTAAGGCCAAAACGATGGCGGACAAAGCCGATTTTCTCGAGGAGGTCATACTCCCCTTTGAGACTGCTCACCATGTGCGCACCGTAAGCATTGCCGGCGACCGGATACGCAAGCTTATCGCAGGACTGAAAAACTACAGCCGCCCTGGGCAGATGAAAAATGCTCCGGTCGATTTACGCCAGGGGATCGAAGATACGCTCCTGATTCTCAGCAATCGCCTGAAGGAAGTATTTGTCCACCTTGAGGCCCCGGAAAAGCTGGAAGTTCCCGGAAACGCTGGTGAACTGAACCAAGTTTGGACAAACATCATGGTAAACGCGTGCGATTCCATGGAGGATCATGGTCGCCTTGATATAAAGTTAGCCAAAACCGAGGATGATCAGGTCAAGGTTACGTTTGAGGACACCGGACCGGGGTTGCCGCAGGGGATTTTGGATAAACTTTTCAAACCCAATTTCACTACCAAAAACCAAAGTCGTTCTTTTGGCCTCGGGTTGGGATTAAGCATATCCAAGGACATTGTGGAAAAACACAATGGGCAAATCTATGCCGAAAACCGAACCTCCGGAGGGGCTAGGTTTGTTATCCTTTTGCCCTTGCGTTGAAACTTCAAAATGCGCCCCTCTCTTGCCAGACAAGGCATCATTTGTTTAATTGCCAATTGTCATTCCAATAAGCCCACAATTAAGTCCTATGCGTGTATTTCCAACAACCCTCCTCATCCTCAGCTTATCCCTTACGAGCGCGATCCAGGCCAACCCGGCAGATGAATTGCCCGAACCAACTGATATCTTTCTAACCCTGACCTCAGAGGACCCGGAAATCCAATTTATGGCTTTGGTTATTTCCATGGAAGCGGCCAAAGAAGGTGCCCAAGTGCGCATTCTCCTTTGCGGGGAAGCGGGAGACTTGGCCTTATCTGACGTAGAATCGCCGGCGATTCTACCACCAGAAATCAGCCCCGCTCAATTATTGGAGCGCCTCCTTGAGCACGGGGCATTGGTTCAGGTCTGTGCCATATATTTACCCCAAAGAGAACTTGACCCAAGTGAGCTGCGGGAGGGTATCACCACCGCAACCCCTCCGGAAATTGCGGCCATATGGCAGGACTCTTCCCAGCGCCTGCTGAGTTTCTAACACGGACTTGAGTCAAGTTTTGTACCCCCCAACGGACGCGACGATTTTGCCATCATCGCAGCGCCTGTTACTCAAAGATCCGCATCTGCGGCTCACTCAAAAGGTCATGAGCTTTGAAAAGACGAATAATCTCCATGGCAGGATTTTCGTGAAACTTGTTTCCGCTTTCTATTTTGGCAACGAGATCAAGCATCACGCTCCGCAGGGAGAAAACCCCGCTGATTCCTTCGTCCGACAAAAGTTTCTCCATTCGCCCCTTTTGCGGTTCGCGCAAGGGGAAAGCGGGTATCAGAAGAAAAAAATGAGGATTAGGGATTTCGCTTTCGGCCTTCAGTTGGTCCCGCTCTTTTTGGAAATTTTTATTGATTCGGCCCTGGACAAATTTCAAAAGCTGATCGGGTTTACGGACTAAAGTGGAGGAAAACCCTTCCAACAGAGGAGGATACACCCATAGAACCCCCGTTGGCAGCACAGGGATTTGATTACTGAACAAATAGAATCCCGGCTGAGCAGATTCAACGGCCGCTCCCCAGTGCAAAAGGACTCGTTCCTCCGGGGGAAGACGACGATTTCCGTCCAGCCAAACTCTTTTCTGAACCGGACGCAGTCCATACCCCTCCAGGTATTCCCGTAAAAGCGTAACAATCATTTATACCGATAAAAACCCATTCTGATACCGTTGTCAGCGGTAAACGATGAGACTTCGTCCTCCTTGCTTTGACGGGGGGAACAATTTCTTTGCTTGCCCACTCTCCTTAAGTTTTCAGACTGTTGATATCAAACCCCTTCAAAATGCATAGACGAATCAAACCTTTTGCCGGAAAAGCCCGATGGGGACTTTCCCTCTTACCCTTGGCGGCTCTTAGCTTTTCTGCGTGTCTGGCGATGGACGAAGAAAAAAACAACGAAATCCCCCGTACGTGGTCTCTGCATGAAAGCCAACTCCCTTACGGGATTCCGGAGATCAAGAAATCAGAGATCCTTTTTTCTGCTCATCAAGTGGCCCCAACCGACCGGGAGAACATGTTGTTGTCGCTCCGCTTCATACACCTGCGGGAGCATCCCTCCCTCAGCGGGCCAGGCGAAGTCACCCTCCAATTCCACAAAGAAGATGGAGCGTGGCAGGCTCAGGCCAACCACGCCAGTGCGGACTATAACCAACGCAGCGAAAACAGCGCCGAATTGCTCGAATGGACCTGGGACGATGAATCCCTGGCTTTTTCCGGTAAAGTGGCGATTACCATCGGACCTGATTCGCCGCGTCCCAGAACGGTTGGAATTCCCAATCCCGCCGATGAGTATATTCTGGAAGTACAAGGCCAGGTAAACGAATCCGAGATCCTCCCCTACTTGCCTCTGCGGGAAGCCTCCATGGCCCCGTGGCGCGTGCAAACTCCTATCTTCAGTGGGTACCTGGTAGAAGGAACATACCAAGGCATTCTGAAAACTGAAGACCAGTCACTTGAAGGAGAGTTGGTGGGCGGATACAATTATCGCCCACAAACTGGTCGTATCGGTTTTGTCGGCCCCATGACCCTAAACGGTTCGCCTTCGGAAGAAGAAGGTCTCCCCTTGCTGGCTCGTTTACCGGAAGAGCGCGTAGCTTCTCACCATGCCGCCCAAGCGCGTTACCTCCTTGGCCCCGAGGACCCCCAAAACTGGGAAGATTGGAGTGGTCTCCGACTGACCGTATCAAGCCCCTCTAAGCTCGCCCATGCGGGGATTCTTTTAACCATTCAAGAAGACGAAGGCACCTCATACAGCGTGAACCATGCCGCCCCCCTGGCGGGCGAAAAAGTAACAGTTACCATTCCCTTTAGCGACTTCCGGGGCGGTACCGGAGGAACATACTTTCTTGATTTGGATCGCGTTCGTCATCTCGATATCGGCATCAATAACCCCTTTGGCATCGGTGATATTCCCTTTGCTTTACATAAGGTGGAACTGGTTGGCTGGGATCCAGCTTACCGCGACCTGACAAAGGATCCGGTCGACATTTCCCTCGACCCCAACCGTATTATCGGCCAGGAGGGTGCCTATGAAGTCCCTTCCGGGCTCTTTGGGTTTCACCAGGTTGGCGGCATCCGCGATCCCCGGGAGGGTGAGGTCACCGCCGAAGAACATCTCGCATCTTTGAATCCAGGTTTTCTCCGGCCGTTAACGCACACTGGTTTCAACGCCCGCCCAATCAGCGACGAGGAAGTCGCCGAACGGCTGGAGAAGAAAATTGAGGAAGAACCGGATAGCGCAATCTATCGACTGGCCCGGGCCGGCAACGCCGTGGACCACATCATCTGGTGCCATACCCAGGATCTCTGGAACCGGCCTTCGTGGATGGATAACGATCTGGAAGGATTTTTGGAGAACGTTTTCAATTTCTATCGCCGCCAAGCGGCCGGAGCCTGGACCCCCGGGGACGATTTCAACTTGCTCCGCCGCTTTGAGGTATGGAATGAACCTTTCATGTGGGGACGGCATTTCAACATGGGGCACCGTCAACCACCCAATCGCCGAACATGGGAGGACCCAACGCAGCATGGCTATATCCCGGCGGAAAAGGGAATGGCCATTTATTCCGATATCTTCCTCGCCGCTGCCCGGGGAGCCCGCTCCGCCAATCCTCACGTCCTTCTTGGAGGCCCCTCGGCCCCTTCCTTTAACAGCGATGCTTTCAGCGTCCTGGAGGACCATGTAATTCCCTTCCTCGATGCCGCTCACGAAGAGATCGATTTTTTAGCGGAGCACCATTACGGCGGATACCGTCAAACTTTTGCCGCCAGCTTTGATGTGGCGACAGCTTATATGGATACGCGTTTTAACAAGCGAGTCCCTATTTACAACACCGAAGCCAACGACTTGGGAGGAAACAGTCTGGACAAAGCCCATTATAACATCGAAGACATTTTGGCCAGTATCATGGCCGCTCCCGACCGCAACCTGGGCCGGGCTTTACACGCCCTCTGGGATGGCTATTTGCGCAATCAGGGAGAGCGCGATGCCTATCGTATTCTCTCCACCTTACGGGGAAAAATCCTTGATCTCCGGACCTCCGACCCCCGCTTAATGGGGCTGGCGAGTTCCCCGCAGGACGACCAGATCGTGGTGTTTCTTTTCAACAATTCCCGCAAGGAACGGGAACTCAATTTCCCCTTCCCTGCAGAATTTTCTCTGGATGAAGCCAAACGCCTTGTTGGCGGGGACAATCTCATCGCTGGCGAACGCGTGGGCGACATTGAAGGGATGGACGTGCAGCGAGGTTCCGGCGATACCGTTTTAGAACGGTTGGACCCTGAGACTTTTTCCCCGGAAGGTCTAAACAATTACCCTCTCCCCTCGCGAGCGGCTTTACGGCTCACCCTGAGCAAAGAGGATTATCGACCCGAACAAAAGGAAAATTGGCAGCAGGTCTTTGCTGATGCGGTTCTTTCCTGGGTCGCTCCCGGAGAAAGTCTGGAAACCAATTTCAACTGGGACGGGCGCCTTCCTTCTCCCGAAAATATTCAGGAGGTTCGTTTGCGCTTGATCACCCATGATGTTCACCGGGGCGAAGGAACCATTGCCTTTGGCGAGCACGAACTACCCTTGCCCAGATCGTCTTCAAACTTTGATGACGCGGTCATCCAGGAAATCCCCCTTCCCGAAGACCAGTGGTCCGATCTGGAATCAGCGGAATTCCGGTCGGTGGATTTCCCTGCCGGCAACGGCTTCCGGGTACTTTCAGCTTCCCTGCGGATTCTTCTCAAGGACGAAAATTGATTTTGTCCAGAAATAGAGTCCAGTCTTGTCCCTGGGCGTAGATTGGCTTAGTTTACGTTGATGCTTTACGATCGGCCTTACATGCAATCCGGATACCAACCACCCTCGGGGAAAAGTGGCTGGCAGGTCGATCGTGTGATCATCGGCGTAACTGTTGCCATTTTTATTATACAGGCGATTTCCGCAATTTGGTTTGCGCCTGCAAGCCCCACCCAGAGGGGGTTCATGGAGCGTTATTTCGCCCTTTACCCGCAAGGCATTCAAGAAGGCTTGGTCTGGTCCTTTTTTACCTACGGTTTCCTCCACAGCACGCAGAATCTTTTTCATATTCTGTTAAATATGCTGATCTTTTACTTCTTCGCGCAACCACTCTTGCAGCGAATGGGGGATAAACTTTTTTTGATTCTCTACTTTGGGGGTATCCTGTTGGGAGGAATCGGCTGGATCCTTTTTAATTTTGATAGCACCCGTCCTCTGGTGGGAGCCTCGGCCGGAGTTTTTGGCCTGGTCATTTGTTTTATCTGCCTAAACCCGCGCCAGCCTCTTTATCTTTTTCCCTTCCCTTTTCCCATTAAGCCCGTTGTTCTGGCTTATATTCTCGTCGGTATCAATGGGTTTGGTTTTATCTTTTACGAATTGCCGGGGACCGGAAATGTGGCCTTTTCGGCCCACCTTGCCGGGGCGCTTTACGGATACCTTTTCTATCGGGTGCTTTTTAAATCCGGTGGTCTGTTCCAGAAATCAGACCGTAATGTGGAAAAGCCTTCCTGGTGGAAGAAAAAGGATAAAGTCGAAAAAACCACCCGGAATTTCACCATCAATCTCAGTTCACGCAAAAAAACGCAGGAGGAAGTTGATCGCATTCTTGATAAAATCAACGAACACGGCTTCGGTTCCTTGACTGAAGATGAGAAGAAAACCCTCGATCGTGCCCGTGACCTCGGCAAAAAATAACAAGAAGAGTCTCAACCTCACCCTCGGGCGGAATGCGGAAAAGGCGTTGGCGGCCTTTCGGGGAATCCCCTTCCAATACGGCAATCAGGAAAACCGAAGGGTAAAAACCTTGGCCGACTTATTGCCAGGGATCATTGACCGTCATTCGATCGACGGAACCAGCGTAGAACAAAAAATCATGGACCGATGGGAGGAAATCGTCGGTTCCCACTTCGCCCCTTTTAGTTATTTAATGAAAATCGATCGGGGCAAAACCGCGGTCATCGGGGTAACTCACTCAATTGCCAGACAGGAGTTGTCCTTGCAAAAACGCAAAATCCTACGAGCCATCAAAGCCACTCCGGGAGCCGAAGGGATTGTCTTCCTCAGCTTGCGAGCGGGTTGACCCCTGAACGCCCTTTACCGTTATGAAAAGTGGTACAACTACAAAGTGCCGGAATCGACGGGAAGGTTTTGTCCGGTAAGGGAATGACTTTCGTCAGAGAGCAGGTACAGGATAAAGGATGCCACCGATTCCATGCTGACTGGCCCTTTTAAAGCGGTCCGCTGATAAATACGGGATTTTTGCTCCGCGGTCAGCGAAGCCGTCATATCGGTTTCCATATAGCCGGCAACGACACAATTGCTGCGGATGCCAAAACGCCCCCACTCCCGGGCAATGTTTTTTGAAAAGCCTTCAAGGGCCGCTTTGGAGGCCCCATACATTGCCAACCCCTTGTAACCGGTATGCGCAGCCACCGAAGAAAGGTGTACCAGCGAACCTTTGGTCTTACGAAGAAGCATTCGGCGCAAAACCTCCCTGGTCAAAAGCATCGGGGCATACACGTTCACCTTCATCATGCGGTCAAGAGCCGACAGTTGAAGATTGGTCGCCAAATCATCGTAGGCCAAAGCGGCATTATTTACGAAGCCATGAACCTCCCGACCATCCGGAAAAAGTTTTTCGAAAAAATCTCCGTCCAAGGATTCAACTTCTGCCAGATCCTGGGCGACAAAAGACACCTTGCCCGGGTAGGCTTTCTGCCACTCTTGCAAAACCGAACTCTCTCCACGACTGACCGCAACCAAAGACCACCCCTTGCGCAGAATTTGCTCCCCAATAGTCTGCCCCAACCCACGGCTGGCTCCGGTTAAAAGAATCGTTTTATTCATGGTTTATAGGCGTCGAATTTTGCCGGTACGGGTTCGGGGGACTTCCGCTACCCTTCGTATAAATCTGGGGAGTTTATGATTCTGGAGACGATCTGCCAAGAATCTTCGGATATCCGAATCCATTACCCCCTTGGAACTGTCGGAAGTAACGATATCTGCGGCCACAACATTTCCCAGCAAAGAATTTTTGCGACCATAAACCCGGCAATCCTTAATCCCGGGAAATTCACGTAAAGCAGCTTCAACTTCATGGGGATTGACCTGCCATCCCCCGGTTGAAATACTATCCTCCTGTCGTCCCAGAATCCGAAACCAGCCAGGTTTGTGGTCCACCCATTCGACCCGATCTCCGGTAGGGATCCAATCCTCCCCAACCCGGTCTTTCAAAGTAGCCCTCCAAGCCGACGCAGCGACAAAGATTTGCCCGTCTTGAATCCTCACCAACTCCTTGCTTTCAGGAGGAATTGTCAAAACCTCTTCTTCGCCCATGAGTAAGGTTCCGGCTTCGGTGGAAGCATAGGCATTTCGTAAACGAGCCTGGGGAAAAAGATCGCGCAATCGGCTAAAATCTTCCTGACGGGCAGGTTCGGCGCCTAGCGTGAGCGAACGAACGGTGGTCGACGGCGGACTCCCTTTGGGGATTTGTCGGAAAAAGGATGGGCTTGCGGCCAGATGGGTTATCTTTTCTTTGGCCATAAGGGAAAGGGAGGATTCCCCGTCTATACCGTGAAGTAATACCAGAGGATTCCCATTGGCCAGCGCTTGCACTAAAACTTGAATCCCCGCGATATGGGTGGGGTGATACCCCATCCCCCATACCGATGATTGCTGGGTGCTCGACCGACGAACCATTCGGGCCAGGGATTTCAGTGAATGTACGGCCCGTTTCGGTTGCCCCGTTGTGCCAGAGGTAAAAAGGGTCAATTTAAAAGAATTTTCTTCTTCAGAAAAGATATCCCACCAGGCAACCGGATCTTCCGGCAACTTTTTCCCCCGAACCTCTTCACGGCGACTGAGGTTCTTCGGGGAAAAACCCATCGCCGAAATTTCAGCCTCCGTCTGCGCAGGATCCAGTAAAACCAATTCCTGGCCTGTCACCACCGCCTTGACGAATGCTCTCACCGCTTCAACGGCCGATTGCGGACGGCAGACAGGATTCAAGAAAACCACTTCATTCGCTAACTCCCTCCGGAGGTCATCATACGTTAAGCTCTCTCCGCTTCTGCCATCGAACAACAATTTGGGGCGCCTTTCCTTCATAAAACATTCATTTCCTGTCGGAATCAAGACGCTGGCGGACCTCACCCAGCGTATTCACCACCCCTTCCTGAAAAATATCCACCCCGGTTCGTTCCTCCAAATGCACCGTCAATTCGGCTAAGTCAAAGGAATCCAAACCCAGATCACCTCGCAGCGTCAAGGTATCTGAAAAAAGATCAGAACCTACGACGCGGCCTTTTTGCTCGAGAAGTCGCCGAATTTCCTCCTCCAGGATGGTTGCCGGGGTTTTCATTGCAAAAACTCTTTTCCCCTGGAGACCAAAAACTCAACGTTAAAAAGCGTTTCAACGTAAAGTCGCCGAAACCGGAGCCTGATACCCCACCAATTCCATATACGCCTGCCCGACCACCTCGCCCGTGTTTACATCGATCACCCGACAAGCCCCTTCCCAATAACCCGTTCCGCCCAATTCACCGGTAATTTCCTGCGCCTCAAAGAAAGGCTCAATTCGCAAATGAAGGGTTGATTCGGTCTTCGGGTGAGGCGCCCGGAGTTCGACCTCAACGGGGTAGCGGGTCCCGGTTTCCGGGCTCTCCCAATAGCCGACTCGACGCCATTCAAAATCCTCTGCATAAAGGGTTGTTTTTTGGTTTTCTTCATCAAACCAGATAAATGCGGACCAAGGGTCGGGAGACCCATCCGGTCGTCTAAGCTGATAAGCTTTCAGGGCCGTTCCATCATCAAAATGAACCGCCATCCAATCCCAACCTTCCAGATCTTCACCGAGTTGACGGCTGGCAATTTCGTGATCCATCCAACTGAGACCCTCAACCGTAAACTCCTCGCCTTCCACAAATAAGGTCCCTTTGCTCCTAAGATGGCTGAAACTCAGATAATAACTCACCGCCTCCGGATCCTCTCCTTTGCGCGAAAGACCATCCTCCCCAAAGCGTACCAGTGGACGTTCGGGTACGAGGGAAAGTTCGGCCTGAACCTTCCCTTCCACCGTGAATTGCAAAAACATTTCTTCCGTCTCCGGATCCTCCATCACAAGACTCCAGTTCCCATTCCGGACATCCATCCGCCCTACCTCCGCAAAAGCATCCCAACCATCGCGGTTTAATCTTTCCTCAAAATAAAAGGTTTCGCTTTCGATATCCGAAAGCGCCATATGAGCCAGATACAATTGATCAGCCCCGAACTCTTCCAAAACGGGAGCATGCCCATCGGCAGGGTAAGCCCGGCGGAAGAAGGTCGCCTGATACCCAAAACGCCTGTCTCCGGCAAACAAATGTCCGGTAACATACCACCACTCAATAAGGTATTCCGGATGACTTCCGTGAGTTTCCGGGAAAGGCAACTCCCGGTTGGGCTGAGGCAAACGAAAGCCTTGGTCAGTAAAAGCGGCAACTGTAGCGTCTTCACCTTTCGATATGGAAAAGCTTACCAACCAAAGAAACCCCAAAAAAACCGCCCTGTACATACCCCAAGATTTCCCATTTGCCCAAGGAGTCAAAACTTCGGATAGGAATTCACCCCCAAATACAAAAGACCCCCTCTACACACTTGCCCAGGTGGAACCCATACAATCACCTCCCAACCCTTCGCCCCTTACCTGACACATTCGTCAATATTTAAGTTAATAGAACTTAATTTCATTGGCATGGATTTTAGCTCTGCTTTAGTATTCATTTCGGCTTCGATGGCTTGGTTTTGTTGAAGCGGAAAAAATTCGGTGAAAACAATCCCGTAAGCGGGGTCTCAAAAATCAGACTGGGGCGACGTACTTTGCGCGAAAGGCATTGCTTCGCTTCCTTCAGCAATCCTCCAACGAAAGATTCTGAACCCACCACCTGTCCTTTCGTAATGGCCGCAAATGTCCTTTCTCGTCCGCGACGCTCACTATCGCTCTTGGCCTGCTCACTGAGCAAACGGGTAATTTCCTCATGTGCCGCTTGGTCATCAAGGTGCACCTTGCCTTCCCGCGGCATACGTCCCTGCCCCAACACCAGCATTCGGTAAAATCGCAACACATCGCTGCCCGTATCCTTATCAATCGCATTCACAATATATCCCAACTCGGTCTTCGGCTCTCCCTCCATCACCGACTCCCCGTAACCACTGTAGGCATATTTGCCCGGATCATCCACCAATCCCGCCCGAACCGGATTCAAATCGATGTAGGCTGCCACCACCTTCAAGGCATTGGCCCGCCCCTCCACCAGGACACTCTTGAACTTCTCACTCCACAAAGGACCATAACGTCGGTACTCACTGTTATACCAGATACTTACCCGCTGTTTGAAGGTTTTCACGAACTCCGGCAGATTGTGCATCCGCTTGTGCAAGGCCGCGCGGAGTTCCTCCGCCTCCTTTCCTCCCTGTTCCAGCGTCCGCTGCATCTGTTCCACCGAATTGGGCGCGTAGGCTATTGAACGAGGAGTCTTGCGCAGATGATTATTCTCCCCGTGCAAATGCCCATACCGCTCCACCAACTCCTCGTCGGTCAGCTCAATGCCCTCCGCACTGGGCACTTCCACCAGAATATGGAAGTGATTGGCCATCATACAGTAGGTCAAGACCCTGACCCCTGAAAAGGCCGCCACCTTGTGTAACATTTTGGCAAGAACGGCTTTCTCCTTCTCGCCAAAAATCTTTTCTCCATTCACTGTCCGCGACATCACATGATAAACCGCCGGACAGTCCGTAAA